>JASGGS010000084.1:0-16871 GCA_047602685.1 Sphingobium sp.
CACCATCACCGGCCAGTCCATCAATGTGGATGCCGGTGATGGTGCGCGCATCGTCGGACGCCAGGAAGAGGGCCGCCTTCGCCACATCCTCCGGCGTGGAGATCACGCCCGTCAGCGCCACGCCGGACAGCACGGCCGCGCGCTTCTCCTCCACGCTGATCCCTTCCTCTTTGGCGGTCCGTTCGAGCCAGCCCTTGAGCAGGTCCGTCTCGATCTGGCCGGGGACGAGGCAGTTGCACCTGATGCCATGCGGCCCCGTCTCCTGCGCGATCACCTTTGTCAGGACCCGCAGGGACGCCTTGGCCGCGCTGTAATGGCTCTTGCGCGGCAGCCCGTTCCAACCCGCCGTGGAGGAGAAGTTGACGATGGCCCCCGTCTTCCTCTCCAGCATGGACCGGCGGATGACCTCCCGGCTGCACAGCATCGCCGCCGTCACGTCGACCGCGAAGGTCGCGTTCCAGTTCTCCAGCGTCTGCTCCCAGATATGGAGGTCCTTCCCCGGCACGGCGGCATTGTTCATCATGACGTCGACCTGGCCCCAGCGGTCCATCGCCGCGTCCACCATGGCGGCGACATCGCCTTCCCGCGTCACGTCGGCCTGGATCGCGACGGCCGCCTCTCCGATCCGCGCGGCGGCCGCCTCCACCAGATCGCCCCGGCGCGCGGCCATCACCACCCTGGCGCCCTCCGCCGCCAGCATCCGGGACAATATGGGGCCGAGGCCGGTGCTGGCGCCGGTGACGATGGCGACCTTCCCCTCGAAACGGCGGCTCACAGGGACAGCACCCGCCGCATCGTCGCATGGCTGTCCGCCGACCCGTCGAGCGTGCGGTTATGCCGTTCCGCGATGCGCCAGCCCGCCTCCGTCCGCGCCAGCGTCCAGTGGTTGACCGCCCCGCGCCAGACGAACCAGCGGTCGCCCTCCTTCAGGATCACGAAGCTGTATCCGACCGCCTCCGCCGCATCGCCGGAAATGCTGATCTTCGGCGTGGCGGTGAAATGGGAGACGCCGGTGGAGACCAGTCCCTTATGCCCGTCCGATTCATACATGGCGACCAACTCGGCGGGCGCCTCCAGCCGGGTGCCGCCGCTCATGCCCCCGCTGAAATCATAGCCGCCGCCCGCGGCCCATAATCCGGCGGCCTCCTCGCTCGACCCGCTGTCCACCAGCGGGCCGTAGCTGTTCAGGAGGTTGAGGATCGCGAGATGATCCTCGGCCGCCCGCAACCGTGTCTCCAGTGCTAATAGCCGCGCGTCGATGTCCAATCTTCCGTCTCCATGGGCTTGTAGGTCGCGCCCGGTATCGTTCCGGACTTGTGCTTCAGATCCCAGCCAATGGGATCGGCATGCTCGATCCCGACCTCGAAGGTGGAGAGCGCCCAGCTCGTCATGACATAGTGGCCGACGGTGAAGGTCAGGTCCATCAGCTGCTGCCTGTTGTAGAAGCGCGACAGCGCGGCCCATGTGGCGTCGCCGATCCGGTTCGTGTCGATCAGATCGTCCACGGCGTCGAGCACGGCGCGGTCCTGCTCCGCCCAGGCGAAGACGACCGGCTCCTCCTGGCACGCCTTGATCTCCTCCAGCGTGATGCCGCAATTGATCGCGTAGCCGACATGGTTATGCCATTCATATTCCGACTTCACGCGCCAGGCGACGCGCAGCACGATCAGCTCCAGCTGGCGCAGCGCCAGCGAGTTGTTCATGAGGAAATGCCTGCCCCATTCATTATAGACCTTACCCAGCGGCGGATGCTGGGCCATCACGTTGATGACGTTGGTCTTGGACCCTTCCTCCCATGCATTCGGCTCGCCCCAGAAGGCGCAGACCTCCCGCGCGGGATCGGTCAGTTCCTCACGGCGGAGGGGAGGGACGCGGGGGGAGCTGGCTTCAGACATGATCTCTCCGATGGATGGGGCCGCACGGCCGATGGCGATGTCCCCGCGTTAACGCGCGGGGCGCGTGAAGTGCAAGGCTATGCAGTCAGCCGGGCTCCGCCCAGTCCTCCTTTTCGCCGGGGCGGTAACGGGCGCCCGGAATCCGGCCCGATTGCGTCCTGAGGTCGAAGCCGATCCGGTCCACCCCCTCCTCCAGCGGCATGGCGAAGGCGGCGATGGCCCAGCTCGTCATCACATAGTTTCCGATGGTGAAAACCAGGTCCATCAATTGCTGCCGGGAATAATGGCGGGAAAGGGCGGCCCAGGTCGCATCCTCGATTCGCGAATGCTCCCACAGCTCGTCCACGGCCGACAGGACGGCGCTGTCCTCCTCCTTGCCCGCCCAGACCGCCGCGCCCGGTCCCTCCCCGATGCCGGCAATCTCCGCCAGCGTCATGCCCGCCGTCAGGGCATAGCCGACATGATAATGCCATTCATATTCCGCCTTGAGGTGCCAGCTCGTGCGCAGCACCGCCAGTTCGCGCGGGCGCACCGGCAGGGTGGAATCGAGCAGCAGATGCTTGCCCAGCGTGTTGAAGGCCATGCCCAGCGGCGGATGATTGGCCAGCACCATGACCAGATTGGTCCTCGACCCGTTCTCCCGCGCGCCCGGCTCGCCCCAGAAGGCGAAGACGTCCCGCGCGGCGTCCGTCCACGCCTCGCGCGGCAGGTTGGGAATGCGGGGCTGCGGCGTTTCGCTCATCATGCTCTCCGGCTTCATGCGCTCCGGCCGCCTGTGCCGGATGCCTCTCCTGCCCCTGGGGTGCCAGCCGATGCTGAACAGGTCAAGCGATCACGCGTGCCGCCGGGGACTGCGCGCGAGGCGCGAGGCGAGGGGGACCGCTTCCCAACGCCCCGTCGCTTCCCGACCTCCTCCGAAGGGCGGCCGGTTGCCGCCATGCGGCGGATCAAGGACGGATGGATTCGCGGGAGGGATATAAGCGCCGGGAACCGCGTTCACGGGACAGGCGCCGGCGTCCCGATATTCGCCACGATGTCGCACGTCTGTCACCAACCAGGCTTAAAGGGCGCGCAACGGGGAAGGGCAGCCAAAAGCATAAAGCAAAAAATTATAGTGATAAGAGGTAGTTGATATGTTCGCCCGGACCGAAAGACTCATATTGCGGCCCAGCTGGCCGGAGGATGCCGAACCCCTCGCCAGGGCGCTCAGCAATCCGGACATCGCCCGCAACCTGCTGAACGTGCCCGCCGGCTATGACGAGACGGAGGCGCAGCGCTGGATCGGGCGCGCGCGAGACCCGCGCCTGCCGGAATTCCTTGCCTTTCTGCGCACCCGCGGCGCGCCCCGGCTGGTCGGCGGCGCGGCGATCTCGCGCCGGGCCGACGGCGCGCTCGAACTGGGCTACTGGGTCGAGCGCTCGCACTGGGGCCTGGGGTTCGCGACGGAGGCGACGCGGGCGGTGATGCGGATCGCGCGGGCCACGGGCCTGATCGGCGTGCGCGCGGGCCATTTCCTCGACAATCCCTCCTCCGCGCGGGTGCTGCGCAAGATCGGCTTCCGCCCCACCGGCCGGGTCGAGCAGCGGCTCAGCCGCGGGCGGCAGAGCGCGGTGCAGACGGCGATGTTCGAATATGACGAATCGCTGGTCCCGCCGCGCGACGAACCGGCGCTGGAACTCTATCGCGACACCATGCCCGCGTGGGCTTGACGGTTTGGGCGGGAACGGGCGGCCCGATGACCGCCCGGTTCCCGCCCGCCCTTTCCAGACCCGCCCTTTCCAGAATTGCGCGCACGGGCTAAAGGCCCGGCCATGCATTTTCTCGATCAGGCCAAGATCTACATACGTTCCGGCTCGGGCGGTCCCGGCGCCGTGAGCTTCCGGCGCGAAAAATATATCGAATATGGCGGTCCCGACGGCGGCAATGGCGGCAAGGGCGGGGACATCATATTCGAGGCGGTGCCGGGCCTCAACACGCTCATCGACTTCCGCTATACCCAGCATTTCAAGGCGCAGCGGGGCCAGCCGGGGGCGGGCAAGAACCGCACCGGCGCGGGCGGCGAGGACCTGGTGGTCAAGGTGCCGGTGGGCACCCAGATCATCTCCGAACCGGACGAGCAAGGCTATTCGGAGCTTCTCGCGGACTTCACGGAGGCCGGGCAGCGCATCGTCTTCCTGAAGGGCGGCGACGGCGGGCGCGGCAATCTCAGCTACAAGACCTCCACCAACCGCGCGCCGCGCCAGCATGGCACGGGCTGGCCGGGCGAGGAGAAATGGGTGTGGCTGCGCCTCAAGCTGCTGGCGGATGTCGGCCTTGTCGGCATGCCCAATGCGGGCAAGTCCACCTTCATCAACCAGGTGACCAACACCAAGGCAAAGGTCGGCGCCTATGCCTTCACCACCACCAGGCCCCAATTGGGCGTGGTGAGCCACAAGCAGCGCGAGTTCGTGCTGGCCGACATTCCCGGCCTGATCGAGGGCGCGTCGGAGGGGGTCGGCATCGGCGACCGCTTCCTGGGCCATATCGAGCGTTGCCGGGTGCTCCTCCACCTGGTCGACGCGACGGGCGACGATCCCGTCGAGGCGTGGCGCATCGTCTGCGGGGAATTGGAGAATTATGGCGAGGGCCTGGACGAGAAGCCGCAGATCGTGGCCCTCAACAAGGGCGACCTGCTGGGTCCGGAACTGATGGACGACATCGCCGCGCAACTGCGCGAGGAAGGCGTGGAGGAAGTGTTCACTATCTCCGGCGCCACCGGCGAGGGGGTGGAGGCCCTGCTCGACGCCCTGGTCGAGAGCCAGGACTTTCCCCCGGCCCATTTGGGTAGGGAAGCCAGTGAGCTTTTCAACGATGACGGCGAGGGGGACGGCGACGGGGACGGCGGGGGGGAGGTGAAGCCATGGTCGCCGATCTGACCCGCTTTTCCGCCTGCACCGTCCATCCGGACACGCCGGAAAAGCCGGTTCCGGAACCGAAGGCGGAACAGCGGCGGCAGGCCGAGGCTCCCCGTCCCGATCCGTCCGGCGAGGAACCCGTGCGCCTGTTCGTCTGGGCCAGCGCATGACGGACGTGCTGACGGGCTTCCGCGCCAATGTCTGCGGACGGATCATCGTCAAGGTCGGCTCGGCGCTCCTCGTCAGCAAGGACGGGGAGGTGCGGCGCGACTGGCTGAAGACCCTCGTGGCGGAGATCGCCGCGCGCCACCGCGCCGGGCAGAGGATCATCATCGTCTCCTCCGGCGCCATCGCGCTCGGCGCCCGGCGCCTCGGCCTGGCGAAAGGGGGGCGCGCGACCCTGGAGGATGCGCAGGCCGCCGCCGCCGTGGGCCAGATCGCGCTGTCGGGCATATGGGCGGAGCTGTTGCAGGCGGAGGGCGTGGCCTCCGCGCAGATACTCGTCACGCTCGACGATCTGGAGCATCGCCGCCGCTATCTCAATGCCTCCGCGACGCTGGAGCGGTTGCTGGGGCTGGGCGTCATTCCCGTGGTGAACGAGAATGACAGCGTGGCGACGGCCGAGATCAAGTTCGGCGACAATGACCGTCTCGCCGCGCGCATCGGCCAGGCGTCCCATGCCGATGCCGTGGTGCTGCTGTCCGACATAGACGGCCTGTATACCGCCAATCCCCATGCCGATCCGGAGGCGGAGCTGGTGCCGCTGGTGGAGCGCATCGACGGCAGGATCACGGCCATGGCCACCGCCGATTCGGCGTCCGGCATGGGATCGGGCGGCATGGCGTCGAAGGTGGAGGCGGCGCGCATCGCGACGCGCGCGGGCCTGCACCTCGCCATCATATCCGGCCGGGTGGACGCGCCGCTGACCCGCTGGGTCCAGTCCGGCCGGGGCACGATCTTCAAGGGCGACCGGCGCAAGGCGGCCCGCAAGAACTGGCTGGCGGGCCGCCTCACCGTGCGGGGCACGCTGGTGGTGGACGAAGGGGCGGTTCATGCTCTCGGCCGGGGCCGCAGCCTGCTGCCCGCCGGGGTGAAGGGGACGAGCGGCGACTATCGGCGCGGCGATGTGGTCAATATCGCGGCCATGGACGGCCATGTGATCGCGCGCGGCCTTGCCGAGTTCGACGCGGACGATGCCGCCCGCATCATCGGCCATCGCAGCGAGGAGATCGAGGCGATCCTCGGCTCCGTGCAGCGGTCGGTCCTCGTCCATCGCGATCATATGGTCGTGCTGTGACCGGCGCGAGAGGCCGCGCGGCATGATCGTCGCCCTCACCGGGGCCACCGGTTTCCTCGGCGGCGCGGTGCTGGAGCGCCTGCTGGGCGAGCGGCATGAGGTGCGCGCGCTGGCCCGCCGTCCGCAGGCCCGGCGGCCGGGCGTCACCTGGATTTCCGGCGACCTGGCCGATGAGGATGCGCTGGCCGCGCTTGTCGAGGGCGCGGACGCGGTGATCCATGTGGCGGGCGCCATCAACGTGCCGACGCGCGACGCCTTCCACGCCGCCAATGCGGAGGGAACGCGCCTGCTGGCCGGGAAGGCGCGGCGCGCGGGGACGCGGCGGTTCATCCTCGTCTCCTCCCTGTCCGCGCGGGAACCGGGATTGTCCGACTATGGCTGGTCCAAGCGGGAGGGGGAGGTCGTCCTCGCCGCCGTCGCGGGCGACGCATCGGAAGAAGGCGCGCTCGACTGGACCATCGTGCGCCCGCCCGCCATTTACGGTCCCGGCGACCGGGAAATGCTGGAGATGTTCCGCATGGCCGCGCGGGGCATCGTCCTGCTTCCCCCATCCGGCCGCCTGTCCGTCATCCATGCCGACGATCTGGCGGAGCTTCTCGTCCGGCTCGCCGGCGACCGGTCGGGCGCCACCTCCGGCCGGGTTTTCGAGGTGGACGACGGGACGGCGGGCGGCTTCACCCATGTCGGCTTCGCGCGCGCCCTTGGCCGGGCGGTGGGACGGCGCGCCTTGCCCGTCTCCCTGCCCCGCCTCGTCCTGATGGCGGCGGCGCGCATCGACCGGCTCCTGCGCGGCGGAAAGGCCAAGATCACGCCCGACCGCGCCCGCTATTTCTGCCATCCCGACTGGGTGGCCTCCCCGGACCTTCAGGTTCCGCCGGCCTTCTGGCAGCCGGGCATACCGGCCGCGACGGGCCTGGCGGTCACCGCCGCCGCCTATAGGGAGAAGGGATGGCTGAAATCCTGACGCGGCCGCCATTTCCCGATTGATGACGGCGCGGGCCTGTGTCACCGTCAAGCAGGAATAGGGCACTATGGAGAGGAGATGACTCAGACGGAGAATGTTCCGAATGCGTTTCCGATTCTCTCGCAGGCCGACCGGGAACGGGCGGCGCCCTTCCGCCAGCGCCTATTCCCGTTCCACGCAGACCAGATTCGCCTGGCTGCCCTCGCGCCTCAAGAACGGCACGTGGATATGGCTGGAGAAATATGAGGTCGTCCGGGTCCGTTTCTGATCGCCCGGCGCGGCCGCCTCAACGGAGCTGGCCCGTCGCCAGTTCCGCCGCCGCCATTGTCGCCGTCAGCGCCATTCCGGTCAGGAAGATGCGGTAGGCATAGCCAAGATAGCGATATTTCTTGCGCTGCAATATGGTCCCCGCCTGATACATGTCGCGCAACATGGTGCGATAGGTCGTCTCGTCCGTTTCCAGCCGGTCCAGCACCCGGTCGATGAATTCCTCCTCCGGCAGGGCGGTGAATATGCCGAAGAAGAGGAGGTTGGCCTCCGATCCGACGGCGGTGCTGCGCAGGTCCGTGACCTTCGGCAGGACGGCCATGATCGCGAACAGCGCGGACAGGAAGGCCGAAAGCGCCAGCATGCCGATGGGCAGCATCATCCCGCCATCGCCCCGCAACTGCCCCACGGACAGCGTGAACACCACGAAGGTCGCGCCCATCAGCATGCTCGCCTTCTGGTCGGCCATCTGGCTGAGCTGAAGCTGCATCTGCTGGTTGGTGCGGACGAGGTGGATGGCATTGGGCGGAAAGGACCGGCCGGACCGCGGCTCCAATGATGACATATTGCGCTTCCCCTGACGGGCGGGGCTTGCCATGATGCGCGCGGGCCTTCAAGAGCGATGCCCGATTGCCGCCTCATTCGCCTGCCATGGCGAGCGCGACCAACCGCCCCTTCGGACCAGAGAGAACATCGTCGCAATGACCGACCGCCAGAGCATCTTTGACAGCGTTGCCGCGCAGATCGAGCCGTTCAACAAGAAAGGCGTCGCGCTGAGCGAGGCTACCACCTTTGCGGGCGACCTCGAATGGGACAGCCTCACCGTCATGGACTTCGTGGCGGCCATCGAGGACGAGTTCGACATCATCATCACCATGAACATGCAGGCGGAGATCGAGACGGTCGGCCAGCTCGTCGATGCCGTCGTCAAGCTGAAGGCGGAAGGCTGACATCATGAGCGACGCCTTGGAAACCGCCGCTGACGTCCGCACGCCCGCCGAGCAGGCGGGGGCGCGCGACCTCTTCTCCAAGTTCGATCCCCTGATCGCGGAGCGCGAGGCGCTGCTGGCGACCGGCGTGCGCGATCCCTTCGCCATCGTGATGGACGAGGTGAAGTCGCCGACGCTGGCCGTCATCAAGGGCAGGGACACGATCCTGCTCGGCACCTATAATTATATGGGCATGACCTTCGACCCGGACGTGGTGGCGGCGGGCAAGAAGGCGCTCGACGATTTCGGCGCGGGCACGACCGGCAGCCGCGTCCTCAACGGCACCTATCAGGGGCATAGGGAGGTCGAGGAGGCGCTGAAGGATTTCTACGGCACCTCCTCCGCCATGGTCTTCTCGACGGGCTATCAGGCCAATCTCGGCATGATCTCGACGCTGGCCGGCAAGGGTGATTACGTCATCCTCGACGCCGACAGCCATGCCTCCATCTATGACGGCTGCTTCCTGGGCGATGCGGAGATTGTGCGTTTCCGCCACAACAGCGTGGAGGATCTGGACAAGCGCCTCGGCCGCCTGCCCAGGGATGCGCAGAAGCTGGTGGTGCTGGAGGGCGTCTATTCGATGCTGGGCGACGTCGCCCCGCTGCCGGACATGGTGGCGGCCGTGCGCAAGCATCCCAATTGCATGATCCTGGTGGACGAAGCCCACGGCATGGGATTTTTCGGCGCCAATGGCCGCGGCGTCTATGAGGAGCAGGGTGTCGAGAAGGACGTCGATTTCGTCGTCGGCACCTTCTCCAAGTCGGTCGGCACGGTCGGCGGCTTCTGCGTTTCCAACCATCCGAAGTTCGAGGTGCTGCGCCTCGTCTGCCGGCCCTATGTCTTCACCGCCTCGCTGCCGCCGAGCGTGGTGGCGACCGCCGCGACCTCCATCCGCAAGCTGATGCATGCGGGGGAAAAGCGCGCGAAGCTGTGGAGGAACAGCCAGCGGCTGCACAAGGGGCTGGCCGAACTCGGCTTCACCCTGGGCACGAAGGAGCCGCAATCGGCGATCATCGCCGTCATCCTCACCGACCAGATCCAGGCGGTGGCGATGTGGCAGGCGCTCCTCGAACTCGGCCTCTACGTCAATATGGCGCGTCCGCCCGCGACACCGGCGGGGACTTTCCTGCTGCGCTGCTCGTTGTGCGCGGAGCATTCCGACGATCAGGTGGGCCAGATTCTGGAAATCTTCGCTTCGGCCGGCCGTGCCACAGGCGCGATCGCCTGAATCGGGCACAATTTTGATGCTCTTCTGAAACGTCGCTTTCCGCGCGCCTATCATTGCGTTAAGCACGACGGATGCTTGGGCTTACCCATGGCCAGGACAAAGGCTCGGATGACGCGCACGACGATCTGCCGCGTTGGCGGCGGTTTGTCCCGCTGGCGCTGGGTCTCGCGCTTACCTTGGCGCTGGCTTTGCTCTTCTGGCTTGCAAATGGCGCGGCGCAGGATCGCGACAAGGCGCTGGACCAGCAACGCCGCAGCTATGAGGTCATCGCCATTGCCCGCAATCTGGAAGGGACGGTCGCGCGGGCCGAATCCCTTCTGGCGCGCTATGTCGTCAGCGTCGATGTAAAGGACGGGCAGCGCTACACCGACGAATGGCGCATGGCGGGAACGCTCATCGAAAGCCTGCGCCGCGCCTCACGCGGGGATGCGCGCAAGCGGGAGCTGATCGACCAGCTTCGCGCCGCCTATGGCGAGCGGGGCAATACGCTGAACGATATCGCGCTGCGCACCACCTATGACCAGCGCCTGGGCGCGCTGGGCCGTCTTTACGAGGCGAACCGTTCCCAGAATGCGGACCGGATACATCAGATACTCACCACCATGATCCGGCATGAGATGGGGGTTCTGGACGAACGCAACACGCTGCTCGACCTTTCGAAGATGCGGGCGGACCGGCTGGCGGGCAGCTACAGCCTCGTCGGCGGGGTCGTGCTGGTCGCGGCGCTCGTCCTGCTCTGGATCGCGAACAGCGCCTTCAACGAGCGGCGCTATGCCCGGCGGCTGGCCGATGCGGAAGCGCGCCGCGTCGACAATCTGGAGATAGCGGTGCAGAACCGGACCAAGGAGCTGGAGGTCGCCAATGGCCGCCTCCGCACGGAGATGGAGGAGCGCGCCGCCGCCGAGGAGAGCCTGCGCCAGCTGCACAAGATGGAGGCGGTGGGTCAGCTTACCGGCGGCATCGCGCACGACTTCAACAATATGCTGGCCGTGGTGCTGGGCGGGCTGGAGCTGGCGCGCCGCCGCATATCCGACAATGCGGATGCCGCCCGCCATATCGACAATGCGATGGAGGGCGCCAATCGCGCGGCATCGCTGACCCGGCGCCTGCTCGCCTTTGCCCGTTCCGAGCCGCTGTTGCCGTCGGAAGTCGATGCCGACGAACTGATAAGGGGCATGTCGGAACTGATCGACCGGACCATCGGCGACCAGATCCAGGTCATTCTCAGCCCCAGGGCGGAGGACTGGCGCATCTGGGCGGACCGTCATCAGCTGGAGAATGCGCTGCTCAACCTGTGCGTCAACGCGCGCGACGCGATGGACGGCAAGGGCACGATCACCATCGCCGCCGCGTGCGCCGAACTGAAGCCGGGCGAAATCGGCGAATGCCCCGGCGGCGAATATGTGCTGCTGTCCGTCTGCGACACGGGCCATGGCATGACGCCGGAGGTGCTGTCGCGCGTGTTCGAACCCTTTTTCACCACCAAGCCCGTGGGCAAGGGCACCGGCCTCGGCCTCAGCCAGGTCTTCGGCTATGTGGGCAGCTGCAAGGGCGAGATTCGCATCCTTTCCGCGCCGGGCGAGGGGACGGAGGTGCAGATATTCCTGCCGCGCAGCACCCGTGGCACGGAGCGCGAGGCTGCCCGTCTCCTGACGGAGGCCGCCGCCATGCCTGCCGCGCCGCGCCGCGCCGTCTTCGTCGTGGAGGACGATCCCCGCGTCCTCGCCGCGACCGTCTCCGCCCTGGAGGAGCTGGGCCATAGCAGCGTCAGCTGCGATCACCCGGCCAAGGCGGCCGATCTGCTGGGCGAGCAGGCCGACTTCGATATCATCCTGACCGATGTCCAGATGCCCGACATGACCGGGCCGGAGATGATCGCGGGCATGCGCGCGAAGGGCATCACCCTCCCGGTCCTGTTCGTCACCGGCTTTGCGGGGGACGATGCGGAGGCGGGCCTGCTCGACGGCGAGCATGTCCTGCGCAAGCCCTTCACGCTGGCCCAGCTCGACCGCAAGATCGCGGAGGCCACGTCCGCCCCCACGAGCGGGCGTCAGTCTGAGCCTGCCTGAAAAACCGTCCCGGTTCGGCGGCGACGAACATTTTCCGCATGACCTGCGCCCGGCCGGAGGCTAGACCGCGCCAATGACACGCGCGTCGAACGACAGGAGAGCGGTAGCGTCGGAGCAGCCATGCTGACCGCCGTCGACCGGTACATGGCGCGGCTGATCGCCGTTCCGCTCCTCGCCAGCCTCACCATCTCCGCCATGCTGCTGGTCCTTGACCGCATGCGCCGCCTGTTCGACTTCGTTGCGACCGAAGGCGGGCCTGTCAGCGCGGTATGGCGCATGCTCGCCAATCTGCTGCCGGAATATCTGGGCCTCGGCATTCCCATCGGCCTTATGCTCGGCATCCTGCTGGCGTTCCGCAAGATCGCGTTGTCCTCGGAACTGGACGTGTTCCGCGCCGTGGGGCTCAGCTATGGGCGGCTGCTGCGCGTCCCCTACATGTTCGCCTTCCTGCTGGCGGTCGTCAATTTCGGCATTGTCGGCTTCCTCCAGCCCTATAGCCGTTTCGGTTATGAGCGGCTGCGCTTCGAATTGCGCACGGGCGCGCTGGGTGCGTCGATCAAGGTGGGCGAATTCACGAATCTCGGCGACGGCATGACCATCCGCATCGAGACGAGCGAGGATAATGGCCGCAAGCTGTCCGGCATCTTCGCGCGCATGGCGACGAAGGACGGAAAATCGCTGGCGGTGACGGCGGCGCGGGGCCAGTTCATGGCGACCGACGACCCTGATACGATCATCCTGCGCTTGTCGGACGGCATGCTGATCCAGAACGCGCCGGGCTATCGCTCGCCCCGCACCTTGAGCTTCTCCGCGCACGACCTTCCCATCGAGCTGCCCAAGATCGACAATTTCCGCACGCGCGGCGATGGCGATCAGGAACTGACCCTGCCGGAACTGGTGGTTTCCGGAACGCGCACCGACGCCTCCGAAGAGCAGAAGAATCTCGCATGGTCCAATTTCCATTATCGCATCGTGGAGGTGGCGATGATGTTCCTGCTGCCGCTGGCGGCGGTCGCCTTTGCCATTCCGCCCAAGCGCTCGACCTCAGCGCTCGGCGTGTTCCTGTCGATCGTGATGATCGTGACTTATCACAAGATCAACCAATATGGGCAGTCGGTGGGCGCCCTCGGCCTGGTCGATCCGATCATCGCGCTCTGGGGGCCTTTCTTCCTCTTCGGCGGGCTGATCCTGTGGATGTATCATATCACTGCCCATGTACCGGGGGGACAGCCCATAGGCGCGCTGGAACGGCAATTCTCCAAGCTGACCGGACTGTTCACGCGCCTGTTGCGCGGACGGGGCAAGGCGCGGGCGGCATAGGGCGGGGCACGGGCTGATCAAATGGGCATGAGTTTCTTTCCCTCCCGCCAGCTTGCCCTCTACATGGGCAAGACCTTCCTGACGCGCTGCCTGGCGATGCTCGCCATGCTGGTGCTGGTGTTGCAGGTGCTCGACCTGCTCAGCGAGGCGGGCACGGTGCTTGCCCATGCCGGCAATGGCGAGGGTGCGCTATGGCGCTATGTCTCGCTGCGCGCGCCTCAGATCACGGCGACCTTCCTGCCCTTTGCCGTACTGCTCGGCACGCTCATCACCCTGACCACGCTCAATGCGAACAGCGAGGTCATCTCGATGAAGGCGGCGGGTCTGTCCGCGCATCAGATACTGGCGCCGCTGGTGCTGGTCGCCGCTGTCATCGCGGTCATCAGCTTCTCGTTCAACGAGCGCATCGTGGTGCGATCCACCGCCACGCTGGCGGCATGGGAGGCAGCCGGTTTCGGCGAGATCCCGCCCGATAGCGGCGTCAAGTCCAATGTCTGGGTCCGCGACGGCGAAGACCTGATCCACGCCAATTTCATCGTCGGGCGCGGCAATGCCGTGTCCCTGCGCGGCGTCACCATCTATGAGCGCGCCAACGGCAATCTGATCGCGACGGTCGAGGCGCCGCGCGGCCGCCGGGAGGGCAGGGCATGGCGGCTGGACGGTGCGCGGCGCTTCGACGTTGCACGGGGCAATGTGCAGCCGATCGGGAGCATCACGGTCTTCCCCGATGTCCGCCCCGACCAGTTCACCCTGGCGCATGTCGATGCCGAGAGCCTCTCCTATTGGGAGCTGGGCGAGGCGATCGCCGAGCTGAAAGCCGCCGGACGCCCCACGGCGGAGCTGGAGGGCGCGCGCTGGCACAAGATCGCGGGTCCGCTGTCCACGCTCCTCATGCCCCTTCTGGGCGCGGTCGCTGCCTTCGGCGTGGCGCGGTCGGGCAAGCTGTTTGTGCGCGCGGTGATCGGCATGGCTCTCGGCTTCGGGTTCTTCGTGGCGGATAATTTTGCGCTCGCCATGGGCGATCTCGGCGCCTATCCGCCTTTCCTCGCCGCCTGGGCGCCCTTCATGCTGTTCCTGCTCGTGGGCGAGACGGTGCTGATCTACACGGAGGAATAGTCAGGCGGTCCTCCGGCCCCATCAGCGGGAAGAGGCTTTTCGAAGGCCGCGCCGATATGGATGGAGAATTGCGCCGAAGATCGCCTGTTCGGCGAGCGCGAACCGCTGTTCCGTCGTGACTGGATGGATCAGGCGGAAGGCTGCTCCGTCACCTTCGTCCGGGGCGCGCGTCCGCCCATGGTGCTGCGGACAAGCCGCGCGACCAGTGGATAGAGGCCGCGATGATTGCCCGCATGATAGGCGGAGTCCGCGCCCAGCATCCCGACGAGGCGCCGATGCGCGGTGGGCAGGGCATGATAGGGCACGCTGGGAAGCAGATGGTGGAGCGCATGGTAGCGCAGGCCCACCGGCGCCCAAAGCTCCGGCAACAGGCCGGGCGGCGGCACGTTTACGCTGTCCAGATATTGCTCCGTCACGCTCATCGGCTCGCCCTCATTCTCCCACAGATGCGCCACGAGCGTGCGGATCTGGTTGAGGACCATCAGACCCGACAGGATGAGGAGGAAGATGCCGAAGGCGCGCAGCGGGATCACGCCCGTCGCCACCATCGTCAGCAGCGCGACGGCCCAGACGCAGGCGGCGCCTTCCTGCCAGAGCCAGATGCGGCGAAACGCGCCTTCCGGAGGGCGGCGGCGATAGGCGGGATTGGTGGCCAGCGCGGAATAGGAGGCGACCGTCTTGGCCCGGAGCACGGGGATGACGAGGCCCAGCGGCGTCAACAGGCCGAAACGGATCAGAACGCCGATGGGCGCCAGAGCCGCGACGGCGACGAAGACCGGCAGCGTCCAGGGCTTCATCAGGGCCAGCGGCAGATATTCCGGGTCCTGCGCCGTGCCGTAACGGGTGCGCGCATGATGCTGCGTATGGACATTCTCATAGAGGAAGCTGGGCATCAGCAGCGGAACGCCGATGGCGATGTTCCAGCCGAGGCGGAAACCCGGCAGCTCGCTATGCTTGATATGCGTCAGTTCATGGATGAAGCTGCCAGCGCGATAGAGGGCGAGCACGGCCAGAATCCCGCAGGCGGTCGCCGCGAGCGGGTTCGACAGCAGGATCGCCCCCGCCAGCGCGGCATAGCCCAGCAGCGCCGAGAGGCCGAAATCGGTCCAGTAGACCGCTGCGCTCGGCCGGCTCAACTCGCGCGTCAGGTCGGCCGCCGCGCGCAGCAGCGCCTCATCCTCGCGCCGGGCCTTGGCCGCAGCGGGAATGATCGTCTCATTGATGCCCATATTCAATGCCATGCCATCAGATAGTGGCTATATCGTGGCGTTGCCAGCCCCGGAAATCCCCGTCTTGACGCGCGCGCATCGCTTGACAAGCGGCCCGACCGGGCCGACTGAACGCGCCGCACCCTCATTCGGAAAGGCGTCAGCCTTGGCACAACAGGACATCATCGTCTCGCCGGTTTCGGGCAAGGCGGACCTCCGGATCTTCATGGATTTCGCGTGGGAGGTCTACAAGGACGATCCGCACTGGGTTCCGCCGCTCAAGATGGACATCAAGGAGCTGGTGACCCCCGGCAAGAACCCGTTTTTCGAACATGCCGAGGCGCAATATTTCCTCGCGCGCCAGGGTGGCCGCGTCACGGGACGGATCAGCGCGCATATCGACCGGCTGGCGCAGGGCATGCCCGCCGACCAGGGCTTCGGTCCCGGCACCGGCAATTGGGGGCTGTTCGAGGCGACCGATCCGGTCAGCGCCGCCGCGCTGATCGCCGCCGCCGAAGAGTGGTTGAGGGGCAAGGGCGTCACCCGCGCCATCGGCCCCGTCTCGCTGTCGATCTGGGAGGAGCCGGGCCTGCTGGTCCACGGCTTCGATCACGCGCCGACCGTGATGATGGGCCATCACCGCCCGGAATATCGCGGCTGGATCGAGGCGGCGGGATACCGCCCCGTCAAGCAGCTCAACACCTATGAGCTGGATATCCGCAAGAAATTCCCGCCGCTGATCCAGCGCATCGTGGATTCCGGCCACAAGAATCCGCGCATCCGCATCCGCAATGTCGACAAGTCGAAGTTCGATCGGGATGCGGCCATCATCCTCGGCATCCTCAATGATGCCTGGGGCAGGAACTGGGGCTTTGTCGAGGTCACGGATACGGAAGTCGCGCATTTCGGCAAGAAACTGAAGCCCATCGTCTTCGAGGACCTGATCCGCATCGCGGAACTGGATGGGGAGCCGGTGGCGTTCATGATGACCCTGCCGGACCTCAACGAGGCGACGGGGCCGTTCAACGGCAGGCTGTTCCCGTTCAACATCCTCAAGCTGCTCTGGTGGCTGCGCAAGCCGAAGGTGCGCACGATGCGCGTGCCGCTGATGGGCGTGCTCCAGCGCCTGCAAAGCTCCCGCATGGCGAGTCAGCTCGCCTTCATGATGATCGAGGCGATCCGGGAGGCGTCGGTTTCCCGCTATGGCGCCTCACGCGGCGAGATCGGCTGGATATTGGAGGATAATCAGGGGATGGTCGCCATCGCCGACGCCATCGAGTCGAAGATCAACAGGAGCTATGTCATCTACGACCGTATAATCGGCTGACCCATGGAATGATGGCCAGCGAGGATCGAAAGCAGCGTATCTCCGACGCCTTCGGGCGCGCTGCGGCCAGCTATGACGATGCCGCCGCGCCGCAGCGCCAGGCGGCGGCACTGGTCGCGCGGCTGGCCCGGCGGCAGCGGCCGGGCGCGCTGGCGGGAGAGGCGCCCCGCATCCTGGAAATCGGTTGCGGCACGGGCATACTCACCCGGCATATCCGCGCTGCCTGGCCCATCGCGGAGCTGGTGGTCAGCGACCTCTCGCCGGACATGGTGGGGCAGGCGGCCAGGGGGGCGATGA
>JASGGS010000085.1:0-16608 GCA_047602685.1 Sphingobium sp.
GCCTGCACCAGCCCCAGATGCCGTGACGGCAGGGCGAGGTCGGCGCGGCGCGGCAGGGTGCCCAGCACCGTGATGCCCGCCGCCTCCATCGCATCGGCGACGAAACGTCCATGCCGCGGGCTGGCCACGCGGTTGAGGATGACGCCCGCGAACAGCCCGTCCCCGATGTGCTGGCGAAAGCCGGAGGCCACGGCCGCCGCCGACTGGCTCTGGCCCGACACATCGACCACCAGCAGCACGGGCCAGCCCAATATCCGCGCGATGTCCGCCGCCGCGCCGGTGCCGGCGACACCCGGACGGGCCGCGCCGTCGAACAGGCCCATGGCCCCCTCCGCCAGCGCGAGGTCGGCGTCCGCCGCCCCTGCGGCAATGCCGCGCAACAGGTCCTCCTCCATCGCCCAGCTATCGAGGTTGAAGGACGGCCGTCCGGCCGCGGCGCGGTGGAAGGCGGGATCGATATAGTCGGGGCCGGTCTTGAACGGCTGGACCGTCAGCCCATCCTCCGCCAGCGCGCGCAGGAGGCCCAGCGTCACACTCGTCTTGCCCGCCCCGGAACAGGGCGCGGAGATGACGAGGCCGGACGGCATGCGCGTCACTCGGTCCGGCCGGCAAAGGGGGATGCGGCCGATTGCGGGCGGAAGCGGCGATCATAATCGGGTGCGTAGAGCATGCTCTCGCTGAAATCCTCCGCCGCCAGTACGGGACCGACGAAGATCAGCGCCGTCCGCTCCATGCTGCCCGCGACCGATGCCTCGACCGTGGCGAGGGTCGCGCGCACGACGCGCTGGTCCGGCCAGCTCGCGCGCCAGACCACGGCGACGGGGCAGTCTACGCCATAAGCGGGGGAGAGGTCCGCGACCACCCGCGCCAGATTGTGGATCGACAAGTGGATGGCGAGGGTCGCGCCGGTGGCGGCGAAACGCTCCAGCGTCTCGCGCTCCGGCATGGCGCTGGCGCGGCCCGGCGTGCGGGTGAGGACCAGCGACTGGCCGAGGCGCGGCAAGGTCAGCTCCACCTCCAGCGCGGCGGCGGCGGCGGCGAAGGAGGGCACGCCGGGCGTGATGGTGAAGGGAATGGCAAGGGCGCGCAGGCGGCGAAGCTGTTCCCCCATGGCCGACCAGATGGACAGGTCTCCGGAATGCAGGCGGGCGATGTCATGGCCCGCCTCATGCTCCGCCCGGATCGTCGCGACGATCTCGTCCAGCGAAAGCGAGGCCGTGTTCACGATCCGCGCACCTAGCGGGCAATGGGCGAGGATCGCGTCCGGCACCAGCGATCCGGCATAGAGGCAGACGGGACTGGCCGCGATCAGGTCCCGCCCGCGCAAGGTCAGGAGGTCCGCCGCGCCGGGTCCGGCGCCGATGAAGTGGACGGTCATTGGCGTATCCCTTCGGCCAGCGCGCAGGTGGCCTTGCGATCGGAAGAGATATGGCGGGCGCTGAGCAGGCGCGCGCCCGGCCCGGCGGCGAGGAGCGCCACCGCCTCCGCCACGCTGCCCGTGCCGCGCACGGCCAGGCTGACAGGCGAACGGGTGAGAGTCGCCATGCCGCCCAGCGCCTCCGTCCCGAAGGCGAGGAAGGGAATGTCGAGCAGGCCCGCCAGCCTTTCCACGAGCGGCACCTTGTCGAGCAGCGTGGCCAGCGCCCGGACGGAGGGAAAGCCGGCCTGCGCCAGGGTCAGCGCATCGACCAGCGAGCCGATATCGGCGCCATCCCGGAAACCGAAGCCCGCGACGATCACAGGACCACCGTCCATTGCACGAGCGGATAGGCGGCCTTCCATCCCCGCCGGGTACCGAGCGGGGCGGCCTCGGCCAGATCGACGCGGAGCAACTGGCCGCCCCGCGCGGCATGCCATGCGGCGAGAAGCGCCTCCGATTCCAGCGTCACCGCATTGGCGACAAGGCGCGTCCCCATGGGGAGCGTCGCCCAGAGCGCATCCAGCAGGTCCTGCGACAGGCCGCCGCCAATGAACAGCGCGTCGGGCATGGGCTGGCCGGCCAGGATTCCAGGCGCTCGGCCTTCCACGACGGTCAGGCGGTCGGCGCCAAGCGCGGCGGCATTGGCCCTTGCCCGCCCGGCGCGGACCGGGTCGCCTTCGAAGGCGATGGCGCGGTTCGCGGTATGGGCGAGGAGCCATTCGATGGCGACGGACCCGGAACCCGCACCGATATCCCAGAGCAGTTCGCCCGGCCGGGGCGCGAGGGCGGAGAGCGTGAGGGCGCGGGCCGGACGCTTGGTGATCTGGCCGTCATGGTCGAACCAGTCGTCCGCTATGCCGGAGGCGCGGGGGAGGACGCGCCCCTCCCCTGAAAAGCTCACAGGGATCACGACCGGATGGGCTATGTCGGTCAAGGCGAAGGTGTCGGCGCAGGCCTGGCGGATGCGCTCGCGCGGGCCGCCAAGAGCTTCCATCACATATAAAGTAGAATCACCAAAGCCTTGTTTATAAATATATTCTGCTAATTTCCCCGCCGCCGCACCGTCGCGCAGCAGGACGATGGCCCGCCCGCCCGGCAGCATATGGGGGCGCAGCCGTTGCAGCGGCGCGGCATGGAGGCCGAGGCAGGGCGTGTCCTGCAAGGCCCAGCCAAGCCGGGCCGCCGCGAGACTGAAGGTGGAGGGCGCCGGGATTGCCCTCCACTCGCCGGGCGCCAGATGGCGGGCGATGCTGACCCCGGCGCCGAAATGAAAGGGATCGCCGGATGCCAGCATGACCACGCGCCGCCCGCGATGGGCGAGCAACCGCGCGATCCCGTCCTCGAAGGGCACTGGCCAGCGCAGGATTTCCGCCCTAAGGGCGGCGGGCAGCAGGGAGAGGTGGCGGTCGGCGCCCGCGACGACCTCCGCCGCGTCCAGCGCGCCGCGCGCGGCCGGGGAAAGACCGTCCGCGCCGTCCTCCCCCAAGCCGATAAGGGTCAGCCATGGAGTGTCAGCCATGACCAACATCCTGATATTGGGCGGCACGACGGAAGCCAGCGCCCTCGCCCGCGCGCTGGCGGAACGGGGCATGCGGACCGTGCTCAGCTATGCGGGCCGCACCGACAATCCGCGTCCGCAACCCGTGCCGGTCCGCGTCGGCGGCTTCGGCGGCGCGGAGGGGCTGGCGCGCCATTTGCGGGACGAGGGCGTGACGCATCTGGTCGACGCCACTCATCCCTTTGCCGCGCGGATGAGCGCCCATGCGGTCACCGCCGCGCGCAAGGCCGCCGTGCCGCTCGTCGCGCTGACCCGCCCCGGCTGGACGGCGGGGCCGGGCGACGACTGGCGCCATGTGGCCGATATCCCGGCCGCCGTCGCGGCGCTGGCGGGACCGGCGCGGCGTGTGATGCTGGCGCTGGGACGCATGCATGTCCATGCCTTCGCCGCCCGGCCGCAGCATCATTATCTGCTGCGTTTCGTGGATGCCCCGGCGGCCGGGGAGGCGCCGCCGCTGCCCCGCCATCATCTGGTCGTGGATCGCGGCCCCTTCACGGCGGAAGGCGACGAGAGGCTGATGCGCGAGCAGGAGATCGACCTGGTGGTCGCCAAGAATGCAGGGGGGACGGGCGCGGCGGCCAAGCTGCATGCCGCGCGCGCGCTGGGCCTGCCGGTGTTGATGATCGACCGGCCCGCCCTGCCTCCCCGGCGGGAAATGCATGATGTCGAGGCCGTTCTGCGCTGGATCGCTCACCCGGCCGACCTCGGCGTGTAGAGTATGGGGGAAGCGGTGCGCGCGATCAGTCGGGTCCGGCTCGATCCCACTATGACCATCGTCCGCATGTCCGCCATGTCCGGCTCCGCCTCGCTCAACCGCACGATCCGCAAGCTCTCCTGCGCCGTGCAGACAGCACGGGCGAAGAGGATATAGGGATCGCCGTGACATGCGCCTTGCAGGATTTCCAGCGCCTTTGCAAAGCCTTCCGGGCGGTTTTTCGAACGGGGGTTGTAAAATGCCATGGCGAAATCCGCTTCCGCCGCCAGCCGCAGGCGGCGCTCGATCAGGGACCATGGCTTGAGATTGTCCGAGAGGTTGATCGCGCAGAAGTCATGGCCGAGCGGCGCGCCGGCACGGGCCGCGGCGGCCAGCATGGCGGTGATGCCCGGCAGGACGCGGATGTCGAGTTCGCACCATGCGGGCGGCCCCGCCTCCAGCGCCTCGAACAGGGCGGCCGCCATGGCGAAGACGCCCGGATCGCCGGAGGAGACGATGACGACGCGCCTCCCCTCCGCCGCCATGGCGAGGGCGTGAGAAGCGCGGTCCAGTTCCTCCCGATTGTCGGAGGCGTGGCGCGTCAGGCCCGGGCGTTCGGCCACGCGCGCGACATAGGGGAAATAGCCGACCAGATCGGTCGCCTCGGCCAGCGCCGCCGTCACCTCCGGCGTGACCAGCGCATCGTCGCCGGGGCCGAGGCCCGCCACCGCGACCCAGCCGCCGCTCATGGCCTGCGCCCCTGTCCATGGACGATGAGGATGGAGAAATAGGGGGTGACGCGCCCGTCCCCCTCCTCCACCGCGCGGAGCGGCGTGACGCGCTGGCCGTCCATGGTGGCATATTCCACCAGCCATGCGGCATCCGTCCGTCCCGCCGCCTCCACCGCGCGCCGCAGCTTCGCGAAATTGCGGCCGATCTTCATCACCGCCAGCGCATCCGTGTCGCGGATGCGGCGGACAAGCTCCTCCTCCGGCAGGGTCGCCATGAGGACGGTCATCACGTCATCGCCCCATGTGACGGGCGAACCCGTCGCGGTCCAGGCGCCCGACATGCCGGTGATGCCGGGCACCACCTCCACCCGGACCATGCCGGAAAGCCGGGTGTGGAGATGCATGAAGGAGCCGTAGAAAAAGGGGTCGCCCTCGCACAACACCACCACGTCCTTGCCCGCCGCCGCAAGGGTCAGCAGGGTCTGCGTCCACTCCGCGTAGAATTCGGACAGGCAGGCATTGTAGCGCGGGTCGGTGACGGGGACTTCCGTGGTGACGGGATATTCCATGGGCAGCTCGACGGCATCGGCGGCCAGCATGCCCTCCACGATGCGGCGCGCATGGCCCTGCCGCCCCGCCTTTCGGAAATAGGCGACATGGCGCGCGCCCCGCACGAGGCGGTCTGCGCGCACGCTCATCAGATCGGCCGCGCCGGGGCCGAGGCCGACGCCATAGACGGTGCCGCTCATGTCATTCCGCCTCGCTGGCCAGCGCGTTGACGGCGGCGACGGTGATCGCGCTGCCGCCGAGGCGCCCCTCCACGATGCAGCAGGGCACGGGCCGCGCCTCCCACAGGGCGGCCTTCGATTCCAGGGCGCCGACAAAGCCGACCGGGCAGCCGATAATGGCGGCGGGGCGCGGGCAATCCGGCTCCTCCAGCATGTTGAGGAGGTGGAACAGGGCGGTGGGCGCATTGCCGATGGCGACGACCGCGCCCGCCAGATGGGGCCGCCACAATTCGAGCGCGGCGGCCGAGCGGGTAGTGGCCATGCGCCGCGCGAGGTCCGGCACGGACGGGTCGCCCAATGTGCAGATGATCGCATTGTCAGCGGGCAGGCGGGCGCGCGTAATCCCCTCCGACACCATGCGCGCGTCGCACAGGATCGGCGCGCCGCCGCGCAGCGCGCCGCCCGCCGCCGCCCCGAAGCCGTCCGAGAAATGGATATGGGCGGCCAGCGGCACATGGCCCGCCGCATGGATCATGCGCACGGCCACCCGCTCCTCCACGCCGGAGAAACGCGCGAGATCGGCCTCCGCGCGGATGGTCGCGAAGGACTGGCGGTATATGGCCGCGCCGTCGGTTTCGTAGAGATGAGGCACGTCAGGAGGCTTTCAGGAGCGCGAGGATCTGGCGGGGGTCGAGGCCGGAGCGGGCGGGCGCTTGCCCGGCGCGCGCGTCGAAGCCGAGGTCGTAATGCCCCGCCCGGCCGGTGAGCACGACAGTGGCGGGGGACGGCCGGGCGCATCCCTTAGCACAGCCCGACACATGGAGCGATCCCGACACATGGGGGGCGAGACGGAGCGCCAGGGCGCGCGTCTCCACCGTCGCCTGGGGACAGGCGGGCGCGCCGACACAGGCATCCGCGTGCAGCAGGGCGTCGCCGGGATCGGCGGAGAAGCCCTCCACACCGTCCGCCCGTACATGCTCGAACAGGATGGAGCGCCAGGGCGTGAGGCGCAGGGCGGGCGCGCCGGTCGACAGGAGGGCGGCGGACAGCCGCTCCGCCTCGATCCGGCCGAAGGGGACGCCCGCCAGCGCTCCGAGCGGATGATCGCCAGCGGCGAGCCTGCGCGGCAGGGCGGGCCTGGCGGTTCCGGCGAAGGCGGGCGGCAGTCCGGCGCCATGGCGCGCCATGCGGCCCGCCCGCGCGCCGTCGCTGTCCACGAACCAGCGGACGAGCGCGATCAGGCCATCCACGATGTCGTCCTCGGCCACCGCCACGCCGCCGTCCCGCCCGTCCGCGCGCAGCAGGAAAGCACCGTCGGCGCCGCGCTCCGCCCGGAAATCGGCGGGGGCGCCGGACAGCAGGGGGGCGCCGGAGAGGTCGACGGCAAATCCCGCCTTGCCGGGCAGGGCGGGCAGCTCGTCCAGCCGCGCGGCAAGCTGGCGCGCGACGCGGCAGGTGGCGTCGCCTTCCGTCCAGTCGGGCGCGACGAGCATGGCGGGGCGCGCCTCCGCCGCCGGATCGGCCGCGACGAGGCCCAGGGCGACAAGTTCTTCCAGCAGCGGCGCCAGCCTGCCCTCACCGACGCCCCGTATCTGAAGCGCGGCGCGGTTGGTAAGGTCGATGGCGCCATTGCCGTGGCGCAGGGCGGCCTCGCCAAGGCCCAGCGCCTGCGCGCGAGTCAGCCGGGCCAATGGCGGGCGCACGCGCACGAGCAGCCCGTCGCCCGCCATCATGGGACGCCAGGCGCTGGGGCACCAGCCATGGACCATGGCTTCCTTGTCGTTCGGGCGTTGCCGCATGCCGTCCATCCCGCACCGCCGAGCAACAATGGCCGGGGCGTACCGGCGCGATACGCCGGCCGGAGCGGAGGCAATGGGTGGGCGCGGATGCACCCCTTGCCTCGCACCGATGCGGCCCCCGCCGCACATCGCGTCGCCCACGCGGGAATGACCGAGCCTTGGCCATCCCCTGGGCCAGGACAAGAGCGACCTTTGCGCAGGCAGGTCTCCTGGCTCGCGGGTCGTGGCTTGATGCGCGCCTTCCCGGACCGTGCCTTGCGCGGCATGGGTCAGTGGCTGTCCCATGCCCTGAGGCAGGAGACGCTGCGCATCGCGCTCGCCGCTTACAGTTGCAGGGACAGCTGCGGAATTGGATGCCGGGGCATCCGCACCGCCTTCCCTTTCAAGCCCCGAGGGGCACCGGCGCGATCGTCGGGCAACCCTTGCGGCGCTGCCCAGCGATCCCGCGAATAGTCGCGCGGGGCGCGCTTGTCTACTGGCGCCGAACCACCCCTAGCCGAGCAGCAGGGCCGTCATGACGAGGATCGCGCCCAGCAGGATGGCGCCAGCCAGCCAGCGGGTGGCCGAGGCGATGGCGGCGGGGATCGGCGCGGCCTCCGCCGGTTCCGCCTCCAGCCGCCGCACGGCGGCGCGGATCAGGCGCGGCGCGTCGTCGCCCAGCCGCGCCAGTTCCCATGCCAGAGCCTGCATCCTCGGCTCCCAGCGCTCGGGCGACAGGCGCGCGACGAGGACACGGCGGGAGGAGCGCCGCATCGCCGCCGACAGGTCGAAGCCGGGGCGGATCGCGTTCAGCACGCCGTCGACCGTGACCAGCGCCTTGAAGATCAGCAGCAGGTCGGGCGGCATGGTCATCCCCTCCTCCCGGAGCAGCGGGAAGATATCGGCGACCAGCGCGCTCAGCACGACGCGGCCGCCGCCATGACGCTGGATCAGGCGCTCGGCGGCGGCGGTCACCCGTTCTCGGGGCACGCCGCTCCCCTTCGTCCAGACGGCGAGCGTGTCGGCCAGGGCGGCGGCATCGGACAGGCCGATGGCCTGCACGAAGCCGATGAACTCCTCGCGCCGCCGGGGCGAAACATGGCCGATCATGCCAAGGTCGAGGAGCGCGATGCGGTCGCCGGGCAGGCAGAGCAGGTTGCCGGGATGCGGATCGGCATGGAAGCGCCCGTTGACCAGCACCATGTCGAGCACGATGTCCGCGCCCAGTTCCGCAATGGCGCCGGGATCGATCCCGGCGGCGCGCAGCATGTCCGCGTCACGGGGCGCCACGCCGTCCACATAGTCCATGACCAGCAGCGCCTCGGACGTCCAGGCCCAATGGATTTCCGGCACGACGACGCGCGCTTCGCCCGCGAAATCCGCGCGAATGCGGTCGGCATTGCGGCCCTCCGCCGTGAAGTCCAGCTCCTCCAGCATCGCTTCGGTCAATTGGCGGACCATGGCGGCGGGGGCGAAGCGGCGCGCCTCCGCGCTTGCCGTCTCGGCGAGGGCCACGAGTTGCGCGATGAGGCGCAGATCGGCCTCCACGCGCGGGCGGATGCCGGGACGGCGGATCTTCAGCACCACCTCCCGCCCGTCCGGCAGGGCGGCGCGATGGACCTGTGCCATGGAAGCGGCGGCCAGCGGCCGGGGATCGAAGCGGGCGAAGGCGGTTTCGGGCGGCTCGCCCAACGCGGCCTCCACCTCCGCCCGCAACTCCTCGAAGGCGAGGGTCGGCGCTCGGCTGTGCAATTGCTCCAGCTCCGCGATCCATTCGGGCGGCAGCAGGTCGCCGCGCGTCGCGAGTATCTGCCCCAGCTTGACGAAGGTCGGTCCCAAAGCCTCCAGCGCCAGACGCGTGCGGCGCGGAAGGCCGATGCCGATTGCGGCTTCCTCCTCCGCCTCCAGCGGCCCCTCGACGCCCAGCCGGGCCAGCAGCACGCCCAGCCCGAAGCGGGAGGCGACCTGCACGATCTCGGCCAGGCGCACCCGGTCCCGCGCGGCGACGATCAGGGTGCGGATCATGGGGCGCGGCGGCCCCTGCGGTTCGGATCGCCGGTGACGGAAACAGGCATGACGGAAACGGACATGGGTTCCTCCCTCGAAGGGGAAGAACCCATGCAATGCCATTTGGCTCCGTAACGATCCCTTCGGGACCGCGACGGATTATCGGGATGGCGTCAGGCGACCTGCGCGGGCAGCGCCTCGCCCGCTTCCTCCGGATCGCGCAGCACATAGCCGCGGCCCCAGACCGTCTCGATATAATTCTCGCCGCCGCAGGCCAGCGCCAGCTTCTTGCGCAGCTTGCAGATGAAGACGTCGATGATCTTCAGCTCCGGCTCGTCCATGCCGCCATAAAGATGGTTGAGGAACATTTCCTTGGTGAGGGTCGTGCCCTTGCGGAGCGAAAGCAGCTCCAGCATCGCATATTCCTTGCCGGTCAGGTGGACGCGGGCGCCGTCGACCTCGACGGTCTTGGCATCCAGGTTGACCGCCAGCTTGCCGGTGCGGATGACCGACTGCGAATGGCCCTTGGACCGGCGCACCACCGCATGGATGCGCGCGATCAGCTCTTCCTTGTGGAAGGGCTTGGTCACATAATCGTCGGCGCCGAAGCCGAAGGAGCGGACCTTGCTGTCCATTTCCGAAATGCCCGACAGGATCAGGACGGGCGTCTGGACGCGCGCGGTGCGCAGCTTCTTCAGAACGTCGTAGCCGTGCATGTCCGGCAGGTTCAGGTCGAGGCAGATGATGTCGTAGTCATACAGCTTGCCGAGGTCGAGACCTTCCTCGCCCAGGTCGGTCGTGTAGACGTTGAACCCCTCGGTGACCAGCATCAGCTCGATCGCCTTTGCTGTCGTCGGCTCATCTTCAATAAGCAGAACGCGCATATGAAGCCCTTTTGATCGCTCGCAGAGCACGCCCCTGTTCGAACGCGCCTGACGACAATATTAACTATAACCTTTGTGAACGCAAAAGGTTAATTTTCCCTAAAGCGGCCTGACTCCACGAGTCGCCATAAAGGAATCTGAAACCAAGGGCTTGCACGGACTCCGAATCGTTTCGGAGTCAATATAGCCACCGGCTTACCGCTCCCCTAACAACGCAATCCGCCCGGGACGGGTTGCGGCGGCGGCCACATGGACGAGGAGGGAACCGGCCAGCGCCGCCGCGAACAGCATCCACCGCTCCATATAGGGGGCGAGATAATGGATGAACGCGACATGCACATACATGATGACGAGGGAGGCGCGCCCCAGCCATGCCAGCGGCGCGTTCACCTTGTCCGGCAAGGATGACAGGGCGAGGCAGAGGAGGATGCTGATCGCCGCGGCGCCCGCCAGCGACAGGACGGGCATGCCGAAATCGCCCGGCTTGAGATTGACCGGCGGCAGCCAGGCCCATGTCACGGCGGCGAGCGGGGCGAGCAGGAACAGCGTCATGGCCGGACCGGGCGGGCGGGCCTTCCACAACTGCCCGATCCACATGCAGGTGAAGGCGGCGGGCACGGCCATCACGCCCAGGGGCGAAGCGGTCGTGCGCGCCGCGATCCAGTGCCCGCCCGCCATGACCAGCGCCGCCAGCACCGCCCAGCGCCGGTCGAACGGATCGGGCCAGAGACGTGCAGCCATGGTCCATGCTATCCGCGCGAAGAACAGGCAGGGGATGAACCAGAGGATGGTGAAGGGACCGCGCAGCGCCTGCGTCTTCCAGACGATCGCCGCCATCCCCGCCGCGAAGCCGGGGAAGATCGGCCGTTGCCCCCGCGCGCCCTCCACCAGCAGGTCCGCCGCGATGAGGATCAGGGAAAAGGCGACGAAGGGCACGAGCAGGCTGCGCACCTGCCGCAGGATCAGGCCCGGCACCGGCTGCGGCTTCATCATATAGCCGGACAGGATGAAGAAGAGGGGCATGTGGAAGGCGTAGATGATGCGATGCGCCGGTCCCGGCTGCCACCAGACATGGCCCACAATGACGAGGAGGATACCGACCCCCTTTGCCGCATCCACCCACTCGATGCGGCCGCCCATCCTTGCCTTGTTCGCCATTGCCGCCCCTTGATCCTGCCCTTGCCTGCCGCGTGCGTTCGCCAATGCGGACCCACACGAAAATCGCCGCGACGGCAAATGGGATTTTTCGCGGAGGCGCAGAGGACGCAAAGGGGCCTTCCTGCGGTTCCCCCTTTTCGCCTGAACCTCCGGAGGCCGCGCCCCGCGCAGGCGCGGAGGAATATCTTTGCGTCCTCTGCGCCTTTGCGCGAAAAAGCCTGAATCTTGCCTCCGGCGTAAGCCGTTCCGCCCGGCCTGAATATGGTCTATAGCCGCGCCATGCCCTCAAATTCCTACCGTCGCCGCGTCGATCCCGACGCGCGCTCGCCACTCGCCGATCACGTCCTCTTCATCGACGGGGAGGCGATCGTCATCGACAAGCCGGCGGGCCTGCCGGTCGATGCGCCGCGCGACGGGGCGCTGAGCCTTGAGAACCATCTCGCCTCGCTGACCTTCGGCTTTCAGCGCTGGCCGCTGCCCGTCCACCGGCTCGACCGGGACACGTCGGGCTGCCTGCTCCTCGCCCGCAACCCGAAGGCGCACAAGCGCTTCACCGCGGCCTTCGAGGCGAAGCAGGTAGAGAAGCGCTATGTCGCGGTGCTGACCGGCGTGCCGTCCGCCAGCGAAGGCGTGATCGACATGCCGCTCGGCAAGACGAGCAGCGCGGCGGACGGATGGCGCATGGTGCCGGATGCGAAGAAGGGCAAGCCCGCGCAGACCGGATGGCGCCTGGTCGCGGAGCGAGACGGGCGCGCGCTCATCCTCTTCACGCCCGCCACCGGACGCACCCACCAGATACGCGTCCATGCGCTGGAGGGGCTGGGCCATGGCATAGTGGGCGATCCCGTCTATGGCGAGCGGCGGGGGCTGTCCAGCGAGCCGCTGCTGCTCCACGCGCTGTCCCTGCGCGTCGCGCGCGGCGGCAAGCCCGCCATAGAGGCGCGCGCACCGGTACCGGAGCGTTTCGCGCTGGGCGGCTTCGCGGATGCGGACGCGCTGCTCGGCGCCGATCTCGGTCCCGATCCCGACCCAAGCCCGTGCCCCTGATCCCCGTCACCCGGTCGATCGGGATCGACGAGGACGAGATACGCTATTCCGCCACGCGGGCGAGCGGCGCTGGCGGCCAGCATGTGAACACGACCGACAGCGCGGTCATATTGCGCTTCGACGTCGCCGCCTCCCCCTCCCTGCCGGAGGCAGTGAAGATACGCCTTGGCGAACTGGCCGGGTCGCGCATGACGGCGGACGGGGTGCTGATCCTGCGGTCCGAAGGGTCGCGCAGCCAGTTCGAGAACCGGCGGGAGGTGCTGGAACGGCTGCTCACGCTGATCCGCGATGCGACCTTCGTGCCCAAGAAGCGCAAGCCCACCAAGCCGGGCAAGGCGGCCAAGGCGCGGCGCGTCGACGCGAAGAAGCAGCGATCCGGCGTCAAGCAGGTACGCGGCCGGGTGCGGCTGGATTGATTTCCCTTCATGCCTCCCAGCGCGTAGGACAGGCCCATGTTCGACTTCACCCCCACCGGCATCGACAAGGCAAGGCTCCATGCCGATCTGCTCGCCGCCGCGCGGGCCGTGGTGGAGGGAGAAAGCGACGGGATCGCCAACATGGCCAATGTCGCGGCCCTGATCCGGCAATTCCTGCCCGACCTCAACTGGGCGGGCTTCTACCGGCTGAAGGATGGCGAGCTTGTCCTCGGCCCCTTTCAGGGCAAGGCGGCCTGCATCCGCATCCCGCTGGGCAAGGGCGTGTGCGGCACGGCGGCGGCGCGAGGCGAGACGGTGCTGGTGGAGGATGTCCACGCCTTTCCCGGCCATATCGCCTGCGACGCGGCATCCGCATCGGAGATCGTGGTGCCGGTCCTGGCAAAGGGCAGGCTGATCGGCGTGCTGGACCTCGACAGCCCGGTGAAGGCGCGCTTCGATGCCGATGACAAGGTGGGACTGGAGGCGCTGGTCGCGGCGATAGGCCCCGCCGTGGCAACGGACTGACAGGAAACGATGACCGTCCCAAAGCGCGACATTGTTTTACAATTTCCCGGCAACTGTCCCCAATCCGGGCAAAAGGCGGCAGGAACAGGCCCGAACTGACCCGAATCGGTACAGCGGCCATGCCTAACGGCCATTGGTCGGCAACCCGGCGCGATGCTAATCATTTCCCGGTCGCATCTTCGCCGGTGCGGAACTTGTCTATCGATATCGTTCGGGAGTTTTACCATGCGGAAGCTTGTTCTGGCAGGTCTGGCAGCGGGTCTGGGCGGCCTCGCCATCCCCGCCGCGCACGCGGAGGATGCCGGCAACGCCGCCCTCGCCGCCGGCACGCTGGCACAGGCGGGCGTGCCCCATGCCGTTCGTGGCCCCGATCCGGTCGCAGCGCCACGCGCCGCCGCCTGGGGCCGCCGCGTCAATGGCCGCTGGGCTGCCGGCGCCAATGCGCCGGGCGGCTGGAACGGCTATTACCGTCCCGTGCCGGGCTGGAGCCTGCCGAGCTACTGGATCAATCCCGCCTTCTACATCGCCGACTGGCGCGGTTATGGCCTGCCCGCCCCGGCGGCGGGCTATGGCTGGTCGCGCTATTATGACGATGCGGTCCTGACCGACCGCTATGGCCGCGTCATCGATGCCCGCTATGGTTATGACTGGGACCGCTATGGCGGTTATGAGGATGACGGCTATGGCGCGCCTCCACCGCCCTATGACGACCGCCGCCGCGACAATACGGGCAATGCGGTCGCGGGCGCGGTCGTTGGCGGCGTGGTCGGCGGCATTGCGGGCAATGTGATCGCGGGCCGCGGCAACCGCACGACGGGAACCGTCATCGGCGCGGGCGTCGGCGCGGTCGCGGGAGCGGCGCTCGGCGCCTCCTCCGGCAGCCCGAAGAAAGGCCGCGTGCCCGACTATGGCTACAGCTATGACGGTCCGCCGCCGCGCGGCTATCCGGGCGCGCCTGCCAGCTATGACGGCCGCTGGACCGGCACATGGCAGGGCCAGGACGGATCGACCTATAGCGGCACCTATGACGGCCGCTTCGACGGCAATGTGCGCGGCCAATATTATTATGGCGAGGGCGCCGCCTTCGCCCCGTCCGCGCCGCTGCCCTACGCACCGTTTCCGGCCTATGGATACGGCTATGGCTTTGGCTATGGCAGCGGCTATTCCGCCTATACGGCCGAATATGTCGCGCCGACCGTGGTAACGACCACCGTCACCACCGAGGAAACCACCTATTCCGCCGTGAAGAAGGCCGCCGCGCGCAAGGCGGTGGTGCGCAAGCCCCGGCCGAAGCCGCGCGTGGTCTGCTGCCCCTGCGGTTGCTGACCCGATACGATCTTACCCGTGGGGCAATGGAGGCCCGGATGTGATGAGCGTCCGGGCCTTTTTTGTGTGAGTTGGCGACCGACGGAGGCGGGCTGTCGAGTTTGGCGATCAGCGCAAAACGGCGGTCAACACGGTGGAATATCGAGAGCATATTCCGTTCGCCACCATGCCCGGTTTTTTGGGCTATCTATCAAGATGTCTGACAAACTCTGGGATATGATAGAGATGGCAAATGGAACCTTGGAAAGCCAAGTATATAAGTTTTGTAGATCGCTCCACGTCATGGAGCGTAACTCTCCATTGATTTCCCAAGTCAATGCCGCTGGCTTCCCATCATATGCCGATGAGATACCGAGGAGTCCGTGACATATCCCATTGCGGATATTAAGTGGCTCCCCCAATTGAGCACGAAGCGTAGAGGCCAACAGAATGCGTAGAGGCAGGGTTGGCGATCTTTCAGTCACGCACTCTTCCCAAGTCCGTAGGACAGCAGCAATGCCATAAGCTGATTTAGGGATTGCTCCCTTAAAATCAGAGACTTCATCGCGGGCCGCTCGCTCAATGCGAGCCCACAGCAGCAAGAGCGATCCTATAGACCCTCTCATCATGTCATATGTCACATCCGAAATTATTCGCTCGCCGACCATATCTTTGTCTAGCAAAGCGAGGTTACCAATCTGGCAATGTCTGCGGTCAAATTGCATCCTCGTGACCAGAAATGGCCCAAAGGCACCGCCGCTATTTCAGGATCACGCTGTCCTTCAACCGTCCGGCGGGCGCGTTCTCGACATTTTCGGGCGAGCGGGCCGCCTTGTCCAGTTCCGCCGCGTCGAAGCGGGACCAGCCGTCGCGGCCTAGCCGCTCCAGCGGCTTGTACCGCACCTTGTACGCCATGCGCTGCGACCCCTCGACCCAATAACCCAGATAGACATAGGGCAGGCCCGCCTTCTTCGCGCGCATCACATGGTCGATGATGATATAGCTGCCAAGACCCTGCCGATCCTCCAGGCCGGGATCGTAGAAGCTGTAGATCATAGACAGCCCGTCGCCCTGACGGTCGGTCAGGCAGGCGCCGACCAGGCGGCCCTGCTCGCCCGGATGCTCCGGCGGGAGGCGATATTCGACGACATAGGTGTCGACCGGCGTCTGCTCCACCATGTCGGCATAATCAACATCGTCCATCTCCGTCATGCCGCCACCGGGATGGCGCGCGGCCAGATATTTCTGGAGAAGCTGGAACTGGTCTGCCGTGGACCAGGGCTTGCAGGCCGTGGCGATCAGGTCCGCATTGCGGCGGATCAGCCGGCGCTGCGTTGCATTCGGCTTGAACTCGTCGCTGACGATCCGCACCGACACACAGGCCGAGCAGTCCGAGCAACTGGGCCGATAGGCGACATTCTGGCTGCGGCGGAAGCCGATGCGGCCGAGCGCGTCGTTCAGCTCCGAGGCATGCTGCCCCGTCAGCTCGGTAAAGACCTTGCGCTCCGTGCGCCCCGGCAGATAGGGGCACGGGCTGGCGTTGGTCATGAAGAAGCGCGGAAAGCGAAAGGCAGCGCTCACAGTCTCTCCATTTGGCCGGAACGGCTCCCTGAAATCACGGGGTGACTATGCGGCCGGGAATCCCCGGTGAAAAGCAAGTTTACCATGGGGGAACCCGATTCCAAGCCCCCAAGCGCCCTTATCCACGGCGTTTTTTAGGCTGCCGCCCAAGGATTCCCGCTCTGTTCAGGGCAGTAACGCCGTGGCGGCGGCCACGCTCCCCGCCCGCGCGGGAAGACGGAATGCCCGTTTCAGGCCGCCTCGACAGGCGAAACGTCGAAGCCCGCATCGCGCAGCGCCATGACCAGCCGGTCCAGATGCTCCGCGTCGCGCGTCTCGCATTCGACGTCCAGCGTCAGCCCCTTGGCGGGCAGGTTGGTGAAGATGCGCTGATGCGACAGCTCCAGAATGTTCACCGCCTGCTCGTCGAAGATGCGGCTGACATGGAAAAGCGTGCCCGGACGATCCTGCAACCGGATGCGCAGCCGCGCAAGACGGCCGGAGCGGGCAAGGTCGCGCAGCAGCACATTGGCGAGCAGGCGCGTGTCGATATTGCCGCCCGACAGGATCAGGCCGACCTTGCGCCCCTTGAACATTCCCGGATGGGTGAGCAGCGCCGCGAGGCCCGCCGCGCCGCCGCCCTCCACGACGGTCTTCTCGATCTGGAGGAGGAGGCTGACCGCCTGCTCCAGCGCGCGCTCGTCCACCAGCACGATATCGTCCACATTGGCTTCCACGAAGCGGCGGGTGAGCAGGCCCGGCTCCTTGACCGCGATGCCCTCCGCCAGCGTGTCGCC
>JASGGS010000086.1:0-16454 GCA_047602685.1 Sphingobium sp.
GCCGTATCTTCTCGGCCTTCGTCGAGGGGCGGACACCGGGCGCCATTGCGGATATGCTCAACCGCGAAGCCATCCCTGGACCCGCAGGCCGTCTATGGGCGGCGACCACGATCAGAGGTCATAGGGTCCGGGGGACGGGCTTGCTCAACAACGAACTCTATCGTGGCACACTCGTCTGGAATCGGCAGCGGTTCGTCAAGGATCCAGAAACCGGCAAGCGACAGGCGCGGATGAACCCCGAGGCCCTCTGGGTGCGCAAGGAGGTCCCGGCTCTTCGTATTATCGACGAAACTCTTTGGGAGGCCGTCAAGGCGCGACAGTCAGCGCAGGACGAACAATTTGCGGGCTTGCGTGACGGTGTCCGCAAAGGGCGGGAGATGCGAGACCATGCGCGGATCGCGACCTCGTCGAACTTTTGCCGATTATTGATATGTGCGCTTTGCGAGGCTGACTTCGCTCCCGTCGGGCGCGATCGCTATGGTTGTGCTGGCCATTACCGGCGCAAGGACTGCGGCAACGGCAAGACATTGCCCCGCCGCACCATGGAGGCGGGTATAAGGGACTTGCTTGCCGAGGCGGTAATAGCGGTGGAGAGGCGCGGGGCAGCTGGCCATGTCGGCGATGAATGGCAGGTGCGTCAAATCCAGAGTCGGATACGGGCAAAGCGGCGTGCATTGGATAAGATAGAAACCCGGCTTGGAGGCCTGCTCGCGGCGATCGAGGACGGTCTGTACAGCCGACGCATGAAAATCCGGTTCCAGCAGCTTGAGGATCAGGCGGAACGGCAGCGTGCCGCGTTGCAGATTGATGGCGATCGGTTGCAAGCGCTGGAAGTGCAGGCGAGCAATGGCCCAGGTAAAGCCGTCGCTGCGCTGGTCGCGGAGCTCCGTGCCACAGATGATGAATATGCCATCTTGAAACTCAGGCGTATGCTGGGACCGATCAAGGTTGCGCCAGGGCTCTCGAGGGCACAATCTGTTCTCCAATGGAAGCAGGAGCCTGAGCAACGCCAGACAATGGATCCGCCCGTCATGCACGATGCAGTGGAAATGGCTTGAATGTCCCCGCAACCAGGCGTGCTGGACCAGGTTGCGGCATCGATTTTGAGCAAACCGGACATTGGGGGTGCGATGTGGGGATGTCCGTTTGAGCCGACGGATTATATGAGGTCGGTCGTATGGCAGGGCTAATCTCGAATGCCGCGACCTTCAAATCATTCGATCTCTTGAGGTGCGGCTGGACGCGGAAGAGCTCGCTCTTTAAACGACCTTTGTTGCCACTGAATACTTGGAGGAATGTCCAAGAGGAAAGAGAATGCCGATGGCCCTGAAGCAAAAAGAAAAGGCAGCGCGGAAAAGCGCACGGGTCAATCGACAATCTCTCGTGGAGGCTGGGCAGCTTCCGATAGAGCAACTCGTTACGTTTGCCATTCGCGAAGGGCGGCGGCCTCGCCCGATCTATACCGCACACAAATGGTTCGCGCGTAGACTGGGATCGGTGTTCCGCAGCTTACTCATCGGCGTCACGTCGGAGCCGGATGCCGATTTCGGGGAACTTTATTACGGAGGCGCAGATCTCACTGGCTTGAAGGTGCTGGACCCTTTCGTCGGTGGCGGTACGTCGGTTTTCGAGGCATCCCGGCTTGGCGCCACGGCATACGGCTGTGACGTTGATCCTGTTGCGTGCGCAGTCAGTCGCCTGGAGTTAGGGGCGGCAGACCTGCCGGATTTGGGCCCTACCCTCGCCGACCTGAAGGAACGGGTCGGGAGCCAACTTGCAGAGTTTCACGTAAGGTACGGCGACCAAGTGCTGCACCACTTCTGGGTGCAGGTTGTGGAGTGTGCCGGCTGCGGAAGCCATTTCGATGCGCATCCCAATCACGTCCTTGCTGACGATGGCACTACGCGCCATGCGTTCTGCTCCGCCTGCGGCACGATCCACGATCTGCCCACGCGCACCGCATCATTCGAGTGCGACAGCTGCGGACACCGTACCGATTGCGATCGCGGAACTGTCCTGCGGGGTCGGGCCGAATGCCCTCACTGCCGGCACGGCGATCAGCTCATTGAGTATGGACGGCGTGGTGGCGCTCCGCGCTGGCGGCTTTTTGCGGTGGAGACGATCGCGGGCGACGCCAGGGCGCGCATGGTGCCCATGTCGGAGCGCACCTTCCGGAAAGCCATCGACGAGGACGTGCGACAGTATGAGCGTGCAGAGGTAGCGCTCGCGAATGCAGAGCTGTCGGGAGAAGTGTTGATCCCGGACGACGAGATAGATACGTCGGGCTGGTCGGACGAACGGTTGAGCGCTTATGGTTATTGTCGCTGGCGCGACCTTTTCAATGCCCGGCAACTGCTGCATCTCGGCCTGCTGGCCAAAGAGATCTCGCTTCTTGACCATCCTCTGCGCAGCGCGGTCGCGATGGCGTTCAGCGATCATTTGACCACGAATTGCATGATGGCGTCGTACGCTGGAGGCTGGCGGCGTCTCACGCCGCTGTTCTCGCTCCGAGCGTTCCGGCATATCCAACGTCCGGTCGAGCTTAATCCATGGATCGAGCGGGCAGGGCGCGGCACATTTCCTAACGCTGTCCGCAAGCTCACTGCCGCCGCCGCCTACGCGCGTAGTCCCAAGGAGCCGATGGGAGCGAAGGCCTTCATCGATGTACCCACGCGGGCCCGTCGGCGGAAGGACCAAATACACATGGGGACAGCGGGCAATCTCGCGTTTCTCCCGAGCAGATCCATCGACGTCGTCATGACGGATCCGCCCTATTTCGACAACATAGCCTATTCCGAACTCGCGCGCTTCTTTAGCCCATGGCTACAATGCCTCGAGGTGCTCGACGCACGCGAGCAGCAGGACATTCTGGCCAATAGCCTCGTCGCCAATAGGTCGCGTGCCGAGAGCGTCGAACGTTACACGGAAGGACTGGGTCAGGCTTTCGAAGAGATCGCCAGGGTGCTGAAGCGCAACGGCATCGTCGCGTTCTCCTACCGGCATACCGATGCCCCAGCCTGGCAGGCGCTCGCGGAGGCAATAGCCCGCACCGATTTGCGGATCACAAGCGTTCTGCCCATGCCGGGCGAAGCTGGCAGCGGTCTGCATGCGCAGGGCGAGCGCGGGCTCTGGGACGCGGTCTTCGTCCTTCGGCACGGTGCCGGGCCTACGCCCGTCCTACAAGTCTGCGAGCAAGAAGTGGCCGAGGTCGAGGGAGAGGTTACGGCGTGGCTTAAACGCTACGGTGACCTGGCGCTGCCTTTCAACGCGATCGATGCGACCGCGCTACGTAGAGCCGCGCTTGTCGGTAAGGCATTGGCTCCGAGGCGAAAACGGGGACGATCGGAGCCGATTAATCTTGAGGACGCCCTGCGCTGAACATAGGTACACAGAAGCAATCGGGGGAAGTCAGTGCCGTATCTCAGCAAGCGTGTCGTCAGCAATTACTTCAGGACCGATTGCCCTCGTCAACTCCGTCTTCTCCTTTCGCCGGAAAATAAGCAATATCAGCCGGAGCGCGATGTGCAGGGCATGCCGCCGAAGACTGTCGCTCGCGCCGGAATGGCGGCGCTGACTCAGGAAGGCAGCCGCTGGGAGCAGGATAAGCTCAAGGATCTGCAGAGCACGTTCGGTGTTGCATCGGTCATAGGCACCGTGACCGGAACAGAGTTCCAGGACCAAAAATTACAGAACGTGATGTCCCGGGCGCAGCCTGGTGCGTTTCTGGTTAGGCCCGAGTTCGATGTTGGCCTAGGCTTTCAGACTGCCATCGGCATCGACGCTTTGGTTGTCACGCATTCTCTAGGCTTTGCGAAGCTAGTGCCCGACTTGATTCAGGTCCTTTCCCCCGCAGACGTGGGTCGGATCGTGGAGGCAGATGGCTCAGTCCACGACGCGGATGGTCGGATCGGATTGCGCGTCATTGACATCAAGATGACTGCCGAACCGAGCGCGTCGTACTTTGCGGAGATCACCTACTACTCGTTGGCGCTGGCAGGCTGGCTTGCCGACAACGGTTTTGCCGACAGATACGCGGTCGTCGCCGAGGCGGCCATCTGGCCGGGATCGCACGACGCGGCGGCGATCGTTCGGCTCAAGGCGGATCGACTCCGAGCGGGCACCACGCCGACCGCGGACGAATTGGCTACCGCGCTGGGCGAGGACATCGAGACGCTCGAGATCGACGTCTTCTCACCGCGACTCAGGCACTTCTTCGTAGTGGAGCTTCCTCAGGCGCTGGCCAGTCCTTGGAAGGATCTCGACTGGCATGTGGGCACCGGCTGCAGCGGCTGCGAGTATCTCGGCTACGTATGGAACGCGACCACTGCGGAACATCCGGATCACTGCATGCCCATGGCCAAGGCGCAGGGGCATCTCAGTTCCATCGCCTTTCTCCCCCGCGGCGCTCGGCGCGCACTTGGCGACCGCAACATCAGTACCACTGTCTCGCTGGCTCCGCTGCAGGCCGACGACGCGGTGTTCGACTGCCATCCAAAACTGCGAGCCACACGGACAGTCGTTGCGGGCCGTGCGCACTCGCTTGCGACCGGTACCAGCGATATTCCCGCCGGCTCGGGCACGTCAGCCGTCATTCCGAACTGGGCGGACCTCAATCTCTATCTGTCGGCGGATTTCGATGTCGGTAGCGGCCTGACACTGGCCTTCGGCGTCGGCGGCCATTCAAATATCAACGGTCAGCGCGAGAAGGTCGAGGCGCAGGTCTTCGTGAACGACACGCGCAGCGTCCAGAGTGAAACTCGCGAGCTGATGAGCTTTCTCGCCTATGTCGAAAGGGCGCTCTCCGATGCGGCGAAGGCCAAGGCGGACGCGACGGTCCAGATCTACATCTGGGACACCGTCACCTACGAGCACATGCTACGCGTGATTGGCCGCAACCTCCAGCACGTCCTGGCCGACGGCAATCTCAAGAAGCTAGCGTGGTTGTTTCCGCCGGAGGAGATTATAGAGAACGCAAAGTTGCGCTCGGCAAATGCGCCCATAACCATCGTCCGCAACGCGGTCCAGGCGCTGGTGGCGGCACCCATTCCGCACTACTACTCATTGCTCGGACTAGCGCGCGCCTATGCGCCGCCGCCGAAGCCTGGTGGGACGCCATTTGAGTTCCGCGTGCCTGTGATCTTTGAGGATCCGTTGTCTGATCAGGTCCCGTCGGAGCGGGCGCACGAGATCTGGACCAAGATGGGGCAGCCTCGTCCATGGAGTCAGCAGATCACCCAGCTGCGTTCGACGGTGACGATGAAGCTGCATGCCCTTCATTCCGTCATGTGGCGCTTGCGCCTCGACCTCCAGGGTCAATTGCGTAGCCGTGCGCCGAAGATCGTGGAGATCAAGCCGCCGGCATCGCTCCAGAGGGTAAGTGCCGACGGGCAGATCTGGTATGCCTTCGCTGGGCTCAATGCCCAAGTCGTCAGTCTGGAGCACGCTATTTCCTTGGCAATGCCCGTGCACGAGCGGGAGGCCAAGTATCTTGCCGCACGATTGGAGGTGGAGCTCACCGGCGCTGACCTAGCTACCGCTGCATCGACGCTCGGGATCGCGCTGCGTCCTGGGGTGCGAATCTATACGCTCGCCGAGGGATCCCGCGAAGCCAAATTCGAGGAGGGCGACTTCCTCTGCGCGCTCTCGCCCGCTTCCGTACCGGACTTCTATTCGCGCAGGATCGGCGAGTTCACCGGCGGCGTTCCGCTCGCTTTGGATCTACCGGGTTGGATCAGGGAGTTCGGCTTCGCCGGGTCTCTGACGGGAACGCAACTGCTCGCCATCGACCGCGACGCCCGGCTCGTCGCCGTATCCTTCAAACCAGAGGTCGATACCTATCTGCGACAGATCGAATCAACGCTTGACCTGCGCCGTGACGTCGTCCTCGACCGCCGGGTCCAAGACTTCCTGACGGGAAGGCTCGAGACTGCGCTCAAGGCGATCGGCAATCCGCCTCTGGCGATGAGTGCTGGAACGCCGACAGCCAACGTCATCGGGAAGGCCGCGCCCAAGACTGCGACCGCGCATGTGCCCGTGGCAGAGGTGCTTTGGGATACGAAAAATGCGGCGCTCGCTCCTACGGGCAGAAATACTGCAGCGACACGCGCGACGCTGGAATCTCTCGATACCAAGCTCAACGACAGCCAGTGGGATGCGTGGCGCGAGGCGATGGAGAAACGCGTCGCTCTTATTTGGGGGCCGCCCGGAACGGGAAAGTCGCAGACGCTGCGCGCCATTCTGCTCGGGCTGCTTTTAGAAGCTAACGCTGCTGGCAGGGCGATCCGGATCCTCGTTACGAGCAACACCTACGATGCGACCGACAATGTCGTGTTGCGCACCTTCCACCAGATAATCTCACTCGGAGAGGCGACGACGGGCAAGGTGCGACTGGCTCGTCTGCGTTCCGGTTCGAAGGAAGATGCTCCGGGCCTGCCGGTGGGCGTCAATCTCCTTAATGATAAGGATGCGCCCGGCATCCGCGACCTGCACGATCTGCTGGTCGCCGGGACCACGTCCACGATTGTGTCGGCGCCACCTCAGCAGGCAAATAAGTTTGCCGGCCTAAAGGGCAATGTGGCCCAGCCGCTCTTCGACGTGGTCCTGATCGACGAGGCGTCCCAAATGGACATGGCGAACGCCGTGCTCGCCTTGGCACCGCTCGCCGAAGGCGGCTCGACAATTGTTGTCGGCGACCCCAAGCAGCTACCGCCTATCCAGGCAGTGCAGGCCCCCCTCGGTCTCGAAAAGCTCGTTGGATCCATTTACGACTTCGTCGCGGACCATCGAGGGGTGGCTTCGAAAGATCTATTGGAGAACTACCGTTCGAATAGCGTGATCGTCGGCTTCGGGCGCTTCGCCGGTTATCCAGCCGGCCTGACCGCTCGGTTTCCTGATCTGCGTATGCGGCTGGAGACGCCGCTCCCTGCGATAGCACCTGCGAACTGGCCCGGAGGTCTTGCGTTCGGTACCGAACTCGCTCGTTTGCTGGAGCCCAATCAGCCGGTTTCGGCCTTCATTTATCCGGAAGGACGCAGCAGCCAGTGGAATGACTTCGAAGCCCAGACCGTGGCGGCGCTGCTCTGGATGCTTCGGAGCCATCTCGGCGCTGGTCTCGAAGCGGACCCGCATGCGACTGGCCTCGGGCTGCATGACGCGAAGAGCTTTTGGACCGACGCTGTCGGCGTTGTAACGCCGCACCGCGCCCATAAGGCGCTGGTGGTGTCCAAGCTCCAGTCCCTCTTCGAACCGCTCGGTGACGACAGCGCGCTCATTCGCAGCGCAGTAAACACCGTCGAGCGTTTCCAGGGGCAGCAACGTGATGTGATCATAGCCAGTTATGCGCTTGGTGATCCTGACGCGATCGCTGACGAGGACGAGTTCCTCCTGTCGCTCAATCGTTTCAACGTCATGGCCTCGCGGCCCCGCGCCAAGCTGGTGGTGTTGGCGAGCCAGGAGGTGATCAACCACCTTCCCGGTGATCTCGAGGTAATGCGCGATTCGCGGCTTTTGAAATACTTCGCAGAGACTTTCCTCGACGATCGCACCAACTGTGAGATCACGTTCATAGACGGACAAAGTGTGATCCGGAAAAATGGTTCGCTTAGAGTTCGCAAATAAATGGAAGGACTGTTGCATCGCTGCAGGGATCGCCGATCATCAGACGGCGGGGGCGGGTCTTTAATCCGGTCAAGAACGTGCCAGCATCCGAATTCTCCAAATCAACCCATAGCTAACGAAGCGTTGCTGGATGCGCTCCCGCGTCTGGTTTAATCTAAGATAGGCAAGTCGCTGTGGTCTGGGTATGGCGCAGGTAGAGAAGCGTAAAGTACGAAAAGGGGTCTTGGTTCTTGGCTGTGCCGCCGCATATCGCTTGGCTGAAGGACACAGGTGAACGACGCCAGAGCGCCTGCGGTCGGGAAATCGAGATATGGGAACTCTATCCCGAAGAGGATGAGGCAATCCTTTCGGAATGGGCCGCGCACTTCCGCCAGCACTACTGTGCAGATGCGGACATTGCCGCGATGGCGGCGGGAACGGGCAAAAGCCATGCCGATTTTCTTCAGACGATGTTGTTCCCCGACGAAAAGACGCCACCTGGCCCGAGCCTGCGGTCGGGCGACTTCGGTGAAATCTTGGTCGCGGATTTCATACAATTCATCCACGGTTACTGGTGTCCTCGAGAGTTGCGCTACCAGGATCGCTGGAATCGGCAGGGTTCTACTCAGGGGTCGGACATCGTCGGTATTAGATATGTTCACCCGCAAGGCGACAACGCCAACGACGAATTGTTCGTGCTGGAATCCAAGTCAGGGCTGTCGGCGACCGACAAAAACCGACTACAGGACGCCGTTACGGACTCCATGAAAGATCACTTGCGTGAAGCGATGACGCTCAACGCGATGAAGCAAAGATTGCTCGTGCGCGGGCAAGACGCCGAGGTGGGCTGGGTCCAGCGGTTTCAGAATGAGACCGAGCGGCCTTTCAAAAGGGTCAATGGCGCTGCAGCAGTACTAGATGTTGATGTCTACGCGATTACCAATCTGGAAGAGACTGACACTACAGGCCACCAGAACGCCGACAATCTTCGCCTGCTTGTAATCCGTGGCCCGTCGCTGATGAAGCTGGTCCATGCCCTTTATGAAAGGGCAGCCAATGAAGCCTGAAGCAACCGCCAACCGCGTGCTGTCCACCACGCGGGCGCGCGCCAAGATGCATGAGTTTCGGGTCGCACCCGAAGATTTCATCCAGCTTTATCGCGACCCTTCCACGCTTTTCGATCTGGCAGTCGGCCTCTTAGGGGATGTCGCTGCTGTCACGGCTGACCAATTTCGAGAGGCGGTTGCCGTCGTGGCGTTCGACCCGGACCTCGTTCCGACCAGTTGGAACGGCCTTGAGCTAGCTGTCACAGAGGGTCTGCGGTTCGCGTCCACCTTCTTCGACGCCTACCTGAACGCCCGACTCGACGAGACAATCTCGGTTGAATTTTCGCTTCTCTGTGGGTCGGCCTATTATCTCAACGGCAGCGTTGGCAACGCAGCCGTCATCGTCAAAAATATGGTGCCCCCGTCCCCCGAACTGGCGAGTGGCCTGGGCCTCTTGATCTACCACCTCCTCCGCAATGACTTCTCGCAGATCCCCGGCGCCTTGCCAAACATGAATGCAGTTCAAGCATCAATGTCGGGATTTACGACTTTCGAGTCCGGAGTCGATCTGGTCTCCGCCGCAACCGACCGGCTTCGCAACGATGCTTATCAAAATGGCTCGCCTCGGGAACTACTTTACGCCGATCTCGCCGCTGCAATTTGCACCACGAAACTGCGCAATGCCTCTAGGTCCATCCTCCCCGGCGCATCGGGGCTCAACGCCGATGCTTGGCGTCCCGCGCTGGCAAAGGCTCATTTCCCGTTCGAGCTATGGCCTGCGCAACAAAGGATTGCAGCGGCTGGGCTGCTCCAAGGTCGATCTGCCGTCATTCAAATGCCGACCAGTGCGGGCAAAACCCGTGCGACAGAACTGATCATCCGCTCGGCCTTCCTGTCACAGCGCGCCTCGCTGGCGGTCATCGTCGCGCCCTACCGGTCGCTTTGCCATGACATCCGGGGCGATCTTGTCACCGCGTTCGCTGGAGAGCCGATCAAGCTCGACGAGGCTTCGGATTCCTTCCAATTCGACATTCAACTGGAAGAGATGCTGGCTGTGAATACGGTCCTGATCGTCACGCCTGAAAAGCTACTCTATATGTTGCGCCGCGCGCCAGAGCTGGTCAAGCGCATCGGCCTGGTCATCTACGACGAGGGACATCAATTTGACGGCCTGACGCGCGGCCCGACCTACGAGCTTCTGCTGACCTCGCTGAAACTCACGCTGCCGGAGGCGACCCAGGTCATCCTGATCTCTGCGGTGATAGGCAACGCCAGTGCGGTTGCGGAATGGCTGGTGGGTGACGCCGAAGCCGTCATTGATGGCGCCGGCTTGCTCCCAACATCGAAAAGCATCGCTTTCGCAAGCTGGCAGGATGCCAGGGGTCGGCTTGAATATGTCAGCCCGACCGATCCCGAGGAAACCGAATTTTGGGTGCCACGGATTATCGACGACATCGAACTGGCTCTTCTCGGACGAGAGCGAAAGGTCCAGCGCTTCCCGACCAAAACGGATGGCGGTGAAGTCGGCCTTTTCCTCGGCCTGCACGTCGTGGCCAATGGAAGCGTGGCCGTCTTTTGCGGTCGGAAAGACAGTGTGACGAAAATCTGCCGTCGCGCGGTCGATATCTATAACAGGGGGGCGAATTTTCCTCGCCCCATCGACGTTTCCGATGCCGCCGAGGTCGGCAAGATCAGGTCCCTATCCGAATGGCATCTCGGCGTCGCCGCCAGCGCGACGGCGGCGGCAGCCCTTGGCATATTCGCGCACCATGCCGACACTCCCCACGGCCTCCGTCTTTGCATCGAGCACGCCATGAAAGAGGGCCTCGCCAAGTTTGTCGTCTGCACCTCGACGTTGGCGCAGGGCGTCAACTTCCCACTCAAGTATCTGATCGTGACATCGACCCGGCAGGGTGCCGAGCGCATCATGGTCCGCGACTTTCAGAACCTGATGGGCCGCGCCGGTCGTGCGGGCATGCACACCGAAGGAAGCGTGATCTTCTCCACGCCGTCGATCTTCGACCAACGGACTGAATTCCGGCAAAAGTGGCGCTGGGACGAGGCGAAAGAACTCGTGGATGCCAGCAAGTCGGAACCGACTAAAAGCAGCATTCTCGCGCTATTCTCAGATTACGAACAGCGTCAGAAGGGCGCGCCGCCGGTCGTCCAACCGATGCTCCCGCAGTGGCTTGATCTCGCCTTTGCCGACGGCGCGCGGATTGAGCAGGTCGTGAACGAAGCACTGGCCATGCAACCGAACATTAGCGCGGTCGAGTTTCGAAAGTTTATCGAAGGTCGCGCGAGAGCTATCCAGGCCATCGCGGCATTTCTCATGGCGAACATGACTTTCCTGGAAGAGGAAGGTCAGGACCGCGTAGCCGAATTGGCCGCCCACACTCTGGCCTATCACCTTGCGGGCCCGGAGACCAAACAAGCGCTCGTCGCGGTATTCCAGATAATCGCTGCTGCCATCGCCGCGAACACTGATGGCGACCAACGCGCCGTCATTCGAAAGTCTCCGCTTCCTCCTGCGATTGTGGCTGAGCTACAGGCTTGGCTCAATGAGAATTCCGTCCCGCTTCGAGCTGCAATCGGAGCTGATGAGCTCCTGCCTTACGCGGCAGAAAAAATCATTTCATGGAACTCGTCATCCTCAATCCGTTCGCTTTCTAGCACGGATTTTCTACCGGACGCCTTGGCCGATTGGGTCGCTGGCCGCCCCTACTATCATATCCATCAGCGCATGACCGCTCTCGATATCAAAGTGAGCGGCGACCGTGCGACGGTCGAAGACGCGGTTGCCCTATGCGAGGGCGCGTTCGCTTATGATCTGGCGATGATCACTGCCTCAGTGGCAGACCTAGCCGAGGGCACGGATGAAGTCCTCTTCGCGGGTTTCTCGAAGCTCCAAAAGCACATTAAGTACGGTTTGACCGATCCGTCCGCGATTGCCTTTACCGAAGCAGGTTTCACAGACCGTGTCGTTGCCAATTTCTTGTCTGTACTATGGAACGGTGTTCGCGACCGCGAGGGCGTTCGTGCGGCTTGTCGGCATCAAGCGACAATCCCTGCCCTCCAAGTGTACCCCGCATATTTTACGGCTGTCGCCAGAGAACTTGCCGCGTGATGAGCGTAGCCGTTGACTCGGCAGAACATCTGCTCTTTGCTGCTGAACCCAGCACTGGATTGGCAGAATGCGGCCAAATCGACGAGTATTGTCAGGTTAGCGGACGGTCTGCTGCTCGCGCCCGAAATTCGACCACTGAATGTCTTGGATGGGTCGACACCGGAAGGCGGCAGTTGGGACTTTCTGGTCAGTCGGCTTACCAACGGTCAAGGAATAGCTGAGTTTCGCTCAGCGACCGTGCGACCTCAGATCAATGTCCTAAGGTGAGACATTCCTACCGCTCCCGTCAGAACCCGACGCAAGGCGTTCCCCGTTCGGTCGACGGCCGGCGCGAAGGTACATGCACGATGCCCAGTTGCTCCAGAGACCGCATGAGATAACGCAAGTCATTCTGCATACCACTGGACAACAAAGACACAATTGGTTCACCACCATGGAGTTGAATTGGGGGGTATCAAGTGGCGACTCGTACTGTCGGTGACGCGGGCGAACAGACTTCAGTTTTTCAGAGCGATCTGCCGATCGACGACAAGCTCGACAGGGCGAGGATGGAGCTGCTCGACCTGTCGGCTAGGAACCGCCTGCTCAACATGCCGCGGTCCGGAAAGAGCGCAAAGGCCGTTCAGGTCGTCGATGAGAAGAGCGCTGAGATATTCAGGCTGCTGGTCGGCGAGGGCAAGGTCTTCACATTCCTCGCCGGACGCCTGTCTCCGCAGGAGACTGCCGAGGGCGAAGATGAGCCGGACGAGATCGCGGATCTTGCCCAACCGGAAGATGATGAGGTGGATGAGAAAGGACGAGCCTCCCGCCATGTCGATACCCGTCTTCAGACCCGCCTGACTTCTAAGGGGTTACAGAAGCGGCTGCTCGAACTCTTCTATGACGCTCGCACCCTCGAGGAGGAGCAGGGCGTCAACATCCTGTATCTGGCCCTTGGCGCGCTGAAGTGGATCGACCCTCAGAACGCGGCCAACGTACGCTACGCCCCGCTGCTTCTCGTTCCTGTTTCGCTGGAGCGCGGCAACGCTGGCGAGAAGTTCAAGCTGCGAGCCCGCCAGGAAGAGTTCGCCGCGAACCTGTCGCTGGAAGCCTATCTCGACCGCGTCCACGGCATCCGGCTTCCTGTGTTTGAGGCTACTGACGGTTTCGACTTCGACGGCTATGTCGCCGGAGTGGCCGATGCTGTCGCGGCGAAGCACGGTTGGGAAGTCATTGCCGACGACATGACGCTTGGCTTCTTCTCTTTCGCTAAGTTCCTGATGTATCGAGATCTCGATCCTACGAGCTGGCCGGCGGGCTCGCTGATCGGCGATCGGCCGCTGATCCGAGGGCTTCTCGCAGAGGGCTTCGAGAGCGGCGACGGAATGATTCCGGAGGAGGCCAAGATCGACGGCTTCATCCCGCCAGCGGACATGCTTCACATCGTCGATAGCGACAGTTCGCAGGCGCTTGTCGTCCATGAGGTTCGGCAGGGGCGAGACATGGTGGTCCAGGGTCCGCCCGGGACCGGGAAGAGTCAGACGATCGCGAATATCGTGGCGTCTGCAGTGGCGGACGGCAAGACAGTGCTATTTGTCGCTGAGAAGATGGCGGCGCTGGAGGTGGTGAAGCGTCGCCTTGACGCGACGGGCGTGGGCGACGCATGCCTCGAGTTGCACAGCAACAAGGCAAACAAGCGCGCGGTACTCGACGAGCTCCGCCGCACTTGGGAGCTTGGAGCGCCACGCGGCCAAGAGCCGGGCACGTTGAACGCGCGCCTTCTGGAAGCGAGGGATCAACTGAACGGGCACGCCAACCGCATGCACCGTGCCCATCCGGTCGCGGGACTTACGCCGTTCCAGGCCATAGGGCAGCTCATCAGGCTTCGGCTCGACGGCGAGCGTCCCAACGACGTGCGGTTAGAGGGCGCCACTTCTTGGAGCGCGGACGGGTTCACGGACAGGCGCTCCGTTCTCGCCGAACTGGCGGAAAGGGTCGATGCCATCGGCATCCCCTCTGAACATCCGTGGCGCGGCGTCGGTCTGGCGGCGATCCTTCCGATGGATGTGGAGCGTTTGGTCGCCCGCTTGGCGGGTATTCTTGAAGGATTGACCGGTCTCGACGCGGCGCAGCACGCCTTGGCCGAGACGCTTCAGGCGGAGCCGGCGTCCCACCTCGCTGATGTCGCCCGGCTAGTAGAACTGGCGCGGCGCGTGGCGAGCGCTCCGAACCTCACCTCGACCGCTCTGTCCAGCCAGGCATGGCCGGACCATCCCTCTGAGATCACGGCCCTGCTTGATGTGGGCGCACGGCATGCGGCCATGCGCGACGAGTTGCACGACGCCTTCCTGGAGGAAGCCTGGACGACCGACTTCGAGGAGGTGAGGGAGACGCTGGAACCGCTGCCCGGTGATTTCGATGCCGAGGCGTTCGCGCTGGTCGCCGACGTCGCGAAGCGTCTGCCGACGCTGCTGGCCGCCGGGTCAGCCCTCGCTCGCGCGGTCGGGCGCGAGGCCCCGGCCACGCTGATCGATATTCGGCGTCTCGTTGAGGTGTCGGAGCGGGTCGCGGCCGCGCCCGAGGCTAACGCCGAGGTCTTCGCGGCCGACCTGTGGGAGACTGGCGTCGAGCGTGCTGGTGACCTCGCGTCGACGGTGGCGAAGTTAGAGGACGCGCAGGCTCGCACTCGCGGTTGGCTGCTCGACGGCGCCTGGGACGCCGATCTGTCGGCGGCCCGTTCCACGCTCGCATCGCACGGCACGGGATTCTTCCGAATATTCAGCGGCGAATGGCGCCGCGCCAACCGGCTCGTGCGCTCCTTCCTGACGAACCCCGAACAGCCGCTGGAAGACACGCTCGGCCAGCTGGATGCGCTGGCGTCTGGGCAGGCAGCCCGGCGAGAGATCGAGTCCGACGACGCGTTGGGGCGCGTCGCCTTCGGAGACCATTGGCGTGGTGCGAGGACGTCGTCCGAACCACTTGTCGCGATCGTCGACTGGATGCGGTCGCTCAAGGGACTCGGCGCCGAACCCAGGATGATCGCGGCTCAGAAGCCGGACGCCGCCCGCGTATCATCCGAAATCGCGACCGTCACTGCGGAACTGGGCGACGCCTCGAAGGCGGTGATCGAGTTGCGCGACGTGCTCCAGGGCGCCTGGACTGTGGTGTTCGGCGAAGCGGGCGCTTCCGATCGAGCCGACCTGAACGTCGCACTGGCGAGAACGGTCGGTATCGCGGGCGCGGATCGCATCACTGCGGCGGTCATGCAGTCTGTTTCGTCGACGCTCGATGAGCGTCGGACGTTGCTGGGCCGGATCGTCGAGGGTCAGGAACTCGCGACACTGCTGGTTGCGGGAGGGAGCCTCGGACACCTCGCGTTCGGCGAAGCATGGCACGGTCCTTCATCCGAATGGGAGCGGCTCACTGGCGCAGCCGAGTGGATCAGGGCCAACGACGACATCCGGATGCTGGCGAGCCGTCTTGCGGACCGCGCAGAGCCCGCCGCCCGCGGCGAGGCGGTCGAGGCGGATACGAGGCTACTTTGCGAGGAGGTCGCCCAGATCCAGGCCGATCTTATGCTAGATGCGACCCAGACGGTCGGCTTCCCAGCGCTCGTTGAAGCGTCGATCTCTGCTCTCGTAGACCGCCTTCAGCTATGGACGTCGAGCGGGGAGCGTATTTCGAGTTGGGTCGCGTATCGCGACCGTGCAGAGAAAGCGACCGAACTGGGGTGCGGCGACATGGTTGAGAGGCTGCGCGACGGTCGACTCTCCACGGTGCAGCTCATACCCGCGTTCGAAATGGCCTATTTCGAGGCAATCTACGCCGATCAGGTGCGGATCGAGCCCGACCTTGGCCGGTTCGACGGGACAATGCATGGAAGGCTGGTCCGCGAGTTTGCGGAGATGGACCGTCAGCGCATCGCCGCCGCCGGCGTTGAAGTCGTCCGTGCCCATCACCGAGCGGTCCCGCCGCGCGACGGAGGTTCGGTGGGTCCGCTGGGCATCCTGCGCGGGGAGATGCAGAAGCGGCGTGGACACATGCCTATCCGCCGTCTCATGGAGAAGGCGGGGCCGGCGGTGCAGGCATTGAAGCCAGTTCTGATGATGAGCCCGCTTTCCGTCGCCCAGTTTCTGACGCCCGGCGCGTTCGACTTCGACCTGCTAGTCATGGACGAGGCGAGCCAGATTCAGCCCGTTGACGCGCTCGGCGCGATCGCCCGCGCGAAGCAGGTCGTTGTGGTCGGCGATCCCAAGCAACTGCCGCCGACGGCCTTCTTCGCCAAGATGACCGGTGCAGGATCGGACGACGAGGAAGATGACGGTACCCGTGTCGCCGACATCGAGAGCATCCTCGGGCTTTTCACCGCGCGCGGCCTGCCGACGCGGATACTCCGGTGGCACTATCGCAGCAAGCACGAGTCGCTGATTGCGGTCAGCAACCGGCAGTTCTACGAGAGCAAGCTGTTCATCGTGCCAAGTCCCTATACGGCCGAGGCTGGCATGGGACTTCGCTTCCACCGCATACCCGAAGGTATCTTCGACGCGGGCGGGACGCGCACCAACCAGGTCGAGGCCAAGAGGGTGGCGGAGGCGATCGTCGCGCACGCCCGCGAGCATCCCAACCTTTCGCTCGGTGTTGCGGCCTTCTCGGCCGCCCAGCGTCGAGCCATCCTCGATCAGCTGGAACTGCTGCGGCGCGATCTG
>JASGGS010000087.1:0-16044 GCA_047602685.1 Sphingobium sp.
CTCGAATTTATCATGCGCCACGGCGTCCTGGCGATGTCGATCATCCAGAAGCCATCGGGCAAGGCGTGATCGCAAACCCGACCTCTTCACGTCGTGTCGCGGCTTCATCTGCCGACGCTTGCTTCCAATGCTCTGCCCGTTGCCGCTTTGCTGCCCACGCGCGCGCCGGGCTGCGGCATCAAAGCAGCAAATAGCCTTCACGCCTAACGGCGGCTCCTATGCTCCGGCCGCTGTCAGGAGGCCGGCCAACATGCTGAAAATGATGTCGATTCACAGCATCTCTCTATTGGGTAACTTCGATGCGCCATATGCCCTGACGGCTTGCGCATGCTCATTGGCTAAATGGTTCCAGGCGCTCCAAAATAAATTTGCTCAATCGGGGACCAATCTGCGCGTAAATCGTTGACCTCGCAGACCAAAGCGAAAAGCCGCATAGGGGACTGTAGTGGTAATACCGTCCGTTGCCGAGGATCTTCGGCCGCTCCACATTCTCGTTGTCGATGATGATCCGCTGCTTCGTACCTTTCTCGCGGAAGGTCTCCGCGACGCAGGTATGACGGTGATCGAAGCATCGAATGCTAACGAAGCGCTCACCTATTGCCAGTCGGACGCACCTGTCGATCTTGTCTTCACAGACGTGCAGATGCCCGGCTCGTTGGACGGCATTGGTCTCGCGCGCAGGCTCAGCAAAACGGAACCCAGCATTCCCGTTATTGTAACTTCTGGCGCAGTCCCGGGCGACAGCCTCGATCCCGAGATTCCGTTCATCGGCAAACCCTATGCTGTGAAGGACGCGAAAACACTGATATTCTCGACCCTGGGTTTGGAGCCACAGGACACCGAATGACAACCCTTCTGCTGGTGGAAGCCGATATTCTGGTGCGCACAGCACTTGCGGCTTATCTGCGTGAATGCGGATTTCGGGTAATTGAGGCCACGAGCATAGCCGAAGCGCGCACTTTCCTCGCCGACGTCAACGCCTCAATCGATCTCGTTCTGGCCGAAATCGGAGGAACGGATGAGGATGGTTTCGCCCTTGCGTCCTGGATCAGAACGGAGCGCCCTGCGATAGACGTCATTCTCGCTGGCACGCTCGAAACCGCGACGAAGAAGGCCGGAGATTTGTGCGAGAGCGAACCTTCTGTAGCCAAACCTTACGATCACCAGCTTGTGCTCGATCGCATCCGCCGCGCTGTCGCCAGCAGAGAGCGTAGTCGCAAATCGCCCGACTAAACTGCGCCAGTTTTTGCAATTGGGCCGCCGCCGTTCAACCTGCCAGCCAATTTCTCGTCGACACAGTCGGCATCCCGTCCGGAGAACCCGACATCGTCAGTCGAGAAGGTCACCCTTCTGCATCGCAGCAAATACTGGAAGGCCGGGAATAGCGGCAATTCTGGGCGGTCCATCTCCCCGCCATATTGCGCAGACGACTCCGATCACCTTCGCGCCTGCCTTCTCGACCAAATGGGCGGCGTCAGAGACCGCGCCGCCAGTCGTGACAACATCTTCGACAAGTACCACGTGCTTGCCAACGATGTCGCCGCCTTCGACTGCCCTGCAGGTACCATAGTCCTTTGCCTTCTTTCTCACGAAAACGACGGGCAGTCCGGTCTGAAGCGACAGGGCGGTGGCGATCGGCACGCCGCCCAGCTCAAGTCCGGCAAGAACCTCGCTGCCCTCGGGCAAGAGCGAGATCATCTTGGCTGCTACACGCCTTAGAAGCGCCGGGTCAGCCTCGAACCGATACTTGTCGAAATATGTCGATGAGGTCTGCCCCGACCGCAGGCGAAACGCGCCCTGAAGCGAAGCAACGGCTTTAATGGCCTCGGATAGCGATGGATCAATCACGACCGGACGATGACATAACTGCATCGCGGTCGCCAGATCTGCCGCCCACCGACGCTGCCACAGTCGTCAGATGCACCGCGAGTCCTGAGCGCTGCGCTCCCGATCACTCCCGCGATGATCTGAGGCTTGGAGGAGAGAGGGAGGAATGGCGTGATCCTGAAGGAGATCACCCATGCATGACAATCAACCCAGAATTCCAGTCCGGCATGGTTCCGGGCCGACGCTGCCTGAGGCCAGACGCCATGGTTGAAGTCTCGACAGCCTTCGATCCCGCTGATCCACTATGCTGGATCGCGCGGGGCCGCCCTGAGGATCATGCAAAGCAACTGGCTCGCGCATGGGCTGACTTCCCGGATATCCCGAATGACGCGCCAGCCCCGGACCGAATGGCCCGCATTCGTCAGCGCGTCGCGGCGCTTCGTCCTCTCAACGACGCCGCCCACGATGAAGGCGAACGCGAAAGGGAGCGCAGGAATTTCGCTTTCATCGAGCACCGGATAGCCGCGGGCAGCGCCGACGCGCGCGATCTTTTCATCCTGCAAGCCCGCACCCGCCATGGATATGACTGGGACGACGCCGTGCAATATGCCGATGGCAATATCGCGGCGCTTTCCGGCTGGGAGCCGCGCCGATCCTTCCATACCACGGGTGGCACGAGGGCTGATCCTGCCGACGGTGCCTATGCCCAGGGCTTTCTCGACGGGGGAGGCTGTTTCGACGACCCGTTCGATGCGGCAAGGCGTGCCTATGCCGCTGCGACTGCGGTGCAATGTGAGGCGCGAAAGACCTCGAACCAGCCGGTGTCCCGGCCGCTTCCAAGCAGTTGGCCTCTCCCCACGGACGCTCCGCGCCCCACGCGATGGTCCAGGCGCCTGCTGATCGTAGGCATGTCCGCGGCGGCGGACACCGTCCTCGACATTCCTGCCATGCTCAAGCCCCGGCCAGGTCATCAGGCGATGACGGCAATTCTGGCCCTCCCCCGACAGGGATTTCGCCTATGGAATAGTTTCTGCAAAGCCGGAGAGGCGGGCATACAGAGCCCGTTGCCTGTCCTGCTCGCAGATGTCGATCCTGATGATCTTCTGGTTATTGCGGGCGGCGAGGATCTCGACTGGATCGACCGCCACGCCGATCTGCTCCCGCTATGCCGCACCATGGAGAGAACGCGAAACTCCATGATCCAACAACGCGGCCAGCTGCGCGCGTGGCTCGATCGCGGGTTGGATGCCGGCGAAACCATTGCCGGCGGCCATATCTGCTGGACGAAGATCGCCTAGGGCCTTTCCGGCCTTCTTGGCGAATTCACGGCCCGCTATGCCGGCCCCGCCCAGCCGCGCGGCCACCATATCGTCGTCGAGCTCAAATACGGAACGTCCGCAACCGGCTTCATGACGCCGCAGGGCGAACCGCTCAGACCTGAAGCGATCATCTCCAACAAGGCGCATTTGCGCAAACATATGGCGGCAATGCTGCGTCGCTTCGCCTCAGCGGTCCCCCACTATTGACCTATCCCGGCCCTATCCGACGCCAGCTCGCATCGCACGATTGGAAACCCATCATGACCATCCTCACGACCAGCACGGCCCTCATTCAATCCAACATCGACATGGCGGGCCAACATATTTTCGCAATCTTCCCCGACGGTGACACTGCGGGCTTCGCCTACACGATCGGCAACGCCCGCCTCGGCCTCCCCGAACTGCTGATCATCGGGAATTTCGCGCCGATCCTGATGGGGTCGGTTCTCAACGAAGTCGGTCGACGCATCCGCCAGGCGGATCAGGTGCCCGACCAGGATATCGATATCGGTGGAGCCTTCCCCATCCGTCCCCGCCTTGCCGGGGCTGCGGTGCGCAGCGCATTCACCATCCAGGTTGGGCGCTTTCTCGGCCATGATGAATATGCCGTCGTCCAGCTCCTTCTGCCCGATCCAATGGGTCTCTATCCCGGCGAGCCAGGATGCGACCCTCGTTACGACGTTCCCCGCCCATAATGTCCTGCCATTGAAGAACGCGACCATGCGCCCGAATGCGACAGTGCCATATACAGAAGCAGGCCAGCAAAACCCGTTATCCCTGATCGTCAGGCAAGCCGGATATCCAGACATCATCGTGGAAACGCTTGCAGAAGCGTCGCGCCGCTATTGCGAACGCCGCGACCAGACTGGTCTTGGCGCCAGTGCATTCCCGGAAGCCGAGCTCATCCGGGAGGGCATCGTTACCGCCCGCATCAGCTACAATGGCCGTATCTGGCATCCCATCCCATGGCGACCGGGCGACAGGCCCATCTACGACAACGCAGCTTGTCATGGCGACGAGGCCGAGGGCGCCCGATCGGGCCCCGTTTTCCAGGACATACAGACCGCCTTCACAACCGAGCTACGGAGCGAAGGGGGAAGGGGGTGTGCGTGAAACCGTGAGCAGCATTGCGCACGCATAAAGGAAATTCCCGATGGATATGATCACCTGCAGGACCCGCATTAGCGGGCAGGCTCCGCTTTACAGCTATCGGGTTCTGGTCCCGCTGGACCAGCTTGCTCCCCACCGTCGACATCGTGTTGTCATTCTTCATGTCCCGACACCAGCCGGACGGCTGCCCTGTACCCGGCTCGCCGAGGTGCTGGCGCCAGGCCGCTGGTTCGAACGCTATCTCGCCATGCATTGCGGACTGGCTGCGCGGCTCAACCTCGTGTCGCGCCGTGTCGAGGCCATCATCCTGCAGGCCATTTTCCCTGAAATGACCGCGCGTCTCGTTCCGCCGATGCTTCTGCTCGATCATGGGCCTGGCGAGACCCGCCATCGCATCTCCGGCATCGATCTCAACGCCGCCTTCGATAGCCTCGCGCCCCGGATTGAAACGCTGATCGCCACCGATCTCGGCCTTTGTCACAACAATCACCGCCGCGCAGCCTGAACCAAGATTGAGCCCATGACCAGCTATGCCCCCTTCCATCTCGAAATCGCCGCCTGCCTATGGGAAGCGGTCCTGACCCTGCGTGACCGGCCTGCCGCCGATCCCGATGCGCTCGAACGCGCCCTAGCCATCCGCAGGGCGTTCGACCGGCTTGGGACTGAGACCCTGCGTCCCATCGTGCTCAGCTGGACCGCTACGGTCGAACGGGTATTGCAGCAGCTTGATGACGATTGCCCATTTGGTTTCGACTGGGCCTATATCGGCCGATGGCTGGCTGAAAACGTCGACTGGTCGCATCCGCACCACCCAGTACTGCGTTCCGATGCGGCCGGCCAAGACGCTAAACAGGCTTCGGCAACCGGCATTGAGGAAGAGCCATCGTCGGGACCGACAGATATTGGCGGCCGCGTGGCTCATCTCGCCCTGATGGAGCGGGCACGCTCGGCCATTGAATATCCCGACGACCTTGCAAACCATGCACGCAGCGAACTGATCGCCGAAATCCGCGCCGCTGAGGACCATATCGAACGATCGCCCTTGCCCTGGCCGGTCCATCTTCATGCCGCCGCGATCGAGCACCGCTACGGCACCAATATCTATGCCGCGATCGATGAGGCCACGCTGGACGCGGAAATCGCCGCCTGGTGCCGGGAGTGGTGGAAAGAAGCAGGGGACGAGCGCGATCCCGCCACGCTGGACGATGAGACCGTAATCGCCGTCTATTTCGACGGGCATCCGTCGGATGGATGCGCGAGGGACCAACTGCAGGTCGTCACGTCACCTCTCCAGGCGAATGTAGCTTCGAAATCGGCGGAGACGGGACGCTATTGTGTGCTCTCAACCGCGCATCTGACGGTCCAGACCGCCGGCCTTCTCGATAGCTGGGCATCCTGGCCGCCGACCGAGCGGCCGATTGACATCGCCGCCTCTGTTTACGGCTGGTTCATTCCCACCCGTTCGCTCGACGAAGAGCGCCAGGCGCAACTGCCGGCCGACCTGCTGCGGTTGATGGCGTTCGGCCGAAGCCGGGGCTTCCAGTTCCTGCTCCTCGATTGCGACGGTGACCGCTCGGATGATTTACCGGTCCACGACTGGTGATCCCACGCTCGAAAGGAGCCTTTTGTAAGCCGGGATGAAAGGGAAGGGGGCGGCGCAAGAGAGGCGGACAGAAGGTCCGTCATTGAGACTGGAGATGATCATGCCTCTTCCCGCCACCATCCAGACGGCCGTCAGCCAGGATGCAATCCGTCGCGCATCGCGTCTTTTCTCGGGCGACAGCCGGGACTGTCTCCATGAAATGTGCCAGAATGCGAGGCGCGCCCACGCCACGCGGATCGCCATCGATCTCACCCAGCAGGATGGTCGCTTCTTCCTGCACATCAGGGACGATGGTTGCGGCATCGACGATCCGGCTGCCCTGCTGCTGTTGGGACATTCGGGCTGGGACCATGACATCGCGCGGTCTGAAGACCCCGCGGGCATGGGCATGTTCAGTCTCGCCGGCCGCTCCGTCGAAATCCAGTCCTTCTCATCATCGGCCGGCACGGCCTGGAAAGTGCGCATCCCCGCCCAGGCATGGGACAGCGGCGCACCGCTTCCGCTTGAGCAGGGCAGCATTGCCTGGGGCACGCTGATCTCGGTTGAAATGCCCGATGACTGGCAATTAGGCTTGCACGGCATTGTCGCGGATATCGCCCGCCACTTTCCCTTGCCGATGACGATGAATGGGGTGCTGCAGCCGCGAGAGGATTTTCTTCGGGAAGCTCTGTTCGTGGAGGAAGCCTGCGGATGCCATATCGGCGTCTATAATCTCGATCCTGACTGGCAACATGGTCGCCGCATCAACTTTCATGGCTTGCGCGTCAAATGCCCCTTGCCGACCATTCGGGAGCTTAAAGACAGCACCGACCACTGGGCCGTCCGGATCGATATTGTCGACGCGCCCGATATCCATTTGCTATTGCCTGCCCGCAAGGAGGTCATCGAAAGCACAGCGCTGCGGGCCCTTCGCGACGCTGCTGAGCGCGCCATCTACAAAGCCATCGGCACCAAGGCAGATCATCGTCTCGCGTTTGCCAGTTGGCAACGGGCAGCCGAACTTGGCGTGGCACTGCCTGAGGCGCGCTCCGGACTTTCAACCTGGCGCCCGGAAACTGCCGATGATTGCCATGGACGCGCTAGCGCAATGATGGCCCCCAAAGGCGCAATGCTGATTGTTCCCACGCTGGAGCCCGACATCGCGCAGGCTCTGGCGCTCGCTCGGGACAAGATGCCCCTTCGGGACTTTCAACTGGTCGAAGCAGAAAGCCCCCTGCAAGGCTACGCCTGGTATGACGCACTGCCGATCATTGAGCAGATATCCTTTCGCATTCACCGTGATGGCGCGGAATATCGCTATGATGACGAGACCTGCCTTCCCGCTGATATGGCTTCAGGCCTCAGCGACAGGATCGTCGTAGAACTGATTGTCGCCCAAGTTGGGCACGAGGGTGCATCGCGAAGTGTCCATGCCGTCGAAATCCCGGCTCTTGTGTGCCGTAACGGCGGCTGGGATATGGAGGAGGCGCTCATCTTCGCGACGCAGGACGGTGGCATCAAACCCGCTCGGCTAGGCCGCATGATCTATGCGAGCCTCTTCTGTTCGGTTGACGACAGCGACTGTGACAGTTGGGAAACCCAATCCCGCGCCTTCGAGCGCGATGCGCAGCACGAAGCGACCCGCATCCTTCTTGGAGACGATGCCGCTATCCTCGAAGCCATCAATATGAGCGCGTGGGATCATTTGGTCTGGTTGATCCCGCAAGATCGCAAGGTCGTCATCCACGCGGAGCGTGGCGGCATCACCGTCGACTTCATGTCGAACTGAACCACCGCCGAGAGTGCCCGGCTCTCCCGCTATTCCTATCCACTACCTATAAAGGAGACCGGTCATGCGCCGCTTCCCCGTCTGCGCCTGTTCGACGGCACATCTCCCCCTTGCCGAGCGCGACACCATTGACGGTCTGATCCGCAACGCGCCCCGAACAGGTGGCCGCATCATAGTCGATCATCCGCTCTTGTCCATCGAACCACACCAATATGGCTTCTGGATCCATCTTGGCCTGCTCGATGACTGGCCCGAGCGTCCCGACGAACTTTCCCCCGAGATTTGGGCGCTGCTGACCCACGCCCGCAAGACCGGCGCCAACTGGATCGGCTTCGACCGCGACGAACCGCCTTGCGAGCGATTTCCGGTGTTTCCCGAGATAACGGAAGTCGCGCCAAAGGAATCCGGCAATCCTGCCGCACCGGTGGCCACCGCGAACCGTGTAGCCGGGAAGACCACCGTTCGATGCGCCTCTTGCGGCAGCGCTGATGTGATGCGCGACGCATGGGCCTGCTGGGACGATGACACCCAGGACTGGGTGCTCGGCTCGGTGTTCGACGCAGCCTTTTGCGAGACCTGCGAGAACGACACGACACTGGTCGTGAATACACTTGAAATCACGGAGATTGCAGCATGATCCTGCCATCGGGCTCCACTGACCATCCTGTCACCCATGTCGCGCTCAGCAGCCTCGAACGCTCGACTCTGCAGGTCGCTCTTTTCGATCCCGCAGCCATTGCGTCGATCCGGGGCGGGGCGCGGCTCAACCTGATCGATGCTGACGACAGCGGCACGCTCAAACATGTCGTCGCACTGGACGACTATCCCGATGCGCTCTGGCGCGCAGTGACGCCCGCGCTTGTCGACGCTCCGGCTCCCACATCTGCACCGGTTACTCTGGCCAATCTCTACGCGTCCCGCGCCGTTCCCGATCCGCAACAGCGTGCCTGCTTCATCGCGCTGACACCCGCCGAACTGGAAGCGGCGCTCGAGGCCGACTATCCTGATGCGCTGGACCGGCGCGACGCCATCGGCGCGCGCATCCATTGCATGCATCAGTTGCGCTGGTTCAACGATATCGTCGCCTTCCTGCCACCCGACACGCTGTCGCAAAGCGGATGGCAGGCTGCCGCACAGCAGATCGACCAGCCGGAAGGCCCTTGCTGGGCGCCTGAGCTCCTGCTGCGCCGCCGCTCGCTCTTCCACGATCCGAAACTGGACCGCGCGTCTGCGCTGATCCGGGAAATCGAGGCATCGCTGTGGATAGCATGCGAGGCGCCATTCGGCGCCGGGCAGGATTTCGACGCCTATCGAGCCGGCCTGTTCAGCCAGGTGATGGTCGACGCCTGCGCGCTGGGAATCCTCCACGATGACGGCGATCGCCAGTTCGCTGTCGTGACCGATGCCCTGGAAGCAGCCGGTCATGACTGGCGCAATGCTGGACCCATCATTCTTCCGGCAGCGATCGCCGCCTGAATTCCCCTCCAAACTCAACGCGAACGACCGCCTTTGGCGGCCGGTGAAGGAGTATGCCCGATGAACATTCCCATCAGCAATTTCACACGCGACGCCCGCGTCCCGCTCGGCCATTGCTCGACCGGCCCCCTCGAACTGGATCTCGGCAAGCTGATGTCGGGCCGCTGCCTCATCCAAGGATCATCCGGCGCGGGCAAAAGCCAGACGCTGCGCCGGATCATCGAGGAAGCCTTCGACTATCTCACGACCATCATCGTAGACCCGGAGGGAGAGTTCGCCAATCTAGCCGCGCATATCGGCGCTACGACGGTTGTCGCGCGCGACTATGCCAATGACGGTCTTACCGCACTCGCGTTGCGCGCACGCCAGCACCGCATTGCGCTGCACCTGGATCTCACCGATCTGGAACCCGATCACCGCATCGAGAAAGCCGCCGCCTTTTTCGCGGGGCTGCTCTCCGCCCAACGTGAACATTGGGCGCATACGGTGCTGGTTTGCATCGACGAAGCCCATCTGCTCGCACCGCATATGGCAGCGTCCGCACGCGATGCCGAAACGCGCCGCCTGGGCGTTGCCACGCTGACCGACATGTGCGCAAGGGGCCGCAAGCGCGGCATCGGCACGATCATCGCCACACAGCGCCTCGCGAAACTCGCCAGTTCGGTGGTCTCGGAACTGCATAATCATCTGATCGGCCTCAACGTGTTCGACCGCGATGTGGCGCGCGCCGCCGACCTGCTCGGGTTCGGCAGCGATCAGGCAGCGCTGCTACGCCTGCTTCCGCCCGGCGAGTTCTTCGCCTTTGGTCCTGCGCTGGCCGCCACGCCCGTCCTCGCGAAAATCGATCCAACGATCACACCGCATATCGGCCGCACGCCCGATCTGGTGGCCGCGGCCGACCTTGGCCCGGACGAGAGCCGCACTCTGCTCGACCTTGAAAACCTGCGCGAGGTTGCGCCGGCCAGAGCAACGCATGCCGCCATGCGGGGGCAGCGTGCGCTCGACGCCTTTCTGCTCGACCCTGCCGCTCCTGCCGCCGCGCGCATTGTCGGGGCCTTGGGCAACATAGCGCCCAATGCCACCACGGCCGACGATCTTGCCCGCCATCTCGCGCTACCCGCAAACGATGTGGACGCCGGGCTCGATCTGCTCGCTGCCATCGGTGCGTCCGACACAATGCCGCGGGGGGATACGCGTATTGCGCGTCTGTCGGCCCGGTTGCGCCTGCGCGTCGTCGATACGCCCGTCGTCGGCCTGGTCTGAGAGGTGCGCACCATGACCCAGAACAGCTTCGATCTCGACGCCGATATCGTCGAACTGACACCCTTTGTCCCCGAAAAGGAAACCGTTCCCACCGTGCTGCTCTCCGAACTGGCTTTCCGTGCGGACGCATGGCTCCCCGATGAGACAAGCCGCCTGCGCGCGGCATTTGCCGAAGATCGAACGATTGACGAGATCGCCGCCATGCTCGGCAGGCCCCGGGCAGGTGTCGCCACGCGTATCCATGACCTTGGCCTGCGCCGTAACTCCCGACGATCCTGGAGCGACTGGGACGACGAGGAAATGGCACGCTGCTACGCACATGTCCCGACGGCAACGCTGGCCGCCCGGCTCGGCCGGGGCGTGAGTGCCCTCTATGCCCGCGCGCGGCTGCTCGGCCTGTCCGACCCTGGATCACCACCCTATAGTGGATGGGAAGATGCGCAACTTCGCGCCGGCTATGAACAGGGCGTTCCCGTCGCCCAGATCTCCAGCCTCATCGGGCGACCGCTAAGCGGTGTGATCGCGCGCGCATCGGTGCTGGGCCTGCGTCATGCCTGCCAGCCGGACGACTGGAGCGACGCGGAAATGACGCGTGCGCTTACGCTCGCCGCCACGGGAGCGCGTTATATGGCCATTGCCCGGATGCTGGCCCACGAAGGTTTTCCCGAGCGCAACAGCCGCAGCCTGGGGCAACGCCTGCGCATGCTCGGCTATGGACGAGGCTGGGGACGTGCGTGGATCGCGGAAGAGGATGATCTGCTCCGCCATGCCTATGCGACAGGCACGAGTCTCACCCCGCTGCGCGAGAGGCTCGGCCGTTCGTCCCATTCCATCCGATGGCGCGCCGAAGCGCTGAAGCTTCGCGGCACCCATGTCCGCCGTGACGGATTTCGGCAGGGGCCGGTTTGGACCGCTGAGGATGAAGCGCGTCTGCGCGCCGATTATGGCAAAATCCCGACGCGCGAGATCGCCAAGGCATTGGGGCGCGGGCTTCGCGCCGTGCTCTACCGCGCCAACTATCTGGGCCTTGTCCACGGGTTCATGCGCCCGTTCAGCAGCGATGAAGACCGGGCTATCCGCAGTGCCTGGCTCCATGGCGTCTCGATGGTGGATGTCGCCCGGGCACTTGGCCGCGATCCGGCGGTGATCGGCAAGCATGCGGCGCGCATCGGCTACCGGTTCAATGATCCGGCAAGGCCAAGCCGGGGACCGCGAACACGCCGGGCGAGCCGCGCGCCGGTGACGCTGGACAGTCTCCTCGCTCTCGATCCACCCGATCTGCCGATCGCGGCCTGATCGATTTCCATTCCCGGTCAGTTCCTTCTGGAGGTTCCCATGGCTCTGCCAGTCCCGCCCGCCTGCCTCTCACCGCTGAGAAGCCAATTATCCTCCTTCGATCGAGCCTATCGAATTGCGCTGAACCTGCGGCGTGCCACCGGCATTCCCCACTATGTCGTGCGCGGTTTCGCGCCTTTCCAGGCCTGTCGCGTCACGACCCGTCCGCCGCCATGGCCCGACCGTTGGCTGGCGATGGTCGCATGAGCGCGGGCAATCGTGCGCCCGTCGTCGCGGCATGGGGCGCGGGCACCAATTCGACCGCGATGATCATCGAACTCGTGCGGCGCGGGGAAATCCCTGACATGACGTTGCTCGCCGCAATGCCCGAGCAGCCGCACACGCGCAGGCTTATCCCTGTCTTCCGTCAGTGGATGGACGATCATGGCGTTCCCAACGAGATCGTTGAATATCAGGCCCGGTTCTTCAAGCATTGGCCGCCCTACACCTCTCTGCTCGATGCCTGCCTGACGAATGGCACATTGCCGTCGATAGCCTTCGGTCAGCATAGCTGTTCGGCTCGTCATAAAATCTCCCCGCAGGATAAATGGGTCAAGGCATGGCCTCCGGCGCAACACGCCTGGGCAAAAGGACGCAAGGTTATCCGCCTGATCGGCTACGACTGCTCAACCCGGGACAATCAACGCTACGCCCATCGCGAAGGGCATGTTTCAGATCTCTATGAATACAGATATCCGCTTCGGGAATGGGGCCTCTCGCGCGAGGATTGCGAGCGCATCATCGCAGATGAGAGCTTGCCAAGTTTTTGTAAAAGTTCATGTTTTTTCTGCACGGCCATGCAGATTTCAGAGGTTCGAGCGCTACCGCGCGAGGAATTGCGCCTCATCGTCCTGCTCGAAGCGCGTGCCGCGCCGAGGCTTCGAACCGTTGAAGGACTGTGGCGCAAATCGACGAAGAAACGTCCCGGCTCAATGACCGCGTTCATCCGTGCCGAAGCTTTGCTCGATCCCGATGAAATCGACGAGATCATCGCGACCGCGCCGCTCGACCTTCTCGAATTCCAGCGTGCGGCCGCGGCCGTTCCGATCGAGCAACGAGCCCACATCAGCACATGGATCGAGCGTTTTAACGCTGGGCGGGCCTGCGCTTCTCCGCCCGTCAATGATCCGGATGACCTCTTCCGGGCAGCCTGATTCCAGGTCCTCGCCCATCATTGGACCTCTCGGAAATCGGAAGTCGTGTGCCATTTGGGACGATAGTCGACAAGGTTAGTGTCCGCCCAACGGCGTGGTCCGCCGCCTCGCAGCCAATCCGGTCCAGTGCCTCTTGCCGTTGGTCCCACAAATTATCCCCCATGAGACAGAAGTCTACGGCGATCCCGCCGTGCGGCCCGCCGCCATCCCCCGATTGTTCCCGATACCGGAAACGCACCGACTGGTGCCGTTCCAGCATGGGTCCGCCGGTTCCGCCTGCAGGGACCGCCTGATTATGCTGCCCGCGCCGCTACCGCTACTTCCTTCCGCTGGCGTAACGCCAGCGCGGCTACCGCCGCGCCTCCAGCCTCGCTCCCCAGCCCCTCTTCGGCCCCCCCACCTCCGCCCCAGCCTCGCGCCATGTCGCGGTGGTCGCGCAGAGTTGCGGGCGGGCTGTGGCGTTGCGCGCGGGGCAGGCGGTGCGGCGTCGCGCGGGAGGCAGTGGAGCGCTGTTCCTCGGGCGGAGGCCGCGGGGGGAGAGGGCGGGACAGAGAGGAGAGAAGGACCGGGGAGGGTGTCGCCGGAGAATGGACTTCGAGCGACATTCGAAAGGTCAAGACGATGAACATCGGTGAAATCTTCAATGTGAACAACCGCCTGACGGGCTCGATCGCCACCCGCACGATCGATCTCCCCCGCATCGGGCTGCGCAAGGTGATGAGCGAGAACGAGAAGGCCCCGGTCTACGAGATCCTCGCCCTCAACGTCGCACGCCGCTGGGTCCAGATCGGCGCGCTGTGGGAAGCCGTGTCGAAGCGCACGGGCGAGGTCTTCCTCGCCGGGAACATCGATGATCCCAGCCTGCCCGAACCGATGCCGATCGCGCTCTTCCCGGCCGATCACGGGGGCTACATGGTCGCATGGCGTCGCGACACCATGCGCTCCGACTTCGGCGGCGGCATGGGCGTCAGCCGCACCAACTATGACGATCGTGGGCCGCGCGATCAGGGCGGCTTCGGCGACAGCACCGTCGGTGCCCATGGCGAACTGACCGGCGCGGGTGCGCCGTTCGGCGAGGAGGATCCGTTCTGATCGCGGGTTGATCGGAACAGGTTCCGGGCCGGGGAGGCGTCAGGCTTCCCCGGCCCTTTTTCTTTTCTCTTGTCTGAGGAGGCAACCCATGCCGCTCCCTTCGTTGCACCACCTCGCCCCGCTGGCCGATCTCTCCACGCTCTGCGCCGCGATCATGGCCAGTGCCACCATTCGGGATGTGCTTTCCCCGCCGCTTCCTGCGGCGCACATTCCGGAGATCCCGACGGGGATCACCTGCGGCGAGATCATCGCTGCCATTTACGACCTGCTCGAGGGCACGCCCTTTGCCCCCCATGCCGCCGAAATCGTCGGAGCCGTCCTGACGCGCTCGGCCGCCTTCGCCGGCATCCGGGCGAGCATGCACTGATCCGACACCATGGGGGCGGGACGCCATCGCGTCTTCGCCCCTTTCTCTTTTCATGTCCACGGAGAAGTTCCATGACCCAAGACCGTTCGCGCAGCATCAGCCGCTTCGCAGACCTGCCGGCGTTGTTCGCCGAGATGACGGCAACGCCGGAATTCCAGCGCGCTTTCGGCGATCCTATACCGCTTTCCATCATCAGCCCGGGGGACGAACCGGGCGAACATGACATGCCAGAGCCGCTGCATGCGCAGGCGGATTGCGCCGGGATCATCGCCGCCATTTTCGATCTCCTGACCGACACACGTCTCGATGCACTCGCGCCCGAGATCACATGGGGTATGGTCAACAGCTTCCACTTCGTCGCGGGCAAGCTCGAGCGACAGGAGGATGCGTTGGCTGATGAACTGCGCGACATGATGCGCCGTACCGAGCCCTCCGAGGTGTTCAACACCGAACTGGAGGAGAAGCAGCTCCTGTGCCAATCGCTGAGCGAACAGCGCGAGGCGGTCGAGTGCATGCGCGACTATGCTGCCGAAACCTTCCGGGTGCTCTCGGGCCGTCTATGGTCGCCAGCGCGCGGTTCGCGGGTCTCGAAAGCGGCCACCGCCACGCAGGTGTCGATACAGGACTTCCTGCGCGCCCGGGAACTGGTCGAACGCGAGCGCTACCGCCCGCGTGGTCCGATCGTGGTCGCCTCAGGTCATGCCGAATGGCATGACTGGCAGCAGCTCTGGGACCGGCTCGATACCATCCACGAGCGCATCCCGCACATGACGCTGGTGACAACCGCGCAGCGCAAGGGTTTCGACGCGATCGTGGCTTCATGGGCCGGCAACCGCGAGGTCCAGCTCGTGACCTATTCGCTGACGGGCTCGGGACGCGGTGCGCCCTTCGCGCGCAACCGCAAGCTGGTGGATCTCAAACCCGTCGAAGCCTTGCTGGGGGAGGGGTCGGGCATTCAGGCGAACCTCTATCAGGCGCTGCGCAAGGCAGGTGTCCCTATCCATGCCTTCCGCAAGGCGGATCAGGCTCCGGCCGAGAAGATCGCGCCGCCAGTGCGGGGCCGGCTCCGTCGGACGGCATAAGAGCCGCGAGGTTCATTCATCCTGTCGGGGACGGCGCTTCGCGCTGTCCCCATTTTCATGGGGACGTGTCATGGCGATACCCGATCACCACCGAGCCAATTTTCAAACGTTGCTGCATGCCGCCATGAGCGGCGATCTCGCATTGATGGAGTGTGTGGATGCGGTTTCCGGCGAGCCACGCTTTGTCGTGTGCGCCGTCGGCCGGAGCGGGGACGAATATCTGTTCACGCCATTCGGGCACCTGCATGAGGGCGATCCCTTCGCCGCCTATGTCCCGCCGACAGCCTGAGCAGGGCGCGTGCCCTCGATCAGGCAGAAGGGAGATGCGGGCATCGCGAGCAAGCTCGCAATACCCTTCCATTCCCATGATCGTCACGGAGGCGTCGGTTGGCGTCAAGGACGGCGGGGCCCCACCATTTTGCTCCGCAAAATCGTTGCCCCCACCGCCGCTTCGCGGCCGCGTGCCGCGGTCCTTGACCCCGGCCCTCACCGTCCATGGGTTTTGAGGGAGGCGCCCGGAGGCACCCATTTGCGAATCAGGGGCATCGAGCCCCAGATTCGCAAAGCCTCTTCTCTCTCTCAAGAATTCCTATGGTGGCACGGGACCGCGTCGGCCTCAAGGACGACGGGGCCCCACCATTTTTTTGG
>JASGGS010000088.1:0-15910 GCA_047602685.1 Sphingobium sp.
TGTGTTTTTCCAGCAGCGGCTTTTTCTGGATGGCATAGGCAAGCAGCGTCGGGATCAGGGTGAAGGTCAGGAGCACCGCACCGATAAGCGCGAAGGTGAGCGTCAGCGCGACCGGCGTGAAGATACGCCCTTCCACCCGCTGGAAGGTGAAGATCGGCACGAACGCCAGGATGATGATGAGCTTGGAGAAGAGAACCGGCGGCGACATGTCGGTCATCGTCCGGTGCAGCACATGCATGCGCTGCCGCCGGTCATCGCCCGCATCCCCGTTCGTCCCGGACTGGAGCGCGAGTCGCACCATCAGCGCTTCCACGATCACCACCGCGCTGTCCACGATGATGCCGAAGTCGACCGCGCCCAGCGACATGAGATTGGCCGACACGCCGCCGAAGCTCATCAGGATGAAGGCGAACAGCAGCGCAAGCGGGATGATCGCCGCGACGATCAACGCCGCCAGCCAGCTCGACAGGAAGATGACCAGCACGCCGATCACCAGCAGCGCGCCGATCAGCAGGTTATGCGCGACGGTATGGACCGTATGGCTGACCAGCTGGGTACGGTCGTAGATCGGCCTGATCCTCACGCCCGGCGGCAGTGTCTCCTGAAGCTGCTCTATGCGCGCCTTGAGGTCGGCATTGACCTTGGACGGGTTGCCGCCCTTGGTCATGGAGACGATGCCTTCCACGATGCTGTCGCGCCGGTCATGCGCGACCATGCCGAAACGGGGCCGCTCCCCTATCCGGACATTGGCGACATCGCCCACGGTCACGGGGCGCCCGTCCCGGGCATCGATCACGGCGGACTCTATGTCCTCCAGACTGGAGAACAACCCGCCGGACCGCACCACCAGCGATGCCTCGCCCTGGCGCAACAGCGCGCCGCCCGCGCTGCCCGTGCCTGCCGACACCGCGTCGGCAAGCTGGCCGAGCGTGATGCGGTAGCGCTGGAGGGCCAGCGGATCGACCTCGATCTGATATTCGCGGATCGCGCCGCCGAAGCTGACGATATCCGCGACGCCCGGCGTCATGCGCAGCGCGGGACGGACCGTCCAGTCCTGCAATGTGCGTATCTCGGCATCCGTCATGCCCGGCGCCTCGATCATATAGCGATAGACCTCGCCGACGGCGGTGGAGAGCGGCGCGAGTTCGGGGGTCACGCCCTCCGGCAGGTCCACCGTGCCGAGCTTCTCGATCACCTGCGCCCTGGCGAAATAATTGTCCGTGCCTTCCGCGAAGGTAAGCGTGACGATGGACAGGCCCGTCATCGTCACGGAGCGCATGTCGGTGAGGCCGGGCACTCCCGTCAGGCCGCGCTCGACCGGCAGGGTGACGGACCGCTCCATGTCCTGGGGCGCCTGTCCCGGCAGTTGCGAGATGACCCGCACCTGCACGTCCTGAACGTCCGGAAAGGCCTCGATGGGCAGGTTGGCAAGCGCGTGGATGCCCCCGCCCACCAGCGCGGCGACAAGCAGGAGGACGAAGGCGCGCTGCGTCAGCGCGAAGGTGACGATCCGGTCGATCACGACGCGCCGTTCGCCCCGGATGCCAGTTCCCCATCGAGGAGGAGGGCGCCTCCGGTCACGATGGTCTCGCCGCCGCCAAGGCCGGTGCCGATGCTGCTATAGTCCCGCTCCCGGCTGAGCAGCGAGACCTGCCGCCGGACGAAGGTGCCGGGCGCGGTCGCCACGAAGACATAGCTGTTCGCGCCGCTGTCCACGATGGCGCCGGTCGGGACCCGCACGGCACGGCGCCCCGGCTGGAGGATGCGGGCACGCACGAACATTTCGGGCAGCAGGCCGCCCTCTTCGTTCCGGACGGCGGCGCGCGCGGTCACGCGGCGCGTCGCGGGATCGACCGTGGCGCCGATCCTTTCGATCCGCGCGCGAAAATGGCGGCCCGGCAACGCGTCGCTTTCCACCTCGACCTCGCTGCCCGCGCTGACGCGGCCCAGCAGCCGTTCCGGCACGTCGATCATCAGCCAGAGGCGGCGGGGATCGGTCACGACGAAGAGGGGCGTGTCCCCATCCTGCGACACTTCCATCGCGCTATTGGCATGGCGCTCGGTCAGGACGCCGCCAATGGGGCTTGTCAGGCTCAGTCGCTGGCCCCCGACCTTGAGGCCAGCAGGATTGAGATTCCGCAGACGCTGGGCGGCCCGGGCGCTTTCCGCCCGTGCCTCCGCATAGTCGGCGCGCGCGCCCTCGAGATCGCGGGTGGCTATGCCTTCGCCGGGCGTCAGCGCGGTCAGCCGCGCCAGGTCCAGCCGCTTGCGCTCCTCATCCGCCCGCGCCTTGTCCAGATCGGCGCGGGCCGTGCCGTAATCCGGGGAATCGATGACAGCCAGCACCTGCCCCGCGCGCACAGGATCGCCGGGCGCCACGTCGACCCGCAGGACCCGGTCGGAAAAGCCCGCGCCGATGCGTGCCGTCGCATCCTCGTCATAGACGAGGCGGGCGCCCAACGCCTCCGTCAGCGGCAGGGCGAGCATCTCCGCCTTGCCGGTCCGGATCATGGCGAGCTGGGGCGCATTGGCCGCGTAGCGGATCGTCCCGGCCGGGGTGACGGAGCCGCCGATCCTCTGCGCCACGGCCGAAGGCGGATCGCCCCGGAACAGCAGCGCTCCCACGGCGATACCGAGGGGGAAGGCAAGCAGCAGCAAGCCCGTTTTCCGGTTAATCTGGATGCTCAAGTGCGAACTCTGTTGAATGAGGCGGCGGACTTCGCCCATGAATAGGGGCACGCGCTTGCAACGGGCTTGCGCGAAACTTGCACGAAGCTTGCGGACCCTATTTTGCGCCTTTTGCTTGTCGAGGATGATCGCGAACTGGCCGCCAGCCTGGGCAAGGCGCTGGCGCAGTCGAACCATGCCACCGACATCGTGCATGACGGCGAGGCGGCGATGGCCGCATGCCTGGGGACGGACTATCAGCTCATCGTCATGGACCTCAGCCTGCCTGACGGCGACGGCATCGACGTGATACGCGGCCTGCGCCAGCGGCGCGTGACGACGCCCGTCCTGATCCTGACCGCACGCGACGAGCTGGACGCGCGGATACGCGGGCTGGACGCCGGTGGAGACGATTATCTGACCAAGCCCTTCGCGCTCGGCGAACTGGAGGCGCGCATCCGTGCCCTTCTCCGCCGCGGAAGCCCGTCCAGCCCGCTGATGGTCTTTGGCGGGCTGGAATATGATCCGGGCAGCAAGATCGTGACCGTGGGCGGTCAGCCGGTGGATGTCACCGCGCGGGAGATGACGGTCCTGGAACTGCTGCTTCGCCGTCCCGGCCGGGTCGTCTCCAAGCATCAGATGCTGGAGGCGCTCTACAACTGGGACCATCATGCCAATCCCGCCAATGTGGAAGTGTTCGTGAGCCGGTTGCGGCGCAAGCTGGAGGATGCGGGCGCCGCGGTGTCGATACGCGCGCTGCGCGGCCTCGGTTACCGGATGGAAGCGGCCGACGGGGGCGGACCGGCGTGACAGGCATGGGTGCCAGCCTGCGCGGGAGGTTGCTGGTCCGGCTGCTGGTGCCGCTGGCCCTGCTGATGGCATTGGGCGCGGTCGGCACCTTCGCACTGGCCCGTTATGTCGGGACCACGGTGTTCGACCGATGGCTCTACGACTCCGCCATGACCCTGGCGGAGCAGGTGGAGTATAAGGGCGGCACAAAATTCCGCCTGCCCGACATGGCGGTGGAAATGTTCGAATGGGACCGGGACGACCGGATGTTCTATTCCGTCGTCACGCGCGGCGGACGGCATCTGTTCGGCAACGCCGCCCTGCCGGAATTGCCGACCAGCGAAACCGTGGGCAAGCCCCGCTTCTACGACGGGTCCGTGGGCGGGCAGGCCGTGCGCATCGTGACCGTGCTGATCCCCGATCCCGCCGCGCCCCGCAATCCCATCATCGTCCGCGTGGCCGAGACCAAGGCCAAGAGGCGGATGCTGGTGACGCGTATCCTGGAGATCGGCATTCCGCTCCAGCTGCTGCTGCTGACCCTGGTCTGCACGGCCATCTGGTACGGTGTGCGGTCGAGCCTGCGCAAGCTGGACGGAGTGGCCAACCATGTGGCGGGCTTCGACGCGGACAGACTGTCCGTCATCGGCGATGTGGACCAGATGCCGAGCGAACTTCGCCCGCTTCTCCACGCCGTCAACACGCTTATCGTCAAATTGGCCGGTGCGCGGGAGGCGGAACGGCGCTTCATCACCAATGCCGCGCACCAGTTGCGCACGCCGCTCGCCACGCTTCAGGTGCAGACGGAACTGGCCTTGCGCGACAGCGATCCGGCGCATGGCGCCGCCCTGTCCCACCAATTGCGCGCGCTGAACCGGCTCAGCCATGCCGTACACCAGCTCCTCACCCTCGCACGGTCGGAACCGTCGGCGCTTTCCGGCGGCGTTCCGGCGCCCGTCGACCTGACGATCCTGGCGCGGGAGACGCTGGAGAACTGGATCGACTTCGCGGGCGAGCGCGATGTCGACCTCGGCTATGAGGGGCCGGAACAGGGCGTCATCCTTGCCGGGGAGCCGCATCTGCTGAACGAGCTGATCGGCAATCTGGTGGACAATGCGATACGCTATGGCGGCCGGGGACGCCGCGTGACGCTGATCGTGACCGCGCACCCTCTCCTCCTGGCGGTAGAGGATGAAGGGCCGGGCATCGCTCCGTCCGAAAGAGCGCTGGTGGTGGAACGCTTCTATCGCGGAACGGCGACATCGGCGCAGGAAAGCGGCTGCGGCCTGGGTCTTTCCATCGCGGCGGAGATCGCGGCCAGGCACGGCGCGAGCCTTGTCTTCCTGGACAGGGCAGAGGGCCGGGGAACGCGCGCCGAGGTGCGGTTCGAAAATGGAGGCGATGTGCTCCGGGCCTGACGGATCAGGCCCGGAGCCAAGGATCAGAGCTTGAAGCGGACGCCGCCGAAGATCGAGTAGCCGAACTTCTCATATTCATAGACGCGCTGGCGCGTGCCGTAATAGCGGACGCCCGCCGAATTGGTGAGGTTCTTGGCTTCTACGAACAGGTTCACAGTCTTCAAGAGCTGGTAGCTGCCCGTCGCGTCGAGCTGGCCGCGCCCTTCCCAATAGAGATCGAGGCCGGGGTTCGAGGCATCGATCGCGTCCAGATAGTCGCTGCGCTTCGTGTAGGAGACACGCGTGTTGAACGGCCCCTTCTCATAGAAGAGCGCGAGGTTCCAGCTCGTCTTGGACTGGCCCGGCAGCGGCATGACCGTACGGTTCGAGAAGGCCTGCGACAGCTTCGCCTCCGCATCCGTCCAGGTATAGTTCGCGAAGATGCCGAAGCCGCTGAGCAGGCCCGGAAGGAAGGTGAACTGCTGCTGCCAGCTCAGTTCCACGCCCCAGAGATGACCCTTGGGCGCATTTTCCGCACGGGTATATTCGGTCGTGGTCGTCCGGCGCAGCAGCGTGAAGCGGAAGTCCTCCAGATCCTTGTAGAAGGCGTTGACCGAGAGGACGCCGACCGGGCGGATATAATATTCCAGACCCGCGTCGATATTGTTCGACAAGGTTGGGCGCAGGTCCGGATTGCCCTCGACGACACGCGTGATGCCGGTTTCACTCTCGTCCGACAGGCGGGGGACGACTTCGGGGAAGTTCGGCCGGTTGATGCCGCGGCTGAGGGCGAAGCGGCCGATCAGCTCGGGCGTGAAGGCCTGACGCACGGTAAGGTTGGGGAACCAGTTGCCATAACTCTGGCTGGCGACGCGGTTGGTGATAACCAGTGTCGATGTCGGGTTGCTGGGTGTGTTGGCGGGAAGGTAGGCGCCCGCCGTCATCTTCAATTCCGTCGTCTCATAGCGGATGCCCGCGATGACCGTCGTCGGCCCCAGGTCGAACTTGGCCATGCCGAACAGGCCCAGCACCCGCTCCTTCGCGGTATAGTCGGCCGTGGTCGATTGCGAGACGCGGCGCGATGCCGCGCTCTTATACTGGTCGAAATAGGCGTCGGCCTTCGATGGGTCGATCTTGTTGCCCAGATAATAGTCGAAGTTCTGCGACGCCTCGCTACTGAGGAAGGAGGCCAGCGTGCCGGACGGGACACCGGCGCTGCTCGACGCACGGAAGCGCTCCTCGTCCGACGTGACATTGCGGTCGCGATAGCGGCTGCCCGCGCTGAACGTGACAGGCACGCTGCCCAGATTCACCGGCACCTCTCCCTTGATGGAGAAGCCATATTCCTCGTTGCGCGCGGTATTGGAGCGATAGTCGGCCTGCTGATAATTATAGCTGGCGACGTTCAGATGCTGCTGGTTGCCCGCATTGAACAGGGAATAGGCCGGGCTGTCGGGATTGGCGAAATCATAGCTGAGCGTCGGGCGCAGAGTGGAACGGAAGTTCACCTCGTCGCGGCGCGGATAGGTCTGAAGCGAACGCGAATAGGTCGCGGAATATTCCACCCGGCCCTCGCCAAGCAGATTCTCGCCGCCCACCGTCGCGGTGTAGATCTGGTTCCGCTGGATGCGGTGGCGGACCTGCTTTTCGAGGCGGGTGTTGGTATAGGTGGCAGCAGTGTCGGTCGAACCGGCCTGCAACGTACCGGCGCCCCAACTGATCAGCAGGCGGTTGCGATACTCGTCATCCTCGAACCGGGCATAGGAGCCGCGCAGATACAGGCGGTTGCCCGGCGACGGACGCCATTCCAGCGCGCCGTTGACGGAAATGCGCTCGCGGCTGGTGTCATAGTCCTTGAAGGCCGTTTCGGTGACGCGGTAGAGTCCGGAGCCGGTGGCGGTCTCCGCCCAGGTGTTCTCAACATTGTCCGGCTTGCGCTCGGTCTTGGAATAGCTGCCCGCGAGCATGATGCCGAACTGCTTGTCCGCGCCGAATCGAGTCGAGGCCGAGAGCGAGCCGCGTTTGTCGCTCGTCTTGCCGAACTGGTTATAGCTGGCGCCGGCCATGCCGGAAATCGAGGTTCCCTTCTTGTCGAAGGCCGAACGGGTGGCGATGTTCACCGAGCCGGCAATGGCATCCGCATCCTGGTTGGGCAGCAGGCTCTTGGTGACTTCCAGATTGGCGACGATATCCGACGGAATGGTGTCGAGATCGACGGCACGCGTGGTAGGGTCGACGGAGCCTACGGCCACGCCGTCGACGGTGACGGTCGCGAATTCCTTCGGCCCGCCACGAATGTTGATGTAACGGCCTTCGCCCTGGTCGCGCTGGATGCCGATGCCCGCCACGCGCTGAAGGGCTTCGGCGATGTTCGGGTCGGGGAAGCGGCCGATGGCGTCGGCGGAGATGACGTTGATCGTATTGTCCGCCTGTCGCTGCTGGTTCAGCGCGCGGGCGGTGTTGTCGACCAGCGAGGCGCCGATGACGACGATATCGTTGGCGGAACCGCGCGGAACCACGATATCGAGGATCGTCTGGCGGCCGCCCAGCGTGGCCGGGCGGGACACCGTGGGACGGCCGAGATATTCCACGCGGACGGTGACATCCCCCTGCGCGGGGGCGGGCATGACGAATTCGCCCTGAAGATCGGTGGTCGCCTCGCTGTTCAGTTCCGGCACGAAGATGCGGGCGCCGGGCAATGCGGAGCCGCTCTCGTCATAGACATGACCGGACAGGATGCTGCCCACGGCGCGCTCCGCATCGGCGGCTGCTGCATCTTCGGCATGGGCGGCCTGCATCGGGGCGGCCATGGCCAGCGCCAGGACGGAAACGTTGAAAACAAAAGAGCCACGGCGGCTTACGACGCTCATCTAATCCCCCAATATTCCTGAAAGCGCGAACGGTCTTCCCGTCCTGTCGCGGTCGGCGCCGCCGCTAGGACGGGCATGTGACGGAGCTGTTACAGAGCGGCCGGGGCCGCCGAACCTTGGGGAAATTTTATCTTCGGATCGAACGAGCCTGCCGAAGCGTGGAGGCAGGACACCCGCCCATTGTCCCCAAATCGTAACATTTCGCCTGCATCGGCCGTCGATGCGCCTGCTCCTGATCGAGGACGACCTCGCCATCGCCGCCTATATCGTCGACTGCCTGTCGGGGGCGGGACATGAGGTGCGGCATGTGACGGAAGGGCGGGCCGGGCTCATCGAGGCCAGGACGGAGCATTTCGACCTGCTGGTCGTCGATCGCCTCCTGCCGGACGGCGATGGCGCCGCCTTTGTCGAGCAGCTTCGCAAGGCCGGTTTCCCCGATCCGGTCCTGATGCTCACCGCATTGGGTTCCATCGAGAACAGGGTGGAGGGCCTGCGACAGGGCGCGGACGACTATCTGGTCAAACCCTTTGCGCAGGCGGAACTGCTGGCCCGCGTCGATGCGCTGTGCAGGCGTTCCGCCAGAACCGCGCTGGACATCCACGAATATGCGTCCGTCCGGATCAACCGCCGCCGCCGCGAAGCCTGGCGCGGCGGCAGGCGGATCGCGCTGCAACCGCGCGAATTCGAACTGCTGGAGCAGCTCGTTCTGCATGAAGGCGGCTTCGTGTCCAAGGCGATGATGCTGGAGAATGTCTGGAATTTCCATTTCCATCCGGAGACCAACATCGTCGAGACCCATATGAGCCGCCTGAGGCAGAAGCTGAACGCGGGATTTGCGGCCGATGCGATCCAGACAGCCCGGCGGGTGGGCTATCGTTTGCGCGACGATGCATGATCGCGCCCGCACGGCGCGGCAGATCGCCCTGTTCTTCGCCGGGGGCTTCGTCCTCGCGGCGGTGCTGCTGGGGTGCATGGCCTTTCTGGTCGGCCGCGACGCCATAGAAGCCCAGATCGACGCGCGAATCCAGGCCGAAGCCAGCAGCCTGCGGCACATGCAGAGGCATGGCGGAAACAAGGCCCTGCTCGACGCGCTGGAAAGACAGGAGGAGCGCGGGGTCAAGAGCATCGGCCATATGCTGGTCAACAGGGCGGGCAAGCGGCTGTCGGGCGAGTTCAGCTATCCCCGCCTGCCGCCCGGATGGCATGACGGCATCTTCCATGACGATGGCGGCCACAATATCGCGGCCCGGTCCCTGACCATAGACCTGGACGACGGCCTGCGCCTGACGGTCGCGACGGAAACCTCGCCCACCGCCGACCTGCTGCGCACCATCATCCTGTTCTTCGCGCTGGTCCTGCTGTTCCTGATCCTGCTGGCAATCGGGTTCGGACTGTTGTTCGGCCGGGCCGTGCGCCACCGTCTCGACCACATGAACCACGCCGCCCTCGCCATCATCGCGGGCCAATTGGACTCGCGCATAGAGATAAGCGGGCGGGACGACGAGTTCGACCAGCTTGCCCGGACCTTCAACAAAATGCTGGACCGCATCGAGACGCTGGTCGGCAATCTGCGCCAGGTTTCGAATGACGTCGCCCATGAGCTGCGCACGCCGATCACCCATCTCCAGAACCGGCTCGACCGCATGCTGGACCGTTTCCCGGCCGGTTCGGCGGACCATGAGGCCATTGATGCGGCGATAGAGGATAGCGAGCAGATCCTTGCCCTCTTCGCCGCCTTGCTGCGGATAGCTGAAGTCGAGTCCGGGACGGTACGGCGCCATTTCACCCTGTTCGACCTCAGCGAAAAGGCCAGGCTGATCGGCGAAAGCTATGTCGCCGTCGCGGAGGACAGGGGTCACCGCCTGTCGTTCGACATCGAACGGGGCATCGCCATGGAGGGCGATGCGGACCTGCTGTCGCAGGCCATGGTCAATCTTGTCGAGAATGCGATCAAGCATACGCCGGAGGGATCGGTCATCACCTTCTCCGTCACGCGGAGGGACAAGGGCGAGGTGGTCATCCGCGTCGCCGACAACGGCCCCGGCGTCGCGGAGGAGGACATTCCCAGACTGGCGCAGCGCTTCGTGCGGCTCGGCACATCCCGGCAGGTCAGCGGCCACGGCCTCGGTCTGTCGATGGTAACGGCCATTGCCAGCGCTCATGGCGGCGAAACGCGCTTCCGCGACAATCGGCCCGGACTGTCTGTGTGTCTCGCCTTCCCGATCGGGAAGGCGCAAGCGCCGGTCGCAGGTAGAGAACATGAGAAACCTCCGCCGGACGTCAATATCTACAGCGGCGCGGACTGACGCGTAAAGCGCAAATAATATTATATATATCCCACCCCATTCGGCATTATTATATTTCGTGCACTCAATTGTTCGGGGATAGGTTAAATGAGCTGTGCATTCCTAATATGCCTTTCCCTGACAGGGCATTGGCTTTCTTGACTGACTGGCGTTTGGGCTTGGGCGCTTTCGACGATTTATGCGAATGACCGGCGGTGCCCAGTTCTTCGGGGATTGCGCTGAAGCCCGGATTGCTGGCCGGGATTATCGGATAACAACGCCTCTCTGAATCTCTTGCCCTATCATGGTCCTGTGATAGCTTCGAGACAGCGTCATCTAGAGACATTGCAGGGGAAATGGCAGACAACGCGGCCTTGGCTCGACCTACGGATGAATACCAGGTTCGTGAATGGTGCCGGACAGGTCTCAAAGGGCTGCTCAACCTGATCGGACATGACGCATTCGAACCCGCACTGCTCTCCTATCTCCACCTTATCGTCCGCGTCCATCGGGTCGCAACCGCCTGGACCTCCCAAAGCGGACCTCCCCGTGTCGCCGCCTTTGGCGAGGATGAGGAGTATCGCAGTCGCATAGCCGGTTCGATTCCCCAAAATGCCGTCGCTTCGGGGATCGAGTTCTTTTCCTCGGGCGACGATCTGCTCACGGCGGGGCTTGGTGATGAAATCCGCCTAACCATAGTGCTTGGCACCGGCAGCTTCTTCATCGCTTTCCTCGGGCGGCAAGCCTCTAGCGAACCATGGAGCGAAGCCGAAGTCGAATTGGCCAATCGCAGCCTTTCCCTGCTGAAATCCGTCATCACGGCGCATTGGCGTTGCCAGAACCACGCAGAGCCTCCCGCGCCTGTCCGCCTTCCCGCCGAACGCCGGCTGGTTCAGGCGTTCGAGCAACGCGGTCTCTCTTCGCGCGAGGGAGAGATAGCGTCCAAGATTCTGTTCGGCTATTCCACGCTGGCCATAGCGATGGATTTGCACATTTCCGAAAACACGGTGAAGGTCCATCGCAAGCATCTCAACCAGAAACTGGGCGTGCGCTCACAAGCCGAATTGTTTGGCTTCGCCTATAAGGCACTGATGGACGGCGAACCGCTCTGATCCGCTGATCCGGCGGCGATCTGGCTCACGGGTTGCTCGTCCTTGAGCTTGATGCCGGTGCATTGCATCGTCAGGGCCGCGCGCACCAGCCAGGCCGCCTTTGCTGCGGCCGCCTCGGGCAACAGGCCGTCGTCATGGATATTGGAAATGCAGTTTCTTTCCGCATCTCGCCGGCCGCGCCGGGGTGCGAAGGTAATGTAGACGCCCATGCTGTCCGCGACCGACAGGCCCGGCCGTTCGCCGATAAGGATCATCGCCAGCCTTGCCTCCATCGCCTCGCCTACATCGTCTGCGATTGCCACGCGCCCCTGCGCGGCAAGCACCGCTGGACCGAGGGACAGGTCGGAAAGCAATCCGCCAAGTGCCGCCAGGAAAGGGGGCGCCTGTCGCTGGACCGCAAGGGCGGAAAGACCATCGGCGCAGACCAGCGCAAGGTCGACTGGCCCCCTAGGCAGTGCGGCCCGATAATCCGGATGAAGCCGGCGCCCGAGGTCGGGACGTCGCAGATATTCATCCCGTCCCCCCGCCTCGCTATGCACCGCAAGACTGGGGAATGGCGCGATGGCTCGCGCCAGCGCCTCGCAGTCGAAGCTTTCATGCACCGCATCGCGCGCTCGCGCATGGGCGGCCCGCAGCGCAAGCACCGGCGCAGTGCCCAAGGATGTACCGGCGCGCGGCAACGCGACCCGCGCGGGCGTCACCGCCCGCCAACCGGGCGGCGCGGTCTCGGCGGGGGTATCAGCCATCGCCCGGCAGCGGCCCCGCGAGCAGCCCCGCCAACGGTCCCTCTCGCACCGGAAACGCAGCCAGACGGCCCTGTGCATCCATCACCCCGGCCTGCTCAAGCCATGCCGCGAATTCAGGCGCGGGCTTCAGGCCCGTCAGCCGACGCAATGTCAGCGCATCATGATAGGAAAGCGTCTGATAGTTCAGCATCACATCATCGGCACCCGGCACGGTGATGAGAAAGGAGACACCCGCCACGGCGAGCATGATGGCGAGCACGTCCATATCATCCTGATCCGCCTCCGCATGGTTAGTGTAGCACACGTCAACACCCATGGGCAGGCCCATCAGCTTGCCGCAGAAATGATCCTCCAGCCCCGCACGGACGATCTGCTTGCCGTCATAGAGATATTCCGGCCCGATGAACCCGACCACCGTATTGACCAGAAACGGATCGAAAGCCCGCGCCACCGCATAGGCGCGCGCCTCCATGGTCTGCTGATCGACGCCATGATGCGCATCGGCGGAAAGGGCCGAACCCTGGCCGGTTTCGAAATACATGACATTTTCGCCGATAGTGCCCCGCCCCAGCGAACGGCCGGCATCCAGCGCCTCGCCGAGCAGCGCCAGATCGACGCCGAAGGAGCGGTTGGCCGCTTCGGACCCAGCGATCGACTGAAAGACGAGATCGACGGGTGCACGGCGCTCGATGAGTTGAAGGGTGCTTGTGACATGGGTCAACACGCAACTCTGAATCGGCGCGCCGCAACGCAGCCGCATATCTTCCAGAAAGTCCAGCAATGCCCTACAGTTGGCGAGGCTGTCCGTCGCTGGATTGATGCCGATCACGGCATCCCCCGCCCCCAGCAACAGACCATCCAGGATCGCGGCCGCAATGCCGGGCAGGGCATCTACCGGATGATTGGGTTGCAGACGGGTCGCAAGCGTCCCCTCAAGCCCGATAGTCGTGCGGAAGCGCGTGACGACGCGGCATTTGCGCGCTGCCGCCGCCAGATCCTGCGCGCCCATCAGTTTGGACACGGCAGCGGCCATCTCCGGCGTTATACCGGGGGCGACCGTTGCCAGCATAGCCCCATCAGACCGGTCATCCAGCAGCCATTCGCGAAAACCCCCGACGGTCAGATGCGCGATGGGAGCGAAGGCGGCACGGTCATGCGTGTCGACGATCAGCCGCGTGACCTCATCCCCTTCATAGGGGACGACCAGATCCTCCAGAAAGGCGGACAGCGGCACATCGGCCAATGCCTGCTGCGCGGCGATGCGATGCGTTGCATCAGGCGCAGCGATGCCGGCCAGTTCGTCACCCGACCGGCAGGGCGAAGCAAAGGCGAGCAGGGAAGACAGGTCCGGAAAGCGGTAGAGCGTGTGATCGAGCGTCGTGCGATATTCAGTCACGCGCATGCTGCTCCTGGGACATGACCAGCGACGAACGGTCGCGTACCTCGCGCGGGGGCACACCGAACATCTGCGTGAAACGGCGGCTGAACCCGGCCTCCGAGCGGTAGCCCGACCGCGCGCTGATCTCGGTGACGGAGAGGTCGCCCCGCTGAAGCAGGTGCGCGGCGAACTTCATCCGCTGATTGCGGATTTCCTCCATCGGGGTCCGGCCGATCTGGCTGTTGAAGCGGGCGGCGAAGCTCGACCGGCTCATGCCGACCCGGCGCGCCAGACTGGCGACGGACCAGTCGGCGGACGGCTCGCTGCGCACCAGTTCCAGTGCGCGGGCTATGGGGTCGCGATGGGCCGACAGGCGCATCAGCATCGAGCATTGCGGGTGACTGCGCAGCATGATCGTCAGCATCAGTGTTGCAGTACGCGTCAGCAACGAGGCGGCCCCCTGCCCCTCGGCGCAGGTCTCCAGCGTATCGACACGGATCGATGCATTCATCATGCCCATCTTCTGCTCCCTCATGGTCAGCATGGATGGCAGGGCACCGCGATTGATGCCGTCCGGCCAGACGGGCGTGAGCTTGCCGCACAGCAGCCGCGCCGACAAGGGACCTTCTCCCAGCGTGATCGTCGCGGGATGGTCGACATCGGGATAGCCCCGGAAGAATTCCAGCACGCCCGCCCGGCTGTTGGGCAAGGTCCGCACCGCGTGCGCGGCGCCGGACAGAAGCATGCGCACGTCGCCCTGCCGCATGATCACCGGCTCGCCGGAATTGACCGCCAGCCGGGCGCTGCCCCGCAATACCGCATAGAAGAGCACGCCCTCATTGGCGACAACGCGGAAACCTTCCGACCCGCAAATGTCCACAACGCACCAGCTCGCCCCCCGAAGGTCGATATGATTGAGGAGATGGGACAAGGTTGACATCATCGTCTCCGCTATAGGGCCGGATTACTGGATTTTGCCCTGGCGACTGCCGAAGGCGGCGTAGACTGCGGCGGCGATCCCCATCAGAATGACAAAGCCGGCCATCAGCGTGGTAAACCGGGTAGGATCGAGCGAAGGCGAGACCTGCGTTGCCGCGGCATTGTGGGCGAGCATGGCCGCGACGACCTGTGCTCCCAATCCCATACACAGGGCGCGCAACAACTCAGCGAGCCCCATGGCGGAGCTAGCCCTGGAGATATCCACCTCCTCCTGCAGCGCGATGCGGAACGCAGGGGCGATAACGCCGCCGACCATGCCCGCCGCGACCACCACCAACAGCAGCGTGGCATAGCCATGATCCAGCAGCAGCAGGATGAGATAGGGCAAGGATGCAAGGCTCAGCGATGCCAGGAACACCCGGAAATGGCCGTAGCGTTGCACCAGCACGCCCGCCAGCGGCCCGAACAGCAGGCCGAGGAAGCCCTGCGGCACCATGATCGCTGCAATCGCCGTGCCCGACAAGCCTCCGCCATAGCCATCCTGCGCCGTAGCCTTGCCGACGAACAGCAGCACATGGCCGAAGTGGAACATGGTTAGCGACAGCAACGCATAGACCAGCATGATCGCGGCAAGGCCCCGCTGGCCGAGCATGCGGACATCGACCATGGGTGTGGGGGTGCTGAGCGAATTGCGTATCCAACCGAAAAGGCACAGCGCACCGATGGCCAGGATCAGGAAAGGCCGCCCCGCCAGGCCGCTCTGGCTCAGTTCGCCCACACCCACCATCAGGAACAGCGCCGCCATACCGAAGAACAGGCCATTCAGCACGGGGACGGTACGCGGCACGCTGGCGGGCCGCGAATTAGGCACGAACGCCATGAGAAGAAGGATGGCGGGGACCAGCAGGAACGGCCCAAACCAGAAGATGAACCGCCAGCTCTGGTGATCCATGATATAGCCGGCGAGCATGAAGAACAGACCGGCCGTCGCGGTGGTGGCCGTGGTCACGATCGCGATGGCGAACGGAACGCGCCGGGGCGCGATATTCTCCCGGATAAGGCCCATGTTGAGCGTCGGCGAGGCGACACCCAGCCCCTGTATGGCATGAACCGCCACGACATGCAGCGGGTCGGTCAGCGCACCGGCTATCACGCCTGCCACGGTGACGATGGAAAGAATGGAGATCATCGTCGCGCGGCGCCCGTAGAGGTCGCCGATACCGCCGCACAAACCGGCCGCTATGGCGCCCACGATGAAGTAGATGGAACTCATCCAGCCGATGATGCGCGGTTCCGGAAAGACCTTTATGAACATCGGCGTCGCCGCGTAGATGACCGCGCTCGATCCGGTGCCCGCGATCGCCACGAAACAGAGCGTCGCGATGATCTTCCAGTCGGACACAGCCGACCGGGCTATGTCGTCGCCAGCACCGTGGCCTGGTTCTTGCGCTGCTGTCAGATCCATCGATATGGTCTCCTATTGGGCCAGCCGGTCAGTATGCGGCCATCATCGCCTCCGGCCGCCGGTCGGCCCATGGCTGGATGCGTTCAAGCACGCGCGCGGCGCGCAGGAGCAGGTTTTCGCGGTCCGGGGGCGCAATGATCTGCAGCCCCACCGGCAGCCCTCGCACAAAGCCCGCAGGCACCGACAGCGCGCAATAGCCCGCCAAATTCACCAGCATCGTATATTGGGTGTAGAGAGGCGGGGTGATCCCTGTCTCGTTGCACAG
>JASGGS010000089.1:0-15846 GCA_047602685.1 Sphingobium sp.
CCGGTCACCAGGTGGCCGGGCGTTTCGCGATATCGCCAGACGGCGCGGGCGGGGCGGACCCCGCCGGGCTGGATCAGCCCTGGCGCGCCTTGAAACGGCGATTGGTCTTGTTGATGACGTAGGTGCGCCCACGGCGACGGATCACGCGGTTATCCCGGTGACGTCCCTTGAGCGACTTCAGGGAGTTGCGGATCTTCATCGTCTTGGCTTTCCAGAATCTCTATCAGGTCGGGAATTTCGAAGGCGTGCCTCTATGGTGGAGGCCGTCCAAAGTCAAGGCGGCTTCTGCTTCATCCGGAACGGACGGCCCGTCCCGGATTTTAAACTGACAGTCGTTCAGCCTGCATGCATATGGGCGCTGCAAGGGAGTGGAATCATGAAACGCCGTTCGATCGCCCTTCACGCCGCTCCCCTGCTTGCCGCCGCGCTGCTCGGGGGGTGCGCCGCGAGTACGCCGCCCGTCGACGTGACGCGCTTTTATAATGCCGCCGTTCCGCGTGGCGAGACGGTGGCCGTGGTCGCCGCGCCTGGACGTGACGGGACGGGCGTCGAATATCGCACCTATGCCAATGCGGTCGCCGCCGCTCTTTCCCGCACCGGCTTCTCGGTGGTCGATTCGGGCCGCCCCGCCGCGCTCACCGCCGCCATCGACTTCGACACCGCCATCGACCGTCCCGTCGACCGCCGCGGATCGCCCGTCAGCGTCGGCGTGGGCGGCGCCACCGGCAGCTATGGCGGTGGCGTGGGCCTTGGCATCGGGATCAACCTGTCCGGGCCGCCCAAGGCCATGATCGCCTCTCGCCTGTCCGTCCGCCTCAGCCGGGGCGACGCCGCCCTGTGGGAAGGCCGGGCGGAAACGCGCGCCAAGGAGGGGACGCCCGGCGCCCAGCCCGGCATAGCGGCCGGAAAGCTGGCCGACGCGCTGTTCCGGGACTATCCGGGGCAATCGGGAGCGACTATCACGGTCAAATGACCGATACCGATTTGCCGATTTCCATCTCCGCCGCTTTCGACAGCGGCAATATCGTCGTCCGTACCATCACCGGCACCCGGGCCACGCTCGGCATAAGGCGGGACGAGAGCAGCGAATTCTTCCAGTGGTTCCATTTCCGCGTCGCCGCGCGTCCGGGCGACGAACTGGTCCTCAGCCTCATGGGACTGGCCGGATCGGCCTATCCTGACGGCTGGCCGGGCTATGGCGCCTGCGTGTCGGAGGATCGCGTCGCGTGGGTCCGCGCCGAGACGAGCTGGGATGCGAAGGCCGACGGCGGCACGCTCACCATCCGGCACCGGACGCAGAGCGGTATCCTCTGGGTCGCCTATTTCCCGCCCTATTCCATGGAGCGGCACCATGATCTCGTCGCGCGCACGGCCGCGCTGCCGGGCGTCGGCTATCGCTGCCTGGGCTACAGCCTCGACAACCAGCCCATCGATTGCCTGGAACTGGGGCAGGGGGACAAGCAGGTCTGGCTCTACGCCCGCCAGCATCCGGGTGAGACCATGGCGGAATATTGGATGGAGGGGGCGCTGGGCGCGCTCACCGACCCCGCCAATGCGCAGGGGCGCCTGCTGCGGCAAAAGGCGCGCTTCCACATCGTGCCCAATATGAACCCGGACGGGTCGTTCCGGGGGCATTTGCGCACCAATGCGGTCGGCGTGAACCTCAACCGGGAATGGCATGCGCCGACGCCCGAGCGAAGCCCGGAGGTGCTGTGCGTGCGCAATGCCATGGACGAGACGGGCGTGGCCTTCGCCATGGACGTGCATGGCGACGAGGCGATAGCGGCGGTGTTCGTCGCGGGGTTCGAGGGGATACCGTCGCTCACCGACCGCCAGCTTGCCCTCTATCATCGCTATCGCGACACGCTGGCGATCCGGACTCCCGACTTCCAGACGCGCAAGGGCTATCCGGTTGCCGGGCCGGGCCGCGCCAACCTCACCATGTCGACGGCGCAGCTCGCGGAGCGATTCGGCGCGGTCAGCATGACGCTGGAAATGCCGTTCAAGGATAATGACGACCTGCCAGATCCCGTGAACGGCTGGTCCCCCGGCCGCTCACGCCAGTTGGGCCGCGACTGCATGGCCGTGCTGGCGGAGATGATAGACGAGATTTGAGAACGGCGTTCCTTTCCGCTATGATACAGGCACGATCATAGGAGACGGCGATGCAAGGCATGGGAAGCACCGACGGGGAAGCCTGCCCGTTCGAGTTCAATTTCGATCCCGCGACCTTCAAGGTCGGTGATCTGGTCAGCTACCGGGTGACCGGCAGCCTGGAGGGCTTTCCCTTCGTGGGAACGTTGCTGGAGGTTCATAACGATCATGTCGTCATCAGCGCGGACGCGAACGATGCGACCAGCCGCATGCGCGGCACGCGCGAGAGCCGCCCCGTCGTGCAGGAAGCCGACGCGCTCGCCTGAACGCCCGGCATGACGGCCGGGCGTGCCATGCGGGCACGCCCGGTCCGGATCAGAAGCTCTCCTCGAAGAAATTCACCATGGCCTGCCAGCTGCGACGGTCGGTGTCGGGCTGGAAACCGAAGCTGTTGTCCTCGTTCAGCGGCACGTCGTTGGCGGTATAGGCATGGCCGGTCTTGCTATACGCGATAAGCTGCCAGTCGACATTGGCGTCGGTCAGTTCCTTGGCCAGGCCGACGGTTGCCTCCGGCGGGCAGAGCGGGTCGTTCCAGCCATGGCAGATCAGAAGCTTGGCGGCGATCGGCGCATTGGGGAAGGACGGCGCGTCATAGACGCCATGATGGCTGACGCCCGCAATGTCCGCGCCGGAACGGGCCAGGTCCAGAACGCACTTCCCGCCGAGGCAAAAGCCCACCGCACCGGCGCGGCCCGCCTTGACGCCCGGCAGCTTGAACAGTTCGGCATGATGGGCCTTCAGCTTCTCGCGCATCAATGCGCGGTCGGCGGTCAATTCCTGCATCAGCGCCGATCCCGTCTCCATGTCGGTGCCGCGCTTGCCCTGCCCATAATAGTCGACGACGAGCACCTTGAAGCCCAGCGCGGCGATCTTCTCCGCCTTCGCGAAGTCCCATTCCTTCGTGCCCAGGAAATTGGGGAAGAGGAGGAGGCCCGGCTTCTCGCCCGCTGCGGGGTCATAGACCGCCACGGACTCGTAGGTGCCGCCGGGCGCCTCATAAACGCGCACATGCCGTTCGATGGCCATCGTCGAATCTCCTGTATGATTTGGCTGGGCCGGGTTTTCCATAAACCGCCCCCAAGGCCAAGGCAGGCGCCGGGTTTTTTCCGTCCCGCTCCCCTTCAGCCTCGCACGGCCTGAAACCATGCGCCCTTGGACGCCTATATCGCTCGGCACTTCGCGGACGCCGGCCGGGGACCGCTCTCATGCCCTCGTGGCTGATCCGTCCGCCCCTGACCCCTCTGCCATGGCGCTTCTTGGGGCACAACCGCGCCCGCCTGCCGAGCGGCCCTGTTGCCAGCCGTCCAGAAATCGCTACGGGGTACGGCATTCCACCACCAGCCAAGGGAGTCCGCATGCCCACGCTCGTCCTCATCCGCCATGGCCAGTCCGCCTGGAACCTGGAAAACCGTTTCACCGGCTGGTGGGACGTCGACGTGACGGAGAAAGGCGCGGCGGAGGCGAGGGCGGCGGGCGAACTGCTCGCGGCCAAGGGTCTCGACTTCGACCAGTGCTTCACCAGCTATCAGACGCGCGCGATCAAGACGCTGAACCTCGCGCTGGAGGCCATGGGCCGCCTGTGGCTGCCGGTCGAGAAGGACTGGCGGCTCAACGAGCGCCACTATGGCGGTCTCACCGGCCTCGACAAGGCGGAGACCGCCGCGAAGCATGGCGATGCGCAGGTCAAGATATGGCGCCGCAGCTTCGACATTCCGCCGCCGGTGCTGGAGGCGGGCAGCGCGTTCGACCTCAGCAAGGATCGCCGCTATGACGGCATCGCCATTCCCAATACGGAGAGCCTGAAGGACACCATCGCCCGTGTGCTGCCCTATTGGGAAAGCCGCATCGCGCCGGAGCTGAAGGCGGGCAAGCGCGTCCTCATCTCCGCCCATGGCAACAGCCTGCGCGCGCTGGTCAAGCATCTGTCGAACATTCCCGATGACGAGATCACGGAGCTGGAAATCCCGACCGGCCAGCCCATCGTCTACGACCTTGCCGACGATCTGACGGCAAAGGACCGCTACTATCTCTCCGAACGTTGAGAGGCCGGCAGCGGACGGACGGCTTCGTCCCCTGAATCGGGTGGAATGGTGACGGGCCGTTTCGGACACGGGACGAACGGCCCGCTCCCCGGTTGACCTTATCGCCCCTGGGCCGTTGTTCCTCCGAGCATGTTCGGAAGAGGTAAGATGGTCGTGGGCCAGGCGCATCGGCGGGAACATTATTGGGATGCGGCGCGGGCGTTCCTGATGATCCTTGGCATTCCCTATCATGTCGCGCTGGCCTTCCGGCCGGTGGGGCAGGATTGGATCATCTACTCGCCCGACGGACAGGGCATCTTCACCTATCTCGCGGAATTCATCCATCTGTTCCGCATGCCCGCCTTCTTCGTGATCGCGGGCTATTTCGCGGCGTTGCTCCTGTCCCGGCGGGCGCCCGGCCATTGGTTGCAGGGGCGTCTCACCCGGCTGGGCGTGCCCTTCGTGACCAGCCTCCTGCTGCTCGTGCCCCCGCTCAACCTGATCGCGGAACTCAGCAATTTCTCCCTGCCGCAGGCGCTCAAATCATGGCAGCATAACAGCGCGATCTCCGGTGGATATTGGGTCCGGCACCTCTGGTTCATTATCGTGCTCCTCTATTGCTGCACGGTCGCGGCGGCGCTCACCTGGTGGCGGCCCGGTCTTGCCAAGGCGATGGTGCCCGCGCGCGCGGACGGCTGGGTTGCCCGCAACTTCCCCGTCGCGCTGCTCGCTTCCGCGATGGTCCTGGGCCTGTGGGAGGGGGGAGCGATCGAACTCTTCTACATGGCGGGCCTCGCCACCAACCTGCCGCAGCAGATATTGCGCATCGACGAGTTGATCCAGTTCGCGCCCTATTTCCTGCTCGGCTGCCTGCTGGCCCGGTCCCCCGCGACGCTGGAGAGGGTGCGCCGCTTCTCGCCCGCCATCCTTATCCTCGCCCTCGGCTCCACCGCGCTCAGCCTTGCCACCATCGGCCAGTTCTGGCCGCCGGTCGGGCGTTTCATCGGCACGATCGCGGCGGTTTCGCTGACGCAGGTGGTGATCGCGGCCTCGCGCCATTTCCTCGACCGGCCCATCCCGCTGGTGCAGCGCTTCGTGGCGGCGTCCTTCGTCATCTACCTCATACACATGCCGATCGCGCTGTTCCTCATTCTTCTGGGACAGGGAATCGTGATGCCCGTCGCGCTCAAGGCCTTGTCGATCATGGTCCTGACGCTGATCCTGTCCTACGGCTTCTGGCTGCTGGTCGAGCGCTCGGCGCTTCTGTCCTTCCTCTTCAATGGCGAGACGCCCCTGCGCCGCCTGCCGCCCCCGCGCTATCTCCCCTCGAACAGATAGGCGCGATAGGGCGCGGCCTTGAGGCGGTGCGTCCGCGCTTCGCTATAGGCGGGACTGTCATACCAGGCGCGCGCCGCCGCCATGTCGGGAAATTCCAGCAGGACCACGCCGTCCGCCTCCTCGCCCTCCAATGTCTCCAGGGCGCCATAGGCGGCAAGCGGCTTCAGCTTCCAGTCGCCGCTGGCCGCCACGCCCGGCCCCGCCGCGCGATAGGCATCCATCGCGGCCGGATCGTGGACGGGGGTTTCCCGGATGAAGACGATATAGGCGGCCATTGCCCCACCAGATGGGAAACCGGCCCCGGCCGCAAGGGGGGAGGCATGGCTTTGCGCGGGGAGGCTAGGGGGCCTTGCCGCCCCGATCAGTTTCGTCCGCTTCAGGCGCCGGCGTGGCGCACGCGCTTGCGCTCGTACATCGCCTCGTCGGCGCGCGCGATGATGGTGGCGTCGCTATCCTCCGCCAATATCGTCGTATAGCCGAAGGAAGCGCTGACCGGCAGTTCCGCGTCGCCGAACTGGCAGGGCGTCTCATGCACCAGCCATTCCAGCGAGGCGACCTTGGCCGCCGCGCGCGTGGCCGTCATGCCGTCCAGTATCAGCGCGAACTCGTCGCCGCCGATGCGCGCGGCCACGTCCGTGGATCGGATCGCCTGCGACAGCAGCTTGGCGAGATGCATCAGCGCATAGTCGCCCGCCGGATGGCCGTGGACGTCATTGATCCGCTTCATGTCATTGACGTCGATGATGATCGCCACCGCTTCCGACCGATGGCGGCAGACGCGGCTGATCCGGTCATTGAGCGCGGAGATGAAATAGCGGCGGTTGTAGAGAGGGGTCAGCGTGTCGCGCACGACCACGCGCTCCAGTTCCGCATTGACGAGGCGCAGCATCGCGACCTCCTTGCGGAGCGCGGCCAGTTCTTGCTCCATCTCCTCGCGGTCGCGCATGGTTGCCGCGGGGGAACCAGCGCAGGACAATGTCCTCATCACATCTGCCTCCAATAGCGACCCGTCGAATGCGAGTGTTTATCCTGAAGGCGATGACCGAAAACGCGTAAACTTTATGTTAACGCGGCGGCGAGGCGAGTCCCGCATACGGCGGGTTGTCCCGCCGAAGCCGGGCCGTTATGGCGTGTCCTTCATTTTTTCCGCAGGATCGGATTCAGGCAGGTCATGGCAGGCGTAGAAGGGGAAGCGGGGGCAGTTCGGGTCGGCGTGATCATGGGGTCGCGCTCCGATTGGGAAACCATGCGCCATGCATCGGAAGCCCTTGATGCCTTGGGCGTGGCGCATGAGTGCCGCGTCGTGTCGGCGCACCGCACGCCCGACCGTCTGGTCGATTATGCCAGGACCGCCGCCGGACGCGGCCTGCACGTCATCATCGCGGGCGCGGGCGGCGCGGCGCACCTGCCGGGCATGGTCGCCTCCATGACGCGTCTGCCCGTGCTGGGCGTGCCCGTCCAGTCGGCGGCCCTCAACGGCATGGACAGCCTCCTGTCCATCGTCCAGATGCCCGGCGGCATCCCCGTCGGCCCGCTGGCCATCGGCAAGGCGGGCGCGACCAATGCGGGCCTCCTGGCCGCATCGATCCTGGCTGTAAACGACGCGGCCCTGGCCGGACGGCTGGAGGCATGGCGGGCCGAACTGACGGCGGGCGTGGCCGAAAACCCGGCATGACCAGCATCGCGCCCGGCGCAACCATCGGCATATTGGGCGGCGGCCAGCTTGGCCGCATGATCGCGGTCGCGGCGGCGCAGCTCGGCTATCGCACCCATATCTACGCGCCGGAGGCCAGCGGCCCGGCGGCGGATGTCTCGCCGCGCTGGACGCAGGCCGCCTATACGGACGGCGAGGCGCTGGCGCGCTTCGCGAATGCCGTCGACATCGTGACCTATGAGTTCGAGAATATCCCGCAGGCGGCCGTCGACCAGCTTGCCGCGCTCGGCCATGTGCGCCCCAATGCGCGGGCGCTGGGCATCGCACAGGACCGGCTGACGGAAAAGCGCTTCGTGTCCGGCCTCGGCGGCCGCACCGCCCCGTTCGAGCCGGTGGACAGCCTGGACGATCTTGAAGAGGCCATGGACCGCATCGGCAGCGAGGCGATCCTCAAGACCAACCGCTTCGGCTATGACGGCAAGGGACAGGCGCGCCTCTCCGAACCGGGCGATGCCGTGGGCGGCTGGAACGCCGTCGGGCGCCAGCCGTCCATCCTCGAAGGATTTGTCCGTTTCGGATCGGAATTTTCCGTAATTCTGGTTCGGGGCGCCGATGGCGAGGTCCGTTTCTGGGATTCGCCGCGTAACGTGCATGAACGGGGCATACTCGCAACCTCCACCGTGCCGGGGGGTGATTCGGTCGCGGCGCAGGTCGGGGAGGCACAGGCGCTTGCCCGCAAGGTTGCCGACGCGCTCGATTATGTCGGCGTGCTGACCCTCGAATTCTTCGCTGCCGCCGATGGGCCGGTCTTCAACGAAATGGCACCCCGCGTGCACAATAGCGGCCACTGGACCATAGAAGGTGCCGTCACCAGCCAGTTCGAGAATCATGTCCGCGCCATTTGCGGCCTGCCGCTGGGCGACACCGCCCTGGCCGCGCGCGAAGTGGTGATGCGCAATCTCATCGGCCATGATGCGGATGCGTGGGCGGAAATCCTGCGCGATCCGGCCAGCCACCTTCACCTCTATGGCAAGCGGGAGGCGAGGGCAGGGCGGAAAATGGGTCATGTCACCCGCCTTGGCTTCTGATACCGGGCGTCCTGCCATGAGCGACAGGCCCGAAATCGTCATGCTGATGGCGCGCGCCGAAAATGGCGTGATCGGTGATGCAGGGACCATCCCCTGGCGCATTCCCGGTGAGCAGAAGCGCTTCAAGGCCATGACCATGGGCACGCCGATGGTCATGGGCCGCAAGACCTTCGAAAGCCTGCCGGGGCTGCTGCCGGGCCGCCGCCATATCGTCCTGACCCGCGATCCGCTCTGGCGGGCGGAAGGGGCGGAGGTGGTCGGCGACCGCGATGCGGCCGTCGCGCTGGCGGGCGGTCCTGTGCTGTCCGTCATCGGCGGCGCGGAAATCTATCGCCTGTTCGAGCCGGTGGCGGACCGCATCGAACTGACCGCGGTGCATATCGACGCGGCAGGCGATGCCCGCCTCGCCCCCTTCGACCCCGCGATCTGGAAGGAAGCCGCGCGGGAGGACAGGCCGGGTGGCGAGAGCTATCCCGCCTGTAGCTTCATCACCCTGCTCCGCGCCTGATCGCCGTCTTCGCGGGGAGGCCGGGCGATGCGCGCTTTCGCCATGAAAGAAGCCGCCACGCTTTATTGCGCGGCCGTGCGCCGCACCCTATAGCCAGCCGTCATGGAGCGGTTCTACAGCGACGAGGCGATCCCGGCGCATCTGCGCGGCGCCATCGTGGCACTGGGCAATTTCGATGGTTTCCATCTCGGGCATCAGGCGGTGGTCGGGCGTGCCGTAGAGCGCGCCTCGACCAGCGGGCGGCCCGTTATCGTCGCGACTTTCGATCCGCATCCCGCGCGCTTCTTCCGCCCCGACGCGCCGCCTTTCCGCCTGACGACGCTCGACCAGCGCGAGCGGCTGTTCGCCGCCGCCGGGGCGCATGCCATGCTCGTCTTCCGCTTCGACCAGGCGCTGGCGGCCACCAGCGCGGAGGATTTCGTCCGGCTGCTGATCGAGGAGGCCGGCGCGGCCGGGGTCGTGACGGGCGCTGACTTCACCTTCGGCAAGGGGCGCGGCGGATCGGTCGCGACCCTGAGTGCGCTGGCGGCGGCGATGCGCTTCACGGTCGAGGCGGTCGACCCGGTGACGGACGAGGAGGGGCTGGCCGTCTCCTCCAGCCGCATCCGCGCGGCGCTGGCCCGGGGCGATTGCGCCACCGCGAACCGTCTCCTCACCCGCCCCTTCGCCATAGAGGGGGAGGTGATCCATGGCGACAAGGTGGGGCGGCAATGGGGTTTCCCCACGGCCAATGTCGATATGGGGCCCTATCTGCGCCCGCTCTACGGCGTCTATGCCGTGCGGGGGCGCCTGCCTGACGGACGTGTGGTGGACGGCGCCGCGAACCTCGGCATCCGGCCGCAGTTCGATCCGCCCAAGGAATTGCTGGAGCCGCATTTCTTCGACTTCGACGGCGATCTCTATGGCCAGCGTATCGAGGTGCAGCTCATCCACCACATACGCGGTGAGGCGAAGTTCGAAAGCATCGACGCGCTCAGGGCGGCGATCGCCCGCGATTGCGAGACGGCGCGCCATATTCTTGCGGATCATCCCCGGCTGGCGTAGGGCCGCACATCAAACCCTTTGCCCCGAGCAAATCCGAATATGGGCGCCCCATGACCGACCAGCCTGACTACAAGTCCACCGTGTTCCTGCCCGTCACCGACTTTCCGATGAAAGCGGGCCTCGCGCAGAAGGAGCCGGCCATCGCCGCCCGGTGGGAAGCGGAGGATCTCTACGGCCAGATTCGCGCCGCCCGCGCGGGCCGGGAAAAGTTCATCCTCCATGACGGCCCGCCCTATGCCAATGGCGACATCCATATGGGCCATGCGATGAACAAGGTGCTGAAGGACATCATCGTCCGCTCCCAGAGCCTGCTCGGCAAGGATGCGCCCTATGTGCCCGGCTGGGACTGCCACGGCCTTCCCATCGAGTGGAAGATCGAGGAGGAATATCGCAAGAAGAAGCTGAACAAGGACGAGGTTCCCGCGCAGGAATTCCGCGCGCAATGCCGCGCCTATGCCGACAAGTGGGTGGGCGTTCAGAAGGAGCAGTTCAAGCGCCTGGGCATCCTCGGCGACTGGAACGACCCCTATCTGACCATGAAATATGAGGCGGAGGCCGCCATTGTCGGCGAACTCCTCAAATTCGCGGAAACGGGCCAGCTCTATCGCGGCGCCAAGCCCGTCATGTGGTCCCCGGTCGAGAAGACCGCCCTTGCCGAGGCGGAGGTCGAATATGAGGACGTGACATCGACCCAGATCGACGTGGCGTTCGAGATCGTGGAAGCCCCCCACGCGCCGGAGCTGGTGGGCGCTTATGCCGTCATCTGGACGACCACCCCATGGACGATCCCGGTGAATCAGGGCATCGCCTATGGGGAGGAGATTGAATATGTCATCGCCCAGCTCGACGGTCGGCGTTACCTCGTGGCGCGCGATCTTGTCGCTGCGCTCGGCGCTCGCCTGAATGATGAACTGAGCGTCACAGGCAATGGGATTGCCGGAGCCAAGCTCAAGGACGCCATCGCCCGCCATCCCATGGCAGGCCGCGTCTCCGGCTCGCTGGCGGAATTCTTCGAACGTCCCCGCCCCTTCCTCCCGGCTCCCCACGTCACCACCGACGCGGGCACCGGCCTCGTCCACATGGCGCCCGATCATGGCGAGGAGGATTTCTTCGCCTGCAAGGCCTATGGCATCGATCCCGTCTTCGCGGTGCAGGATGACGGCCGCTATCGCGCGGACTGGGCATGGCTCGGCGGCAATCCGCTCAGCGTCATCAACCCGAAGCTGAACGCCCCCGACGGCCCGATTTGCGCCGACCTTAGCGATGCGGGCTCGCTCCTCTCGGCCGCGCCGTTCCAGCACAGCTATCCCCATAGCTGGCGGTCCAAGGCGCGCATCATCTATCGCTGCACGCCGCAATGGTTCATCCCCATGGACAGGCCGGAGGAGGTGGTGAACGAGCCTCTCGTCGCCGCCGATCCGCTCATGGGCGGCGCGCTCGCCTCCGCGCCGGTCAATGGGCCGACCCTGCGTGAGATCGCGCTGGACGCCATCGAGCGGACCCGCTGGGTGCCGCATCGCTCGGCCAACCGCATCCGCTCCATGGTGGAGGGGCGCCCAGATTGGGTCATCAGCCGCCAGCGCGCCTGGGGCGTTCCCATCGCCCTCTATGTGAACCGCCAGACCGGCGGCTATCTGAACGACCCGGCCGTCAATGCCCGCATCGTGGAGGCGTTCAAGCTGGGCGGCGCGGATGCGTGGTTCGGCGCGGATCATCAGGCGCTGCTCGGCCCGGATCACGACCTTGCCGATTATGAGGTGGTGAACGACATTCTCGACGTGTGGTTCGACAGCGGCTCGACCCACAGCTTTGTTGTCGAAGCGCGCTACGGCAAGGACGCTCGCGCCGACCTCTATCTCGAAGGGTCGGACCAGCATCGCGGCTGGTTCCAGTCCTCGCTCCTCGAAAGCTGCGGCACGCGCGGCCGCGCACCCTATGACGCGGTGCTCACCCACGGCTTCGCCCTCGACCAGCAGGGCCGCAAGATGTCCAAGTCGCTCGGCAACACCGTCGACCCGCTCAAGGTCATGAGCGAGAGCGGCGCGGACATCCTGCGCATGTGGGTCGCCTCCACCGACTATTTCGACGATGTGCGCATCGGCAAGGAAGTGCTGGCGGGCGCGTCCGACGCCTATCGCAAGCTCAGGAACACCTTCCGCTACCTGCTCGGCGCGCTGGCCGACTTCTCCGCGGAGGAGAGGGTGCCCGTGGCGGAGATGCCGGAGCTGGAGCGCTACATGCTCCATCGCCTGGCGGAGCTGGACGTGGAACTGCGTGCCGTTGTCGCGGACCAGGGGAGCGAGAGCTGGCTGGAATTCGGCCGCTACAGCCGCGCCCTCAACGACTTCGCCAATATCGACCTGTCGGCTTTCTTCTTCGATATCCGCAAGGACTGCCTTTATTGCGACGTCAATGTCGCGAGCGGGGAGCAGACGGCAAAGCGCCGCGCCTATCGCACCGTGCTCGACACGCTGTTCCATGCGCTGGTGCGCTATGCCGCGCCGATCATCCCCTTCACGGCGGAGGAGGTGTGGGGCACGCGCTATCCGGCGGGCGGCAGCGTGCACCTCACCGAATGGCCGGAGGTCGACGCGGGCTGGCATGACAAGGCGCTGGGCGAGCGCTGGGCAGGCATTCGCGAGGCGCGCATCCAGGTGAACGAGGCGATCGAGCCGCTGCGCCGGGAGAAGATCGTCCGGTCCAGCCTGGAGGCGGAGGTGAAGATGTACCTCGTGCCTCAGGATGTGGATTTCGCGGAGATCTGCATCGTCGCGGACGTGGCGGAGGAAGGGGAGGGCATCACCGTCACCCCCACCGCCCATCACAAATGCGGCCGCTGCTGGCGCCACCTGCCCGACGTGGCGGAGGATGCGGGCTTGTGCGGCCGCTGCGAGGAGGTGCTGGCATGAGCGCCGCGCCCGGCGCGCTGCGCCGCTACGGCATCGTCGCGGCGGCGGCTGTCGCGGTCGTCGACCAGTTCATCAAATATTGCGTGACGGACGTTCTGGACCTGCCCGCCCGCGGCGGCTTCGGGATAGAGATCACGCCCTTCTTCAACCTCACCTTCACGCAGAATTTCGGCGTGTCCATGGGCTTTTTCCATGCGAGCACGGAGGCGATGCGCTGGGCGCTCGTCGCCATGACCATCGCCATCTCCATCTTCGTGGCGGTGTGGATGTGGCGGGAAAAGGCGCGCGACGACGTGATCGCGTTGGGCCTCGTCCTGGGCGGCGCCGTGGGCAATATCATCGACCGGGTGCGCCTCGGCTATGTGGTCGACTATGCCGACCTGCATATCGGCAGCTGGCGCCCCTTCCTCATTTTCAACCTGGCGGACGCGGCGATCACCATCGGCGTGCTGATCCTGCTTGCGCGCGCGATCCTGCTGCGCGACAAGGCGAGCCAGAAAGTGGAGACGAACTGATCCATGCGTAAAGCCCTGTTGCTTCCTGTCGCGCTCCTTGCGGCGTTGACAACCCTGTCCGGCTGCGGCCGTGGCGGCCTGTTGAGGCGCGATGCGCCGGACGAGATGGCCGTGTCGCGCAAGTCGCCGCTCGTGATCCCGCCCGACTTCACCCTCGTCCCGCCGGAGCCGGGCACGGCGGAGGCGCAGAATACCGATATCCAGAAGCAGGCGCTGGACGCCCTCTTCGGCGGCCCTGCCCCGCGCAGCCCGGCCGAGACCTCCACGCTGAACGCCGCGGGCCGCGACGTGGCCGTCGCCGGCATCCGTTCCAATGTCGGCGATCCCGCGACGAAGGTCATCAACAAGGGCGCGGTGACGCGGACCATCCTCGCCGCGCCGGAAGGCGACGGCCAGAATGCGCGGGCCTCGACCGGCCAGTAAGCGCCGCCGATCATCCTGAAAAGAGAAGGGCGTCCGGACCATATCCGGGCGCCCTTCTCTTTGGCGGCCAATCGTCCCGCCGATCCCGCGCGGCGTCAGACCCGCTCCGCCAGCGCCATGGCCCCGGCGGGCGCGCGAACCTTCCCCTCATGGATGATATAGGCGAACACGTCGCGCGGCTTTGACGGCGCCGCGTCCGTCAGCAATTCCAGGCCCGGATCGCGCCCCGCTGCCCAGCCCCTCGCAATCCCCGCCCAGCGGTCCAGCCCCGCCGCGTCATAGGCGGTGGGAATCTCGTCCTTGCCCCGCATCAGCCGGGCATAGACGAAATCGGCGGTCAGGTCCGCGATCAGGGGATGCGCCTCATGGTCCGCCACGACGATCGCCACGCCATGCCCGCGGGCCAGTGCCACGAACTCCGTGCAGACGAAGCTCTCATGCCGCACCTCCAGCACATGGCGCAGCGCCAGCCCGTCCACCTTGCCCGGCAGCAGGGCCAGGAACGCGCCCATATCCTCCGCGTCGAACTTGCGCGTGGGCAGCATCTGCCACACGATGGGGCCGAGCGCGTCGCCCAGTTCCGCGATGCCCGACCCTATGAACTTGCCCACCGATTCGCCCGCCTCCGCCAGCGTCTTCTTCATCGTGGCATAGCGCGTGGCCTTGACCGAGAAGACGAACCCGTCCGGAACGCTCGCCCGCCATTTGGCGAAGGTGGCGGGCGTCTGCGTCCGATAATAGGTGCCGTTGATCTCTATCGTGCCCAGCTTGCCGGCCGCATAGTCCAGCTCCTTCGCATGGGGCAGCCCTTCGGGATAGAATGTCCCCCGCCACGGCTCGAAGGTCCAGCCGCCTATGCCGGTGCGGATGGTGGCGGTCATTTGTTCAAGGTGACGTAGGGAGCGATCTTGATGCCCTGACGAAGCTCGATGGCGAGACTTTTCTGAAGTCCGGCCGCCTGAATAACCTGATTTGCGCCCGAGCCTATCTCGGTAGCATATTCAGTACCGAAAAGCTGGATTGTAAGCATCCGATCCCGATCAGGCGCGCTGCTCACACGCCCGGCCAGCAATTTCCCAAGTCTTTCGATTTCCATCGTCGACCTCTATTTTAAGCTCGCGCGCCCGCTTCCTCCACGCCTGCGCTGTTATGGCGCAGCGCCTTCAGCACCGTGTCCACGATTCCGGCCGCATCGAGGCCCGCCTCGGCATATTGCGCCTCGGGCTTGTCCTGATCCTGAAAGATGTCGGGCAGGCGCATGGTGCGCAGCTTCAGGCCCGCGTCGATCAGTCCCTCGTCGCTCGCCATGGTGAGGACATGCGCGCCCAGGCCGCCCACGGCGCCTTCCTCTATGGTCACGCACACCTCATGGCCGGCCAGCATGCGGCGGATCAGCTCCGCGTCCAGCGGCTTGGCGAAACGCAGGTCCGCGACGCTGGTAGGCAGGCCCTTGGCGTCCAATATGTCCGCCGCCTTCAAGGCCTCGGCCAGGCGGGTGCCCAGCGACAGGATGCACACGGTCTTGCCCTCGCGCACCAGCCGTCCCTTGCCGATCTCCAGCTTCTCGGGCTTCTCCGGCAATGCCACGCCCACGCCGTTTCCGCGCGGATAGCGCAGCGCGATGGGGCCGCTGTCATGCTCGGCGGCGGTATGGGTCATATGGACCAGTTCCGCCTCGTCCGCCGCCGCCATCACCACCATATTGGGCAGGGTGGCGAGATAGGCGATGTCGAAGCTGCCCGCATGGGTCGATCCGTCCGCGCCGACCAGCCCCGCCCGGTCGATCGCGAAGCGGACGGGCAGGTTCTGGATCGCCACGTCATGCACCACCTGGTCATAGGCGCGCTGGAGGAAGGTAGAGTAGATCGCGCAGAAGGGGCGCATGCCTTGCGCCGCCAGGCCCGCCGCGAACGTCACGGCATGCTGCTCCGCAATGCCCACGTCGAAGGCGCGATGGGGATGCGCCCTGGCGAACTTGTCGACGCCGGTGCCGGACGGCATGGCGGCCGTGATGGCGACGATGCGCGGGTCCGTATCCGCCAGCTTCGCCAGCGTCTCGCCGAACACATTCTGATATTGCGGCGGTCCCGGCGGGGCCTTTGTCTGCTCGCCGGTGATGACGTCGAATTTCTGCGTGGCGTGCAGCTTGTCCGCCGCCGCCTCGGCCGGGGCATAGCCCTTGCCCTTCTGCG
>JASGGS010000090.1:0-15768 GCA_047602685.1 Sphingobium sp.
GGGGTCAGGCTCTTGCCCTCGCCCACCATCTCATATTTGCCGTTCTTGAAGAACTCCGTGGAGGCGCAGTCCAGCGCGAGAACCACGTCGTCGCCCGGCTTGTATCCGGCCTTCTCGATCGAGGCGAGGATGAAGTCCAGCGCATCGGTGGTGGAGGAGAGATTGGGCGCGAAGCCGCCCTCGTCGCCGATGGAGGTGGCCAGCCCCTTCTCATGCAGGCCCTTCTTCAACGTATGGAAGATTTCGGAGCCGATCTGCACGGCGTGGGCGAGAGTGTCCGCGCCCACCGGCATGACCATGAATTCCTGGAAATCGATGGGATTGTCCGCATGCTCGCCGCCATTGATGATGTTCATCATCGGCACGGGCAGGACATGGGCCGACACGCCGCCGACATAGCGATAGAGAGGCAGGCCGCGCGCGTTGGCCGCGGCCTTGGCGACGGCAAGGCTGACGCCGAGAATGGCGTTGGCGCCCAGGCGCGACTTGTTCTCCGTGCCGTCCAGCGCGATCAGGGCCGCGTCGATCTCCTGCTGGTCCTCCGCGTCGAGGCCGATAATCTCGTCCGCGATCTCGCCATTGACGGCCGCGACGGCCTTCAGCACGCCCTTGCCGAGATACACGCCCTTGTCGCCGTCGCGAATCTCGACCGCCTCATAGGCGCCCGTGGACGCGCCGGAGGGGACCGCCGCGCGGCCGAAGCCGCCATCCTCGGTGATGACGTCCACTTCGACGGTCGGGTTGCCGCGGCTGTCGAGTATCTGGCGGGCGTGAACGGCGAGAATCTCGGTCATGGGCTATCCTTCTTTCGCGCTTGCGGGATGAATTGCGTGCCGCTTAGCCAGCGCCGACGCACAGATCAATGAAAAGCGGGGCGGAACTGTTGAATCGCTCGTGCATTTCTATATCGTTCCAGCTTCGTAGCGGGGCTTGCAGCCAAGTACCGGCCGGTCTTCAAAATTCGGGGAATATCCGTCATGTCCAACGAAAGCGGTGAAGCCACCCTCACTTCCGAAACATCCGCCGACGAGGCATCGCCTTCCGTCAAGCAGAGCGCTAAGGAAACCGTCGCCTCGCTGAAGGCCGCGGCGGGATCGGCCAAGGACGCCGCTTCGGCGGCGGCATCCCATGCCAAGGAAACCGGCGAGGCATGGCGCGAACAGGCCAGCACCCTTGCCGGACAGGCCGCCGAGAGCGCCCGCGTCGCGGCGACGACCGCCAAGGACAAGACCGGCTCGGCGCTCCACGGCCTTGCCAAGCTGATCTCCGACACGGCCGAGACGGTCGATAGCAAGCTCGGCCCGCAATATGGCGACTATGCGCGCCAGGCGGCGGAAAGCGTGGCCGGTGCAGCCAAGACGCTCGACGAGAAGGATATCGACCAGCTCGTCACCGACGCCCGCGACTTCGTGCGCAAAAGTCCGGCCGTCGCCATCGGCGCGGCGGCGCTGGTCGGCTTCGTGCTGATGCGCCTGGCCCGTGGCGGCGACAAGGAGGGCTGACCCGCGTTCGTGGGGGCGACCGGACGCAAATGACGTGACCCAGACAGAAAGAGACAGCATGGCCGCCGATCGCGTCCTCGACACGGCCGCGCTCCCCGGCAACGGCGAAACGTCATCCGGCGAGGCTTCCCTGGGCGACACCGTGGCCCGGCTGGGCCAGGCCGCCAGGGGCTTTGCCGAGGCTGAACTGGGCCTCGCGCGCAAACGCGCCGCGATCATCGGGGGCGCCGCCCGCTGGATCGCGGTTCTGGGCGGCATCGCCTTCATCGTCGCATTCGGCATGATCGTGACCTTGATGATCGGGGCGGTTCTGGCCCTTTCGCCCCATTGGGGTCTTGGCCTCTCCCTCCTCGCCGTGACGGGGACGGCCCTGCTCGCCATCATCTTTTGCGCATTCGGCATCAAGGCGCAGATCGCCCGTATCAAGGAGGGGACGCGATGAGCGAAGAGCATGTCTCGCTCGACGCCGCTCGCGAACGCGCGGCAACGGCCCGGATCGAGTTGCGCGCGGCGCTCGACGATGCGCTCGGCTGGTTTTCCCCGTCGCGCATCAAGGCGGAAATGGCTGAAGCCGCCAGCCATCAGATCGATGAGGTCAAGACAGCCCTGCGCCGGTCCGTGACCCGCCATCCCCTGATCGCCTGGCCCGCCCTTGCATTGGTGGCGGGGGGCATCACCTATTTATTGCGGCGTCCAGCCGCGGCGGCGGCGCGTTCCGGCGCGCAGGCCGTCCGCGCGTTGTATCGCCGCTTCTCGGCAAGGAACTGACAGCCATGACCTACAATATCCCCGAAGGTAGCGCCGACACGGCTTCCGATACCGACAAGGACAATGCCCCCGGCGGGATCGGCTCCTTTGTCAGCGAGCATCCGCTGGCGACTGCTGGCGCGGCCATCGCGGCCGGTGCGGCCATCGCGTTCCTGCTGCCCCGCTGGAAGGTGACCGCCGCCGCGGGGTCCGCAGTGACCCGCACGGCGGGCCGCGCGGCAAAGGCGATCGCGGCGGCCGAGACCGCTCGCACCGTCCTGGCCGGCCTCAGCGCGGCGACGGGAAGCGTGAAGGCTGGCGCCCACCGCCTTGCCGAACATGTGCCCGATGGGGAAAGCGTGAAGGCGGGGGCCAAGCGCGCCCTTGAACGGGCAAGCGAAACGGCGCAAAAGGCGGGCGAGCAGGTCGCGCAAGCCGCGCGCCGCATCAAGGCGGGAGAGGATTGATATCATCAATCCCCGGCGCGCAGCCGGATCGAGACAAGGGATCGGCAGTGAGTAAGATGCATCTCGTCATGGGTGGCCGTGTCAACAACCCGCAGACGCTGGAGTTCGAGGATCTGAACGCCATCGATTTCGTGGGCGTGTTTCCCGACTATCAGAGCGCGGAGAAGGCATGGCGCGGTGCAGCCCAGCGGACCGTGGACGACGCTCAGATGAAATATGTGATCGTCCACCTCCATCGCCTGCTCGACCCGGAAGTCCACCAGCCGCAGGCATAATTCAGCGCCTGATGTCCCCCAGGGCGCGGGCCAGGCGGACGAAATCCTCCACGGAAACCGTCTCCGCGCGCCTCTCTCCCTCTATGCCGCATGCCGCCAGGGCTTCCAGCGCGCCGGACAGGCCGCGCAGGCTCTGGCGCAGCATCTTTCGCCTCTGGCCAAAGGCCGCGGCCGTGACTTGCGACAGCAGCGGCGCGTCCACATGTTCCGGCGCAGCATGGGGCACGATATGGACGACCGCCGACATCACCTTGGGCGGCGGCGTGAAGGCGGATCGATGCACCTTCATCGCCAGCCGGGCGGAGGACCGCCATTGCGCCAGCACCGACAGGCGCCCATAGGCGGACGATCCGGGTCCGGCCACGATACGCTCCGCGACTTCCTGCTGGAACATCAATGTGGCCGACTGCCACCATGGTGTCCAGGCGGGCGCCTCCAGCCAGCCGATCAGAAGAGCGGTGCCAACATTATAGGGCAGGTTGGCGACGATATGCGCGCCTTCTCCCGCCTCCGCCCGCGCGTCGACGGCCATCGCGTCGCCCTCGATCACGCGCAGATGCCCGGGAAAGGCGTCAGCCAGTTCCGCCAGGGCCGGGAGGCACCGCGCATCGCGCTCCACCGCGACGACATCCGCCCCGGCATGCAGGAGCGCGCGGGTCAGCCCGCCCGGCCCCGGTCCCACCTCGAACACGCGCCGCCCCTTGAGATCGCCCGGTATCGCCGCGATGCGGGCGAGCAATTGCCCGTCGAGCAGGAAATTCTGCCCCAGCGCCTTGCTCGCGCGGAGGCCGTGGGCGGCGATCACTTCCCTCAGCGGCGGCAGCCCGGCCATGGTCAGTTACCCGCGCCGAAAGCCCTGCGGCGCGCGTCGGCTTCATGGGCCATGCGGATCGCCGCGATCATGGCGCCGGGATCGGCGCGGTCCTGCCCCGCAATGTCGAAGGCGGTGCCGTGGTCGGGCGATGTCCGCACGATGGGAAGGCCCAAGGTGATGTTCACGCCCTGGTCGAAATCCAGCGCCTTCAGCGGGATCAGCGCCTGGTCGTGATACATGCACAGGGCCGCGTCATAGCCGGTCCGCGCGCGCGGGGTGAACAGGGCATCGCCGGGATAGGGGCCGCTGATGTCCAGCCCGTCCTCGACCAGCGATGCGATGGCGGGCGCGATGATCCGCTCCTCCTCGTCGCCCATATGCCCCTGCTCGCCCGCATGGGGATTGAGCGCGGCCACGGCAAGGCGCGGACGCTCTATGCCGAAATTGCGTTGCAGCCCGCGCGCGGTGACGAGGGCGCGGTTGCGGATCAGCTCCACCGTCAGCACCTGCGGCACGTCGCGCAGGGCGACATGGATGGTGATGGGAACGACGCGCAGCGAGGGGCCGGCCAGCATCATGACCGTGTTCGCGCGCGCGACGCCGCATCTTTCCGCCACGAATTCGGTCTGCCCTGGAAAGGTGAATCCCACTTCCGCCAGCCGCGCCTTGGAGATGGGTCCCGTGACGAGACCCGCCGCACCCTCCTGCCGCACCAGCCCCGTCGCGACTTCGAGGGAGTGGAAGGCGCTGCGCGCGCCGTCCATGGTGGGCAGGCCCGGCATGGGCACGTCGGCGCTTTCCTCGACATGCAGGCAAGGTAGCGCCCGGTCGAACATGGCGCAGCAATCGGCCGGGCTGTGGATGCGCTCGACCGGCGCGTCCGTGACGGCCGCCAGCGACCGCATGTCCCCCACCGCGAAAAAGGAGGGCAGGCCCTCCTCCTTGCGTCTTTGCCATGCCTTGGCGATGATCTCAGGCCCGACGCCGCTGGGATCGCCCAATGTGACGGCCAGCGGCGGCGGGACTGCCTCATCGCCTGTCGAAAGGGTCATCGATCAATTATACTCGATGATCGCATCGCGGCGAAGGTCGCGCAGATAGATGCGCGCGCGCTTGTTCACCCGCTCCTCCTCCATCTGGCCCATCACCTGGTCGAAGGACGGTATCTGCCCCTCCACCGCATCGTCCCGGCCGCAAAGCACGAGGACGCGCACGCCGTCCGACACCGCGCCGAAAGGCGGCGTCGCCTCGCCCACTTGGAGCGTCATCATGATCTGCTGGAGTTGCGGCGGCAGGTCGCGCACCTTCACGCCGTCATTGTCCACCACGTCGGCACCCAGCTTCTGCGCGACGGCATTGGCCGTGCCGCAGCCCTGTATGCTCTTGATCTGTGCCGCGAACTTGTCCGCCACCGCCTTTGCCTGGGCGGCGGTGGTGCCGGGCGCGAAATTGATGCCGATCTGCTTGAGGCTCAGCGTCGCGTCGCGCGGATCGGCCGCCAGGACGCGCCGCTTGTCGATCAGGTACAGGATCGAGAAGCCGCCCGGCAGCGCGACCGGCCCGCCGATCTGGCCCGGCTGCATCTGCTGCGCGGTCTGCGCCAGCTCATCTGGGAGCTGCGCCGGGCGCACCCAGCCGAGATCGCCGCCGACCGCCGCCGTGGAGGCTTCGGAATATTGGCGGGCATAGGCCTGGAAGGAGCCACCCTGCTTGATCTGCTCGATGATCTTGCGCGCATTCTCCGCGATCTGCTCGGCATTTTCGGGCGTCGCGGACAGATAGATCTCGCCGATGCGGAACTCTTCGCTGCCCTTTGCCTGTTTCATCCGGTCGATCATGGACTTCACCTCGTCCTCCGACACGTTGACATAGGGCTGGACCTTGCGCCGCAGGAGGCGCTGCCAGGCGAGTTCGCCCTCGATCTGACGCTTGATGGAGGCGGCCGAGGAGCCGTTCTGCTTCAGATAGTCGGTAAAGCCGGCGGGCGTGGACTTGAAATTGCCCGCGACCCGCGCGAAGCTCTGGTCGATCTCGCTCTGGGAAATCCGGATGTCGTTCGCGGCAGCCTCCTGGATTTGAAGCGTCTCGTCGATGATGTTGCGCAACACCTGCAAGCGCAGGCGATCCCGCTCCTCTTCCTCGACCTTGCCGCCATTGGCGAGGATGACCAGCGCCAGACGCTGATCGACATCGGTTCCGGTGACGACCTGGCCGTTGACGATGGCCGTCGCCTTGCGCAGCTTCGGATCGTTCTTGCCGAAAAGGGTCAAATCCTTGGGGATATCGAGCTGGGAATTGTTCGGCTCATCCGGCACGGACTGCGCGTGGACGGCCACAGCCGCCGTCGCGACCGCCACAGCCGACAAACCCAGAAGCGCCCGCCGCATCGCACCTGACAAAACTGCCTTCAAATCTCTCTCCATGCAGGAAAGCTGCCTCCAATGGCGGCAGTGATTGCCGCCTTACGGCTGAACCCAAGCTGAGCAAGCCCCACCCCAGGCAACCTCTTATATGCCTAGATTGCGAAAAGCCACCCGCACCAGGTAGGAATTGCTACTGTAGGCGTCACCGAAGCTCTGGTACTGGCGCCGCCAGGTGAAGGCGATGTTGATGCAATCGTCCTCATAGGACAGGCCCAGATTGTGCCGCAGCGGGGTATAGCCGTCGAGGGTGGTGGTGGGGTCGTCGTCCACGCCGGTCAGGTCGATGGTCGTCGACCCGAAGACGGACCAGTATTTCCCGAACGCGACACGCCCGCCCAGCCGGATCTCCTCCACATCGCGCAGGTCCTCGATACCGGAGGTGATGTTGCGGTTGAGGCGCAGATAGCTGACCTTGAGATAGGTTGCCCGCGATCCGATGGTCGCGTCCACCTCGTTCCGGCGGATGGCGAGATTTTCCTTGTCGAGCCGGAAACGATGGGTCAGCGTCAGGAAATCGCGATAGCGCACGTCCACCCGGCCCACAAAGTCGGACACCCGGTCCGACAGGCCCGTGCCGTTCGGCAGGATCGTGTCGCGATTGTTGAGGCGGTAGCTCTGCCCCAGCGTCGCCTGCACGGTGAAGAACGGCCGGTCGTAGCGATAGTCGAAGCCGTAGGTGACGCGCGAGCTGTCCTCGAACCGGTCATAGCCGGGGAAGCGGTTGAGCGCGAAGAGGTTGCTGTCCTCCAGGTCGACCGCGCGGGCATCCTCATTGGGAACGTGGAGATTGGCGAGCGGCGGAGCGACCACAAGCTGGACGCGCGGCACGATATGCTGCGTCCCGCCCAGGAATTCGCCGACGAAAGGCCAGCGCACCTCGCCCGCCGCCGCGACGATGCCGCGCTTCTGCCAGCCGGGCATGCCCTGGTAGATGATCGTGCTCGTCAGGCTGTTGTCGCTGCTGTGATAGATGTCGCCGCGCGCATAGCCGGTCAGGATGACTTCCTGCCCCATCCCGGTGAGACGGCGGAGCGACCATTGCCCGCCCACGAAGGCGCGCTGCGTATCCTGTCCGCCCGTGCGGGTGATGGCGAGGCTGTTGGCCTGCAACTGCACCGTGCCGCCCAGCCACGGATCGCGCAGGCGCAGGCGATAGTCGACGGCCGGGAAGGCGATGGGCACCTGCCCCTGCGGATCGCCGGGGCGCAGCGTCTGGAAGGCCCAGCCCGCGATGGACAAATAGCTCTTGTCCCCGATCCGCTCCGCCGTGATGTTGGAACGCAGGCGATCCTCGTAATTGAGGTTGTACCGGCTGAGGAACGTCCGGTCGGTCACCCGGCGCAGCGATCCGGAAATCGACCATTCGGGGCTTAGCTGGAACTTGCCGCTGGCATCGATATAGCCACGGAAATCCTGCTTGGAGGTCGTGACGCCCGTCTCCGGGTCGGACCGGCGCCCATAGGTCGCATAGCCCGTGATCTGGAAGGCGCCCCTGTCCATGAAATGCCGGTACTTGCCCTGCATCATGGGCCAGGCATTGGTGTAGAGGCGCGGCGTGACCGTCAGGTCCCGGTTGGGCGCGAGGCTCCAATAATAGGGCAGGCCGAATTCCAGCCCCCCATAGAGCATGCCGATATCGGGCACGAGGAAACCGGAGCCGGAGCGATTGCCGACCGGATGGGTCAGGCCCGGCAGCGGCAGCAACGGGACGCCGAACATCTCCATGCGCGCGCCCTGGTAGCGCACGATCTCCCTGTCGCTGTCATAGACGACCCGCGCCGCCTTGATCTGCCAGCTCGGCTCCTTGGGACAGCCATGGTCGTCGATCACGCGGCAAGGCGAATAGGCGGCCCGGTTCAGGATGAAGATGGCCTTGCGCCGCTCCCCCTGCTCCGCCGCTATCCTGTCGCCCTGCTCGGTGACGATGAGCAGGCTCTTGACGATGCCGTCCCTCAGATCGTCCGTCACGTCCATCACGTCGCCATAGGCGATATTGCCCTTGGGGTCGGTGATGGACACATCGCCCTTGGCCGTGACCTTGCCGCTGTCCCGATCCCAGATAACCATGTCGGCACGCAATATATTGCCCTGCCGCGACGCCAGGACATTGCCCTGCGCCGTCACGACGTCGCGATCATTGTCATACAGGAGCTGGTCGGCCGTGAAGCTGAGTTCATCCGAGGCGGCCTTGGGCGCCTCCGCGGGCGCGGGCGGCCTCCGCCTCATGGGGTTTGGACAGTTCCTGCGCGGCGGCCTGCTGGGTGAGCGCGGCGGCGCAGCCGAGCGCGCCCAGCAGCGCCAGGCCCGGCCCTGCCCTCCTCCTTCCGAAATCACGACTATTGACGAAAGGCATGCGTTTGCGCGGCGGGCCGTCTCTTTTGAACAGGAATTGCCGCCTATCGCACCGCTTGGCCCGGGCTGCAACGCCCATGCGACGATTACGGAGGCGATCCGGTTCCCGCTCGGCGTGAAAAAGGGGCATTTGGCGATGGCAATGGCGGGCAGGCGCCATTATCTCCAACATCCGAAAGAGCCACAGACGCAATCGAGGAACAGGCCGCACCATGGATGTCACGCTCACCGCCACCCTTCCCGCCGACATTGAGAGCCGGATTTATCCGGTAGCCAAGGATGCCCCGATCGAGATTCCCCTCGAATCCGGCACTCTCATCGCCGATGCGGCCAAGGCGACCCGTTTCACGGGCGATGCGGGCGGATGGTTCGAGATTTTCGTGACCGAAGGCGGGCAGACGCTTCGCGTCGTCCTGCTCGGCACCGGCGACGGCAAGCAGGCGGATTTCGAGAAAGCGGGCGGGACCATCTCCGCGCGCCTGCTCACCTCCGGCGTGAAGCGCATCGCCGTGATCGCCACCGGGCTTGACGCATCCAGCATCGCGGCCCTCTCGCTCGGCGCCCGCCTGCGCGCCTGGCGAATCGACACCTACCGCACCAAGCAGACGGACGCGCAGAAGCCGAGCATCGAGACGCTCTACCTCGTCTCCGACGCCGACGCGGACGATGCCGCCTTCGTCCATGCCGACGCCCTCGTCTCCGGCATATCCCTCACCCGCGAACTGGTGTCGGAGCCGGGCAACATCATCTATCCCGAAAGCTTCGTGGAACGCGTCCGCCACCTCGCCGACCTCGGCATAGAGGTCGGCATCCTGGACGAAACGGACATGAAGAATCTCGGCATGGGCGCCCTGCTCGGCGTCGGCCAGGGATCGTCCCGCCCGCCCCGCCTGCTCGCGCTGCGCTGGGACGGCAGCGGGGGAAAGCAGATCAACCCCTTCGCGTTGGTAGGGAAAGGTGTGACCTTTGACACGGGCGGCATTTCCCTGAAGCCCGGCGCGGGCATGGAGGACATGAAGTGGGACATGGGCGGCGCGGGCGCCGTCGCGGGTGTGATGAAGGCGCTCGCCCTGCGCAAGGCAAAGGCGCATGTGGTCGGCATTTGCGGCCTGGTCGAGAACATGCCCGACGGCAATGCCCAGCGCCCCGGCGACGTGGTGAAGTCCATGTCCGGCCAGACGGTGGAGGTCATCAACACCGACGCGGAGGGCCGCCTCGTCCTTGCCGACGCACTGTGGTGGACGCAGGAGACCTTCAAGCCCAAAAGCGTCATCGACCTTGCCACGCTGACCGGCGCGATCATCGCGGCGCTGGGCAACGAATATGCGGGCATCTTCTCCAATGACGACACGCTGGCGGGGCAGATCGTCAAGGCGGGGGAGGATACCGGCGAGCGGCTGTGGCGCTTCCCGATGGGCGATGTCTATGACAAGATGATCGACAGCCCCATTGCCGACATGAAGAATATGGGGTCCCGCTATGCCGGTTCGATCACCGCCGCGCAGTTCCTTAAGCGCTATATCCAGGATGGCGTGGCCTGGGCGCATCTGGACATTGCGGGCATGGTTTGGGCGGACAAGCCCGGCTCGCTGCACGACAAGGGCGCGACGGGCTATGGCGTGCGCCTGCTCGACCGGCTCGTGACCGACGTGATCGAGGCGGGCTGACCGCCCCATGCGCGTGGACTTCTACCAGCTCAGCCGCGATCCCGTGGAGCAAGTGCTTCCGCAGATCGCGGCGCGCGTGCTCGGCGAGGACGAGCGCCTGCTGGTGGTGTCGGAGGATGCCGGACAGCTTGGCCGCATTTCGGTCCAGCTCTGGTCGGCCGGGCCGGAAAGCTTCCTGGCGAACGACCATGCCGATGCTCCTCTGCCGGACGTGCAGCCCATTCTCCTCTCCCATGCCTGCCGGCCGGCAAACGGCGCCACGCGCATCGCGCTGGTCGACGGGCGGTTCCGGGAGGAGGCGCTGGCATTCGAGCGCACCTTCTATTTCTTCGATGACCTGACCATCGCGGATGCCCGCGAAAGCTGGCGGTCCCTCAGCAAGCGCGAAGGGATCGCCACGCATTTCTGGCGGCAAGAGGGCGCGCGCTGGCGGCAAGGCCCTTAGACGCCGCGCCCTGTCTCCACTTTGTTCACAAAGGCGATGATGGCTTTCGCCAGCCCCTCCGGATCATCGTCGGGCGCCATCTGCCCCGGCGTCTCCAGCATGACGAAATCCGCATCCGGGCGCAGCTCGGCCGCCTTGCGTGTATTGGCGTCCAGCATCTCGCCGGAATTGGAGAGCAGCAGGATCGGCTGCGCGGCGGCCAGCAGGGCAGGCACCATGTCATGGCGCAACGCCGCATTATGGCCATGCCACCAGGACGGTCCGGCCAGCAGAGCCGACAGGATCATCCTCTGCGCGCCGAGGGGGCTATAAAAGCCTTCTATCCGGCGGAAATGGTCCGTCAGATTGGCTCCGCCGGAAACGGGGCGGTGGATCAGCCCCTTCTTCTCGTTGGTGACGATCTGCTGCCAGTATCCCTCCCGCTCATCGGCGGTCATCACCGGCACGCCGTAAAGGGAAGTGCTGCGAACGCGGGACTCGTGATGGACAGCCGCCTCGATGGCGATCTGGACGCCGGTATGGTGGCCCACCAGATGAGCGCTCGCCACGCCCGCATGATCCAGCACGACCGGCACGGCATCGGCATAATCCCGCAACACCGGCTCATGGTCCGCCGCATCGGACAGGCCCATGCCGGGCGTATCCATCGCCATCGTCCGGAATCCGGCGGCCTGGAAGAAAGGAATCAGCGGGAACCAGTCCGAAGAGGAAGCTGGCGATTGATGGAGCAGCAACAACGGAATGCCGTCGCCTCCCGCATCATAATAATGGATCTGGCCATGTTTGCCATCGGCATAGGCCCGGCGAAGCGGTGGGGAAGAAGGATGTATCATCGGCCCATTATAGGCCGGGCGAACAAGACGTTAATTTGAGTCTTCGCGGCGATCCGACGACCCTGCTCCGCCCGCGATCTCCGTCCGCAACGCCTCGGACTTGATCCCCATCCACTCTACGGCTAGAGCGCGCCCGACTTTTTCCTACCAATTATCCGGAGTGTTTCCGCATGGCCGCGACCCGCACCTTTTCCATCATCAAGCCCGATGCGACCCGTCGCAATCTGACCGGCGCCGTCACGAAGGTCCTGGAAGAAGCAGGCCTGCGCGTCGTCGCATCCAAGCGCCTGCACCTGACCAGGGAGCAGGCCGAGGGCTTCTACGCCGTTCACAGGGAGCGCCCCTTCTTCGACGATCTCGTTTCCTTCATGATTTCCGGGCCTGTCGTTGTGCAGGTTCTGGAAGGCGAGAATGCCGTGCAGCGCAACCGCGACATCATGGGCGCGACCAACCCCGAGAACGCTGAAGAGGGCACGATCCGCAAGCTGTTCGCCGAATCCATCGAGGCCAACAGCGTCCATGGCTCGGACAGCGACGAGAATGCCGCGATCGAAATCGCCTATTTCTTCAAGCCGGAAGAAATCGTCGGCTGAGCCATGGTTCCCGCGCGGCGGAACGGCTGTCGCGTGGGAACTCTCCCCTCCCCCAGGTTTTATCTAGATCAGCCTCTTTCAAGGAGATGTGAGATGAAACCTGCGATTTTCGCAGCGACGCTGCTCGCCCCCTTGGCCATGACGGTCTCGGGCTGTTCCACCCTCAAGGGCGCTGCAATCGGCGGAGCGGCAGGCGCTGGCGTCGCCGCGATCAGCGGCAAGAGCGTCGAGAAGGGCGCAGCCGTCGGCGGCGTCGCTGGCGGCGTTATCGGAACCGTCGCTGATTAAGGACGACTTTTACCGGTTTTAGAACTGATCGGCCACGTCAAGCAGGCGGGTCAGTTTCTTGGGAGCGCAGGAACGCCAGCTTCGCTCAAGCCAGTCCCTGACATGCTCCCAGTCCGTTCCGGGCTGGTCGAGCCTGATCCCCACCCAGCCCGACGGACCATAATAGGCGGGCCGGAAATAAAGGCCGGGGTCCTGATCGACCAGAGCCAGCATCTCGTCCTCGCCACTGGTCTTGACGAGGATGCCGATAGCCTCCTCGCCATGATGACGATTGAAGAAAATGGCGAAGAATTTCCCCGATTTCTCACCCCCGACACGCCAGGCCGGTGAACCATGGGCGGTCCGAAAGCTGGTTTCGGGAAGCGCAAGCGCCAATTCCCCAACCTTGTCCGCGATCCACACCGGATCGCGCTCCCGGGAGACATGCAGCGCCAATGTGCGGCTGTAGAGTTGATGCTCCGCGATCAGGACACGCGCCGCGAGACTTTCTTCCGTATCGCCCGGCAGGATCGCGACTTCGGTCTGTCCCAGCACCGGGCCGTCATCCAGATCCGCGGTCACGAGATGAACGCTGCACCCCGCATGCGTATCGCCCGCCTCCAGCGCGCGCCGATGGGTATGCAGTCCTTTGTAAAGCGGCAGGAGCGAGGGATGGATATTAAGCATCCTCCCTTCCCATTTGCTCACAAACTCGGGCGTTAGGATGCGCATATAGCCTGCCAGCGCGACATATTCCGCTCCCGCCGCGATCAGCGCCGCGTGCATGGCCGCATCATGATCCGCCCGCGCCATGCCCTTGTGCGGCAGGGCAAAGGTCTTCACCCCTTCCGCGCCGGCCAGTTTCAGGCCGCCCGCATCCGGGTTATTGGAACCGACGAGCACGATATCATAGGGGCAGTCATCCGCCTTCGCGGCATAGAGCAGCGCGGCCATGTTGGTCCCGCCACCGGAAATCAGAACGGCGACCTTCGCCCGTTCAGCCATGATGGACGGCTTCCCATGCAGCCATCGCGCTCCATGCGTCGGCCGAACCCTTGACCGTGCAGCCCTTTTCGCCAGCGATGATGGTGCCGATGCGATGGACTGTCTCTCCTGCCTCCTGAAGCGCCGCGATGACATGGACGACATCGCCCTCCGCCACGACGACAGCCATGCCGATGCCGCAGTTGAAGGTGCGGGCCATCTCGCCAGGCTCGATCGCCCCCTGCGCCTGGAGGAAGGCCATGAGGCGCGGTTGCGCCCATGTATCGGCACTGATCACGGCATGAAGGCCTTGCGGCAGGACGCGCGGGATATTCTCCAGGAGACCGCCGCCCGTGATATGGGCCATCGCATGGACATGGCCGGAGCGGACGAGGGGAAGAAGTTGCTTCACATAGATGCGCGTCGGCGCCAGCAGCGCGTCGATGAGGAGGGTTTCCTGATCGAACAGCGCGGGGCGATCCAGTTTCCAGCCCTTGTCGGCGGCCAGACGACGTACCAGCGAATAGCCATTGCTATGAACGCCGGAAGAGGCGAGTCCGAGGATCACGTCGCCCTCGGCCACCTTGTCCGCGGTCAGCACCTCATCGCGCTCCACCGCGCCGACGCAGAAGCCCGCAAGGTCATAGTCGCCCGGCGCGTACATGCCGGGCATCTCCGCCGTCTCGCCGCCGATCAGCGCGCACCCTGCCTGCCTGCAACCCTCCGCGATGCCGGCGATAACCTGTTCCGCAACGCCGTTATCCAGCTTGCCGGTGGCAAAATAGTCGAGGAAGAATAAGGGCTCCGCGCCTTGCACGATCAGGTCATTGGCGCACATGGCAACGAGGTCGATGCCGACGGTCGCATGGCGATTCGTATCGATGGCAAGCTTCAGCTTCGTGCCCACGCCGTCATTGGCCGCGACCAGCAGCGGGTCCTTGAACCCCGCCGCGCGCAGATCGAAAAATCCGCCAAATCCGCCAAGATCGGCATCGGCGCCGGGGCGGCGGGTCGCCTTGGCAAGAGGCGCGATGGCGCGAACAAGGGCGTTGCCGGCGGCGATGTCGACGCCAGCCTGTGCATATGTATAGCCGGACGGCTGATTGTGCTTGGGGTCCATGCACGGCCCTTACCAAATCGGGCTTGGTTTTCCAGCCCAATGCCGCCAAAAGGACGCCGTGATACGTACCCTGCCCGCCATCCGGCCCGTCCCGATCCTCGCCGCCCTCATGGTCGCCGCCGCCGGTGCGATCCTGATCGCGCAGATCGAGGGAGAGCGCGGCATTCCGCCCATTGCGAGCAGCGCGGATTTCGAGGTGCGGGACATTGACGTCGATGTCTACGGTTCCAATTCCGAGGCCGCGCGCATTCAGGGCTGGAAGCTGGCGCAGCGTCTCGCCTGGAAGAAATTGACCGGGCAAGTGCATGGCGGAGGCGGTAGCATGCTGCCCGATTCGGCTCTGGACGCCATGGTCTCCGCGATCGAGGTGCAGAAGGAGCAGATCGGTCCGAACCGCTATATCGCGCGTCTCACCGTCCTGTTCGACCGGGCACGCGCGGGCCAGGGCCTTGGCGTCTCAGGGCAGACGATGCGTTCGCCCCCCCTGCTTGTCATACCGGTCCTGACCGAAGGCGGCGTCAGCACCGTGTTCGAGTCTCCGACGGAATGGCAGCGGGCATGGGCGACATTCCGGACGGGCGACAGCGCCATCGATTATGTTCGGACATCCGGCGCGGGGGCCGATCCCATGCTGCTGAATGCGGGGCAGGTCACGCGGCGCGGACGCAACTGGTGGCGTATCCTGCTAGACCTGTATGGCGCGGCGGACGTCGTGATGCCGCTGGCACGGATCGAACGGACATCGCCCACCGGTCCCGTCATCGGCCGCTTCGCAGCACGCTATGGTCCGGACAACCGCTATATTGGCGGCTTCACGTTGCGCGTGGACAAGCCAGCCGACATTCCCGCCATGATGGACCGTGCAGTCAAGCGCATGGACGAACTCTACATCCAGGCGCTGATGAGCGGCGTACTGCGCCCCGACCCCTCCCTCATCATCGAAGAGCCTGTCAGCAACGCGATAGCGGACGATGCGGCGGACGATATCGGCATCACCGAATATGTCCCCGCAGACAGTTCCGCGACGGCGGGCATAGGCGAAACAACCTATCTCATCCAATATGATACGCCCAATGTCGGATCGGTGGGCGCAGGCGAGTCCATGATGCGCTCGATACCCGGCGTGCGGATCGCCTCAACGACCAGCCTGGCGCTTGGCGGCACGTCGGTCATGCAGGTGACGTTCGGGCAATCGCTGGAGGAATTGCGCATAGCCCTCGCCGCGCGCGGCTATACGGTGCAGGGGTCCGGCACCACGTTGCGGATCGTACGCCGCAAC
>JASGGS010000010.1:0-40475 GCA_047602685.1 Sphingobium sp.
TGTTCGGCCCCACAGCCGGCGATCAAGTCCGGCGGGCGGACACGGAATTGTTCATCCAGGTCGAGCGCGATCTCATCGCGGAAAAAGGCGGCTACGGGAACGAGGTGAAATTTGGCGGCGGCAAAGTCATCCGCGACGGCATGGCGCAGTCGCCCCTCGCGCTAGACGCGGAATCTCTCGACGCGGTTATCACGAACGCGCTCATTCTCGATGCCACGCTCGGCGTCATCAAAGCGGACATCGGCATCAAACATGGCCGCATCGTCGGCGTCGGCCATGCCGGGAATCCCTTGCTGCAAGACGGTGTGGACATGGTCATCGGCGCGGCCACAGATGTGATCGCGGGGGAGGGCTGCATCGTCACCGCAGGCGGCATCGACACGCACATTCACTTCATCTGCCCGCAGCAGATCGACCACGCGCTGGCCAGCGGCATCACCACCATGATCGGTGGAGGCACCGGCCCGGCCCACGGCACGTACCCACCACCTGCACGCCGGGCATTGGAACATGCGCCGCATGCTGGAGGCCGCAGACGAGTATCCCATAACCTTGGCTTCCTGGGGAAAGGCAACTGCTCGACCCCCGGCCCTCGCGGGAGCAAGTGCTGGCCGGGGCCATCGGGCTGAAGCTGCATGAGGACTGGGGCACCACCCCGGCGGCCATCGACACCTGTCTCGGCGTGGCCGACGAACTGGACGTGCAGGTGGCGATCCACACGGACACCCTGAATCAAAGCGGGTTTGTGGAGGATTCCATCGCGGCGTTCAAGGGGCGCACCATCCACACCTTCCACAGTGAGGGCGCGGGCGGCGGGCACGCGCCGGACATCATCCGCGTGGCGGGGGAGCGCAATGTCCTGCCCAGCTCCACCAATCCCACACGGCCCTTCACCGTCAACACCATCGATGAGCACCTGGACATGCTCATGGTCTGCCACCACCTCTCCAGCCGCATCCCGGAGGACGTCGCCTTCGCGGAGAGCCGCATCCGCCCGGAGACCATCGCGGCAGAGGATCTCCTGCATGACCTGGGAGCCATCAGCATCATCTCCAGCGACAGCCAGGCGATGGGGCGGGTGGGCGAGGTGCTGACGCGCACGTGGCAGACGGCGCACAAGATGAAGGCGCAGCGGGGCGCCCTGCCTGGAGAGGTGGGCGACAACGACAATCTGCGCGTCCGCCGCTATGTCGCCAAATATACGATCAACCCGGCCATCGCGCAGGGCATGGCGGCGGAGATCGGATCGGTGGAGGTGGGCAAGCTGGCCGACCTCGTGCTCTGGTCGCCCGCTTTCTTCGGCGCCAAGCCCGATCTCGTCATCAAGGGCGGCATGATCGTCTCGGCCATGATGGGTGATCCCAATGCCAGCATCCCGACGCCGCAGCCCGTGCATCACCGGCCCATGTTCGGCAGCTATGGCGCGGCCATGGCGGCGAATGCCGTGACCTTCGTCAGCCGTGCCGCCTTCCAGTCCGGCGTGGGTGAGCGGCTGGGCCTCCGGCGCGCGGTGCTGCCCGTCGCGGGCGTGCGCGGCATCGGCAAGCGGGACATGAAGCTGAACGATGCGCTGCCGGTGATCGAGGTCGATCCGGAGACCTATGAGGTGCGCGCGGACGGCGAACTGCTGACCTGCGAGCCGGCGGCCGAGCTTCCGCTCGCCCAGCGTTATTTCCTGTATTGAGAGGGACCATGCTGAGGATCGTCGCCATAGAAAGGGCCGGGGAGACAGCGGAGGCGGGAGACAGCGTGCGTCTCGACCATGACCAGCGCTCGCGTCGCCGCATGGTGTTCCGGACGGAGGGTGGGGCCTCGATCCTGCTCGATAGGGCGCGGCCGGCCGGCCTGCGCGACGGGGACGTGCTGAGGCTGGAGGACGGGACGCGCGTCGCGGTGGAGGCGACGGCGGAGGCGCTGCTGGAGATACGGGCGGCGACGACGGCGGAGCTGGTGCGGATCGCTTGGCATCTGGGCAACCGGCATCTGCCGACGCAGCTGGTGCCAGGAGCGGATGGCGGCCGCCTGCGCATCCGGCACGATCATGTGATCGCCGACATGGTGACCGGGCTGGGCGGCGCATGGGAGGCGATCCTCGCGCCCTTCGATCCGGAGGGGGGCGCCTATGCGGGTGGCGGGCATGGCCATCATCATGATGATGACCACCACCACAACAACCACGGGCACCATCATCACGAGCATTCCCATGGCTGATGCGGCGGGCCTCTACGACCTGATGAGTTGGATGTCGCCGTCCTGGCCTATTGGCGGCTTTGCCCATTCGGGCGGGCTGGAATGGGCGGTGGAGGCGGGGCTGGTGACGGACCGGGCGAGCACGCTTCAGTGGATCGCCGACCTGATCGACCATGGCGCCGTCCATAATGACGCGGTGCTGTTCGTCCATGGCTGGCGCGCTGCGGCGGCGGACGATGCGGAGCGGCTGGCGACGGTGGCGGAACTGGGCACGGCGTCGCAGACCGGGCATGAGCGTCTGGTGGAGGCGACGGCGCAAGGAGCGGCCTTTCGCCGGATCGCGCTGGCGGCGGCGGGGGAAGAGCGTTTCGGGCCGTTGCTGGCCAGTGTAAAAGATCACGGGCTTCCCTACCCCATTGCGGCCGCCGTCCTCTTCGCGGCGCGGGGGATCGGGCTGGAGGCGGGCCTGACCGGCTGGCTACATGGGGTCGCCGCCAATTTCGTTTCGGCATCGCAACGTCTTGTGCCGCTGGGCCAGACGGACGGGCAGTTGGTTCTGCGCGACCTGCGGCCGATCATCCTCGCCGCCGTCGGTCGGGCCATGGCCCTGCCGGAGGATGGCGATCCGTTCGACGCGCTGGGCGGCTGCGCGCTGGTCGCCGACCTCGGCTGCATGGCCCATGAAACCCAATATACGAGGCTGTTCAGGACATGAGCGACAATTCCTCCTTCTCCTCTCCCGCCTCCCTCCCGCACAATGGCCCCCTGCGCGTCGGCATTGGCGGGCCGGTCGGTTCGGGCAAGACCGCGCTGATGGACGCGTTGTGTAAATATCTGCGCGACCATTATGACATCGCGGCGATCACCAACGACATCTACACGCGGGAAGATGCCGAATTCCTGACCCGCGCCGGGTCGCTGGTGCCGGAGCGGATCATCGGCGTGGAGACGGGCGGATGCCCCCATACCGCGATCCGCGAGGATGCCTCCATCAACCTCGCCGCCGTGGAGCAGCTTTCGCAGCGCTTTCCCGCCCTCGACCTCATCCTGATCGAGAGCGGAGGCGACAATCTCGCCGCGACCTTCTCGCCGGAGCTGGCCGATATCACCCTCTATGTCATCGACGTGTCGGCGGGCGACAAGATACCGCGCAAGGGCGGGCCGGGCATCACGCGGTCGGACCTGCTCGTCATCAACAAGATCGACCTTGCCCCCTTTGTGGGGGCCAGCCTGGAGGTGATGGACCGCGACGCGAGGAAGATGCGTGGCGTCCGCCCCTTCGTCTTCGCCAATATCCGCGCGGGGCAGGGATTGCCGGACATTGCGCGGTTCATCGTGGAGGCGGGCGGTTTGCCGGAAAGGGGCGTGTAGCGTGGCCGGTCTACCGTCCCCGCGTCATGCTGGACCTGTTCCGGCATCCATTCCTTCCCCCGCATGGAGGGGCATCAAGGGCGCCCTCCTGAAACAGGCTCAGGAGGGCGAGGGGGAGAGATGCGGTGAGAAACGCGGATGATGGGATTCCAGTCGAACAGGGAAGGAAAAAGGCCATGAGGATTGTCTATCGCAGCATGGCCATGGCCGTGTTGACCCTGCCCGCCGTGCCCGCGCTCGCTCATCCGGGGCATGAGGAGGGCGGCTTCGTCAGCGGCCTTCTCCACCCGTTGACCGGCATGGACCATCTGGCGGCGATGCTGATGGTCGGGCTTTGGGCCGGGCTGGCGGCGGGCCGGGCGCTGTGGGTGCTGCCCGCCGCCTTCCTGTCGACCATGCTGGCGGGCTTCGGCTATGGCGCGTTGGCGCATCAGGGCGGAAGCGGGGCGGAGATGGTCATCATCCTGTCGCTCCTCGCGCTGGGCGGCGCGGTGGCGGCGCGGTTGCGCGCGCCGCTGGTGCTGGCGGCGGCGCTGGCGGGCCTGTTCGGCTTTGCCCATGGCATGGCGCATGGACTGGAATCGCCGGGCGGGCAGGCGGCCCTCGGCTTTGCGGGCGGTTTCCTTGCGGCGACGGCGCTGCTCCATGTCGCCGGGCTGGCGCTGGCGCGGCATGTGCCCGCCCGATGGGTGCGCGGGCTGGGGCTGGCGGGCGCGGGCCTGGGCTTCCTCCTTGCCGGAACCGCCTGAGGCCGATGCACGGCAGGATGCCCGAAGCGCCGCCTTCTCCCCTGGCTCGCGTCGCCGCCAAGCGGCAGCGGATCGCCGGCAACCGGCGTATCTACAACCAGTGGGTGGGCAACCAGACGCTGGAGGATTATGCGTTGCGCTTCACCGCGCGGCGCGCGCGTGTCTGGACGCCCGCATGGGTGGCGAACACGGCGCTCGGCTCCATCGCCTTCCTTGCCTGCGAGGCGATCGGGGCGACGGTGACGCTGGGCTATGGCTTCACCAGCATGGCCTGGGCACTGGCGGCGGCGGCGGCGATCTTTCTGATCTCCGGCATTCCCATATGCTATTATGGCGCGCGCTACGGCGTGGACATGGACCTGCTGACGCGCGGGTCAGGCTTCGGCTATCTCGGCTCCACCATCACCTCCGCCGTCTATGCCAGCTTCACCTTCATCCTCTTCGCCATAGAGGCGGTGATCCTGTCGGCGGCGCTGAACCTGTGCTTCGGCATACCGCTCGCCATCGGCCATATATTGAGTGCCCTGGTCGTCATCCCCATCGCGGCTTACGGTTTTCGCCGCGTCAGCCGCTGGCAGAACTGGACGCAGCCCCTATGGCTGGTCCTCCAGCTCGCGCCGCTGCTGTTCCTCGCCATGACAGGCGAGCGGGGACTGGCATTGTGGATGGGCCATGAGGGGGAGGCGCGGACGGGCCAACTGGCCAGTTTCGGCGCGGCGCTCGCCATATTCCTGTCGCTGCTGCCGCAGATCGGCGAGCAGGTGGATTATCTCCGCTTCCTGCCGGAGCAGGAGGCGGTGGGCGCGCGGCGATGGTGGGCCGCGCTCCTGCTGACCGGGCCGGGCTGGATATTGATCGGTGCGCTCAAGATCTGCATCGGCTCCTTCCTCGCCGTCTGGGCGCTGTCCATCGGCATGCGGCCGGTCGATGCCGCCAATCCCACCGCGCAATATTTCATGACCTTCGCGGGCTTGCTCTCCTCGCCCGGCGCGGCGGTGGTGCTGACGGGGATTTTCGTGGCGCTGTGCCAGACCAAGATCAACGTCACCAATGCCTATGCGGGGTCCATCGCCTCCTCCAACTTCTTCTCGCGCCTGACCCATCGCCATCCGGGGCGCGTCGTGTGGCTGGTGTTCAACACGGCGGTCGCGCTGATGCTGATGGAGGGCGGCATCCAGACGGTGGTGGAGCGGGTGCTGGCGCTCTACAGCAATTTCGCGGTGGCGTGGTTCGGAGCGGTGATCGCGGACCTGATGGTGTCCAAGCCGCTGGGTCTCAGCCCGCCGGGCATCGAGTTCCGCCGTGCCTATCTGCGCGATGTCAATCCGGTGGGCGTGGGGGCGATGCTGGGGTCGCTCCTCTGCTCCACCCTGAGCTTCACCGGAGCGTTCGGGGAGACGGCGCAGATGTTCTCGCCGCTGATCGGGCTGGCGGTCGCCTTCATGCTGGCGCCGCTGATCGCCTGGGCCACGGGCGGGCGGCATTATGTGGCGCGGCCGGTCGATCATATGGACGGCGCGGAATGCGACTGCACCGTGTGCGAGAACCGGTTCGAGGCGCCCGACATGGCCTATTGCCCCGTCTATGAGGGCGCGATCTGCTCGCTCTGCTGCACGCTGGAGGCGCGCTGTCACGATGCCTGCAAGGAGCGGCCGCAATCCATAGAGCGCTTCGCCGCCGCCGTGCGCCGCTTCCTGCCCGCCCCGCTGACCGACATCGGCTATGCGCGGCTGGTCCGCTTCGCCATCGCCTATGCCATATCGCTGGCGATCATCGGAGTGGTCCTTCTCCTCATCTTCTACCAGCGGGTCGGCATGGGCGACCGGCCGGAGGCGCTGGCGAGCGTCCTCCAGACCGTGTTTCTGGGCCTGTCGGCGGCGGCGGCATTTGCCGTCTGGTATTTCGTGCTGGCGCGGGAGAGCCAGCGCGCGGCGGAGGAGGAGAGCGAGCGCCAGACGCAGATGCTGATGGACGAGATAGAGGCGCATGCCCGCACGGACGCGGAGCTGCAACGCGCCAAGGATGCGGCGGAGGCGGCGAACCTCGCCAAGAGCCGCTATATTGTGGGCGTCAGCCACGAGATCAGGAGTCCGCTCAACACCATATCCGGCTATGCCCAGATGCTGGAGCGCGCGCAGGACCGGCAGGTGGCCGACGCGATCCGGGTGATCCGCAGGAGCGCGACCCATTTGTCGGACCTGGTGGACGGCCTGGTGGACGTGTCGCGCATCGAGAACGGTGCGGTGCGCATCGCGCGGGAGCGGGTGAACCTGTCGGAGTTGCTCGACCAGATCGTCGACATGTTCCGGGTGCAGGCGGCGGCGCGCGGCATAGAGTTCGAGCATGCCCGTCCCGCCCATCTGCCCTGCTGGGTCCATACGGACGAGAAGCGGCTGCGCCAGATCCTCATCAACCTCACCTCCAACGCGATCAAATATACGCCATCCGGCTCCGCGGCGCTGACCATATTGTGGCGCGACCCGGTGGCGGAGTTCGAGATACGCGACACGGGCGTGGGTATCGCGCCGGAGCATATCGAGCGCATATTCGAACCGTTCGAGCGGCTGGAGACGATGCGCGGGCAGCCGGGCGTGGGCCTGGGCCTGACCATCACGCGATTGCTGGTCGATATCATGGGCGGGCAGTTGACGGTCGAGAGCGAGCCCGGGGTGGGCAGCATCTTCCGCATGAAGATGTTCTTCTCCGAGGCGCCGCCCAAGGAAGGCGGCGCCGCGCCCGACCCGCGCGCGCGCCGCTATGCCGGGCGGCGGCGGCATATATTGGTGGTGGACGACGATACCGCGCATCTGGACCTGATGCGCGACCTGCTGACGCCCATTGGCTTCGACCTGTCCTTCGCGGGCGACGGGCAGGCGGCGGTGGAGGCGTTCCGGCGGCGGCCGCCCGACCTCGTTGTCATGGACATCGCCATGCCGCGCATGACCGGCTGGGAGGCCGCGCGCGCCATCCGCGCGGAACTGGGCGCGATTGGCGGGATGGAGGTGCCGATCCTGATGGTGTCGGCCAATGTCCACGACTTCCAGCGGCGGCGCCTGCCCGACGACCCGCATGACGACTATCTGGTCAAACCCTATGAGGTCTCGGTGCTGCTCGACCGCATCGGCCTCCTTCTCGAACTGGACTGGGAGGCGGCGGCATGAGCGCGCCGGCGCTGCCCATCGTCCTGATCGTGGACGACGACCCCGATGCGCGTGTGCTCCTCCAGGGCATGATCGCGGCCAACGGGCTGGCGCCCCTGACGGCGGCCGACGGGCGGGAGGCGCTGGACAGCATCGCGGCGGCCATGCCCGACCTCATCCTGCTCGACGCGGTGATGCCCGGCATGGACGGGTTCGAAACCTGCCGCCGGATCAAGGCGATAGAGGGCGCGGCCCATGTCCCCGTCATCTTCATGACCGGCCTCAGCGAGCCGGAACATGTGGTGAAGGGGTTGGCGGCGGGCGGCGTCGATTATGTGACCAAGCCGCTGGCGCTGGACGCGCTGATGGCGCGGGTGCGGGTGCATCTGGGCAATGCGGTGAAGACGCGCAGCGCGCTGACCGCGCTAGACAGCCTCGGCGGGCGGCTGCTCGCGGCGGGAAGCGACGGTGCGATCCTCTGGGCGACGGGGGAGACGCAGCGCCTACTGGACGAGCTGGATGCGGAGGCACTGGGCCTGCTGCGCGGCGCACTCGCCCGGCGCGCCCTTCTGGCCGAAGCGGGCGGCGAGGGAGAGGGGGAGGAGACGCTGCCCATGGCCTCCCAGAAATTCTCCATCAGTTATCTGGGCGCGGCCTCGCCCGGCGAGCATCTGTTCGGCCTCGCCCGCTCCTTCGAGGGGATGGAGGCGCAGATGCTGCAACAGGAACTGGGCCTCACCCCGCGCGAGGCGGACGTGCTGCTGTGGACCGCGCGCGGCAAGTCCAACAAGGACATGAGCGAGATACTGAACATCTCCGCGCGGACGGTGAACAAGCATCTCGACCATATCTTCATCAAGCTGGGCGTGGAGAATCGCGCATCGGCCGCGGCGGTCGCGACTCGGGCGCTGTCGAAGCGGTGATTCGCGTGGGGCGGCAGGGTGGCCTGGGGCGGAGACGCCCGAAGGCCCTTTTCGGCCCGATATCGGAGCCAATATCTTCTGAAGGCCGCTGAAGCTGAACTTGGGCCGGAGGAACGCCCCGGAAAGGGCAAGATGACGGGTTGCAAGGGCCGCGCAACATCGCTACCCAAATGCAAGTCATTCTCAATAGCATGGTTTCATCGGAGGGAATCGCCCCCATGTACGACTATCTCGACCGCCCGGTCGGCGCGCTGGACGAAGGCAGCCGGTTCATCATCTGGTCCATGCGCGGATGGACGCAAAGCATGGCGGAGCGCCGTTGTCCGCCATCTGTGCTGGGTTCCGCCTTCGAGCGGTCGCAGCTCGGCGACGCCTTGCCCCACTTCCACATGGCCATGATGGCGCTCAATCGCGACGGCATCGAGAAAATGGGTTTCGGCTCCATCTCCTGCCCCCATGTCAGCGAGGCGGAAGCGATCCTGATCTCCCTGCTGCGCCTGATCGGACGCGGCGAGAAGGACGCGGCGGACGCGACGATCCGCCTGCTGGTGCGCGAGGAAACGACGCAAATATTCAAGCGCGCCTTGACCGCCGTCGCGATTCTCCTATTTGCCCGCTATCCCCTACCCGATGGAGTTGACGGTCAGTGAGTGACCCTGTTCAGGAAGCCCCGAAGCTCGAGCCGACCGCCGCCTTGAATGTGGAAACCGTGCAGTGGGTCCGCCACTGGAACGAACATCTGTTCAGCTTCGCCATTACCCGCCCGGCCAGTTTCCGTTTCCGATCCGGCGAGTTCGTGATGATCGGCCTGCCGACCGAGACCCGGCCGCTGCTGCGCGCCTATTCGATCGCCAGCCCTTCCTATGCGGAGGAGATCGAGTTCCTGTCGATCAAGGTGGAGGACGGTCCGCTGACATCGCGCCTGCAACAGATCAAGGCGGGCGACCAGATCTACCTCGGCAAGAAACCGACCGGCACGCTGGTGGCCGACGCGCTGCTGCCCGGACGCCGCCTGTTCCTGTTGGCGACCGGCACGGGCCTCGCCCCCTTCCTCAGCGTCATACGGGATCCGGACATCTATGAGAGCTTCGCGCAGGTCGTCGTCGTGCATTCGGTGCGCCGCGTCAGCGATCTTGCCTATCGCGAGGAACTGACCAGCTCGCTGGCGGGCGATCCGCTGGTGCAGGACCAGGCGCTGCTGCAACTGCAATATCTGCCGACCGTCACGCGCGAGCCGTTCCACCGCAGCGAGCGCATCACGACCATGATCGAGAATGGCGGCCTGTTCGACACCGGCACGCTGGGCGAGGCCAGTCTCGACCCAGAGCATGACCGCTTCATGCTGTGCGGCAGCATGGACATGATCAAGGAAACCTCCGCCCTGCTGGAGGCGCGCGGCTTTGTCGAGGGCGCCAACAACAAGCCCGGCAGCTATGTCGTGGAGCGCGCCTTCGTCGATTGAGGCGAGGCGTATCGATTTCGGGAAAGGCCCCCTCCCCGGCGCGGGAGGGGGCCTTTTCGTTTTCTTGCTCCCCTCCCGCACAGGGAGGGGAATGGCTTGTAGCCGTTACACCTTCCCGCGCATCGTCCGCAACAGCCGGTCGTCCGTGACGGTCATGGTGAAGATCGGGTCCGCGTCCGGCGGCACCTCCGCGACGGCATCGACGAAGGCGTCGCGGGTTTCCGGTTCGTCATAGACCATCTTCTGGTCGAAGGCGGCGCGCCATGTCGCCTCGTCCGGCCATTCGGCATAGCCCACGAAGCGCCCGTCCGCGTCGCGATGGAGCCGCGAGCCATAGCTGCCATAGCGTTCGCGGATCAGGTCGGTGCCGCGCGCCCATGCCTTGCGGAACTGCTCCTCCTTGCCGGGGTGGACCCGCCACCAATAGACCGCGACGAACATGGGCTTCTCCTTTCGTTCCACAGGCCGAATGAGCGGGCGGGGCGCCGGTTCCCCGTGCCGTCCGCGCCGGTCAGCGGCGCAGGGCGTCCACCAGCGCCCGCGCGGCGGCGTCCACCTCTCCCCAGGTGGTCTCGAAGCCCGCATCGTCGCCGAAATAGGGATCGGCCACGGGCTGGCCCTCCATGCCCGGCACCAGGTCGAGCAGCAGGCACAGGCGCGCCTCATGGTCCTGCGGGGCGAGGCGTTGGAGATTGGCGAGATTCTCGCGGTCCAGCGCGAAGATATGGGTGAAGCGGTCGAAATCGTCGGGTCGCACCTGCCGCGCGCGATAGGCGGAGATGTCGATGCCATGCGCCCGCGCGATCGCCTGCGCGCGCGGATCGGGCTGCGCGCCCACATGCCAGTCGCCGGTCCCGGCGGAATCGACGATGACGTCGATACCGGCCGCGTCCGCGCGGGTGCGAAAGGCGGCTTCGGCAAGGGGGGAACGGCAGATATTGCCAAGGCAGACGAAGAGGATCGCGGGACGTTTCAGGGCCATGACCGGGCGATAGCAGACTATGGCGTGCCGGGACAATTTCCCCCATGCGGGCGCGGCGCGCGGCCCCGTCATCGCCCGGGAAGATGCGTCAGACGGGCAGCGTGAACTCGATGGGGGCGGTGAATTCGAGGCGGTCGCCGCCCACCCCCTCCGGCGCGCGCGGATAGGGGGAGGCGCGGCGCATCATCGCCATGGCTTCCTCGTCCAGCGCCGCCTTGCCCGATCCGGCGACGATCATGCCGTCGACCAGCATTCCCGCCCGGTCGAGGACGAAGCGGACGCGGACGATCCCCTCCTCCCGGCGCATGCGCGCGCGGCGCGGGTATATTTTATGCGCGTAGAGCCAGGAGCGGACGCGCGCGGCATAGGCCATGCTCTTGCCCGCCGGAGCATCCGCGTCCAGCCCGTCCGCGACGCCGCGCCTCTGCGGTGCGGAGGGTGCCGCCTGACGGGATGAACCCTGCGCCGCCGCCATTGGGCTGGATAATGACGACGGCGCAGGGTTCTGCGCGGCGGCCGGGGTAGCAGCAGCCGCGACTGGCGGTGAGGGGATGGCCGGCGATGCCGGCGACGAGGGCAGGGCGAGCGGAGAGGGCAGAGGCGGAGGCGCGGCGGCGGGCGCCGTGGCCTGAGGCGGCTGCGCTTGCGGCCGGTCGGGCCGGGCCTCCGCCGTCGCCGCCTGCGGCTCGGCCGCGCTAGCCTGTTCCTCGCCCTGCTCGCTGCCCTTGAGGGCGGCGAGGGTGAGGACCGACAGGGCCGGGCTTTCCGTCCAGCGCTCCCGCCGTCCCGCGCCCATGGTCAGCAGCGCCGCGATCAGCAGGCCGTTGACCGCCAGCGATGCCATGGCGGGCAGGCCGGGGCGGGAGAAGGTGGAGGAGCGCATCGCCATGCGTGGTCAGTCCCTCATGGTCAGAAGGTGTTGGCGAAGGTGAACTTGAAGGTTTGCCCCTCCCCCGCGAGATAGGAGAGGTGACGGCGATAATAGGTGTTGAAGATATTCTCCGCGGTGATCCGGAACTCGACCCCCTTGGCCGCGCCGCTTTGCGGGCGGAAGGTCAGGAACAGGCTGTGGATCGTGTAGCCGGCGGTCGGTATGCCGGAACCGGGCTGCGAGAACTGGCCGGTCGTCACCTTGTCCTGCCGTTCGGCGAACTCGCCGGTCCAGCCGCCGGACAGGCCGGTCGCCGCGTCCGAATAGCCGAGGGTCAGGCGATAGTCGTTGGCGGGCACGGTGTTCAGATATTCCCCGGTCAGGCGGCTGCGCCCGTCGATGAAGGACGCATTGCCGCGCGCGAAGAAGCCGCCAATGCCATATTCGGCCTCGACCTCTATGCCCTTGAGCCGCCACTGGCCGTAATTGACGAGATAGGTGGAGGTGTTGAACGGCGCGGGCGCGTTCGTATAGGTGACGATCAGGTCGTTCACGTCATTCTGGAACAAGGTGGTCTTGGCCCGCAGCCGGTCATGGGCGCCCAGCAGACCGTCAAAGGCGAGGGTGAAGCCGACCTCGTAATTGTCCGACTTTTCGGGCCGCAAATTGGGGCTGTAGGGACGCGCCGCGCTGCGCGTGAAGGTCTCGTCCACATTGGGCAGGCGCACCGTATGGGCGTAGGAGCCGAAGATGCCGAGCCAATCGGTGAGATTGTAGAGCGCCGCGATCTTGGGCGACACGCCATTGTGCCGCACCCGCGCCACGCTGGTCCCCGCGATCACCGTCGCGCCGGGGCGCAGGTCCGTCCAGTCGACGCGCACGCCGGGCATGATCGTCAGCTTGTCGGACCAGACGATCTCCATCTGGCCATAGAGGCCGTAGCGGGTCATGCTGCCCTCCGGATGCGTGCCCGCGCCGGAGACGAGATTGCCGTTCGTGCCGATGCGCGGATTGGTGCGCTTCTGGTCGCTCCACTGCCCGCCCAGGATGATGAAGGTCTTCCAGTCGCCGCCCAGGTCCAGCTCGCTGGTGTTCTGGAGCTTGGCCTGCCAGCTTTCATAGCCGAAGGTGGAAAAGGCGACGCCTGAGAGGAAGTTGGTTTCGGCCTGATAGACCTGCGTGTCGGAATAGGCGAACTGCGCCTCGACGTTCAGCAGCTTGGAGCCGTTGAAGTCATTCTCGTAGCCGACGACCGCCGTCTTGTCGTGGACGCGGCGCCGCACGGTCGTCGCGCCGCCCGCCGTCACCTGGTCGTAAAGCTGCGGCCCGTCGCTGATCCAGTCCTGGTAGGAGACCCAGAGCGCATGCTTGCGATCGCCGCCGATGTTGAAGCGGCCCTTTGCCAGCCAGCTGTCGGATTCGGTGCGGGACGAGGGCACGATATTGCCCGCGCCGTCGCGATAGTCGTCGCTGCGGCGCAGATTGTAATTGCCCAGCAGCTCGATATTCTCGGTCGGCTTGAAGGCGAGGATGCCGGACAGCGTCTTGGCCGCCGCATTGGTCTCCGTCGCCCCCTTGAGGCGCAGCGCGATGGAACCGCCGTCGGTCAGGAAATCGGACGCGTCCTTGGTCTGGAAATTGATGACGCCCGCCAGCGCGCCCGCGCCGTAGAGGGTGGAGGAGGCGGGGCCGCGCAGCACCTCGACCCGCTTGTACAGCTCCGGCTCCGAGAAGAAGGCGCCCATGCGATATTGCTCATAATATTTCTGGACGCCATCGACGGTCATCACGATGCGATTGTCGGAATCGCCGATCGCCGTGCCCATGCCGCGAATGTTGAAGCCCTGGCCGAGCTGGCCCACGCCGCCCTGCACGTTGACGCCCGGCATCGCCTCCAGAAGATCGCCTATGGTGCTGGCCTGCTGCTGGTCGATATCTTCCTGGTCGAGGGCGGTGACGGCCTGCGGCGTGTCGATGGCCACCTTCTCCGCGCCGGCCGACACGATGAGGCGGTCGAGCGAGAAGCTGGTCGTCTGCTTGCCGCTGTCCCCGTCGCGCGATGCGGCCTGCGCCCATGCCGCGGAAGGCGCGGCGATCAGCGCGGTGCCGAGAAGAAACAAGCCTCTGCTATTCAACATTTCCGAACTGCCCCCGAAATTCCAGTGCTGTCGATTCTGAATCGTTGCGTGGCCGACGAGTTGATCGCCGCCCCGTTCGCATCACCTAGCGCGAAGTTTTGAGATTGCAAGTGATTCTCAATATCCTTATTGAGAGGCGTAACGAAGCAGGAGGAGAATCGTGAAATGATCTTGGCCGGGGGACGCTCCGCAGCGCTGGGACGGGCGCTGACGGGGGCTTTTCTGATGGGAACGGGGCTGTTGGGCGCGACCGGCGCCGGGGCGCATATGCCCTATGTGCTGCCGACGCTGTTCGATGTGGGCAAGGGCGACCATGTGACGGTCGAATCCGCCTTTGCCGAGGACGCCTTCGTGCCCGAGGTCGCGATGCGCGACGCGCCCTTCCACCTGATCGGTCCGGACGGGCAGAAGCTCGCCACCGGCACCGTCACCTATTTGCGCGACCTGTCCATCTTCGAGGCGGACATCAAGGCGGACGGCACCTATCGCATCACGACGGGCCAGCGCGCGGGCCGCAAGGGCAAGATGGCGCGCGAAGGCGACAAGTGGGTGGTGCTGGGCGAGAATGCGCCCGCCAGGCCGGGCGTGCAGGTGGTGGAGGTGCAGAGCATGACGCTGGCCGACGCCTATGTGACGCGCGGGGCGCCGAGCGCCGCCGCCCTGAAGCCGCGCGGCGAGGCGCTGGAAATCCAGCCCGTCACGCATCCGAACGATATCACCGCCGGGTCTGACGCGCAGTTCGTGCTGCTGTTCGACGGCAAGCCGCTTGCCAATGAGGCCGTCACGCTGTTCCGGTCCGCGGGCGTGCATGACGGGCGCAAGGTCGCGGCGGAGGTGAAGAGCGATGCGGCGGGCCGCTTCACGCTCAAGCCCTCCGATGCGGGCACCTACCTCATCCTCGTGCGCCATCGCGGACAGGCGCCCGCGGGCGCCGAGACGCCCTATCGCAGCTATACCTATACACTGGCTTTCGACGCCGCCTGAGACTATCCTCATTTTCCGGAGAGAGATCCATCATGCACAAGACACTGATCTTCGCGGCGATCGCCGCCACCATGGCTGCCCCCGCCCTCGCGGCGCCCCATGAGGGCAATGCCTTCATCCACGATTATGATATCGACAAGGACGGCAAGGTCACCAGGGCCGAGTTCGACGCGGTGCGGCTGGCGCGCTACAAGGCGACCGACGCCAATCAGGACGGCGGGGTGTCGGAGGAGGAATATGTCTCCGAATATCAGGGCCGCCTGGAAAAGCAGCTCGCGGAATCCGACGACACGGCGGAGCGCAAGGCGGAGGACCGCCAGCGCCAGCTGCGCCAGGCCCATGTCCGTTTCGGCGTGCTGGACAAGGACAAGGATGGCAAGATCTCGCAGGCCGAATATGACGCCTCCGGCGCGCGCGCCTTTGCCGAGCAGGATGACGACAAGGATGGCGTCGTGACGCTGGCCGATGCGAAGGCGACCGCCGCCAAGCAGCTCGCCGCGCGGGAAGCGCGCGCCGACAAGCAGCAATAAGCGACAAGCAGGAGGATCGGGCAGGGCCGGAAAGGCTCGTCCGGCCCGAAAGGAAAAGGGACGCGGCCTGCGCCGCGTCCCTTTTCTTGCTGGTGATCGGCGGCCAAGCGCCCCTTCCTGAAAAGGAAGGGAGGACTATGCCTATTCCGCCGCTTGCGCGGCGGGGACGGCCTCCGCAATCGCCTTGGTCTGCGACAGGGAACTGCCGAAGCTGTGGAGGCCGAGGGCATGGAGGCCGCCAAGGCCGCCGCAGACGAACAGGACCATATCCTTGGGTTCCGGCGTGGCATAGACCTTGCCGTCCTCGCGGACGCGGCCCTGCGCCTCCAACTGGCCGAGATGGAGTTTCTGGAGCCATTCGGCCGAGACGGCGGCGTTGCGCCAGATGATGTCCTGCACATCCTCGATATCAGGGATTTCCCTGGCGACGATCTCCGCGCAGATCGGATTGATGCCGATGGTCATCTCCGAATATTCCATCGACGGCGAATAGCAGTTGGCGCCGGCATAGCTGACCGACTTGCCGATCATTTCCAGGAAGGCCACCGCGCCGGAGGAAGTGGTGTCGAGGATGTTCATCGTGCCCATGGTCGAGAAGGCGGTGACGGCATTGCCCTTCACCCCCGCGCGCCGCTCGGCCAGCGGCGCCCAGGGCGATTTCTCCTCCCACTCGCCCATCAGGATGGAGGCGAGGCGGCCCGGCGAGCCGAAGGTCGTCTGGCTGGTGACGCCCGCCACCTGCCCCGCGACATTGCGCAGGATGAGGCGGATGGCGCGGCCTATGGCGTTCGCCTTGGTGGCCACGCCGCCCGCGCAGCCATAGCTGTAGGGGATTTTGAGCGCGTCGCGCACCGGGCCGTTGACGACGAAGCCGGGATAGACCGGCGCGGTGGTCGCATTGACCCCGTAAAGTTCGAAATCCGGTTCCGTGATCGCCTCTATGGCGGCGATGATGAGTTCCAGCGAGTCCGGCGGGGCGCCCGCCATGACGGCGTTGATGACGATCTTCTCGACCGTGCAGTCGCTGCTGTCCGGCATCTTCGCGATCAGTTCGTCGGGATAGCGGTCATTCTCCGACAGGAAGCCGCGGACGCGCGCATCCGTGGGCGGGACGAGGGGCAGGCCGTCGCCCCAGCCCTGCTCCAGGCTGAAATCGGTGAAGGCGCCGATATCGTCCTGCACCTCCAGGCGGCGGCTGGTCAGCCAGTCCACCTCGCACCCCGCCGGGCCGCAGTCGCGGCTGACGAGGGTCTTGGGCACGGCATTGCCGCGGCTGGACGGCTTGATCCTGTGGATGGTCACGCGGCCTTCTCCTCGACCGAAAGGCTGGCGCCCATGACGGCGAGCAGGCCGTCGAAATAGGCGTCGGCGACCGGATCGACCTCCTCGCGCGACAATTCGTTGAGGGGATAGGGCAGGACATGGACGCGCAGGCCCGAACGGCCGCCGCGCGCCGCCAGCTCATGCGCGAAATCCTCGAAATTCTTCGTGGCGACGGCGACGGTGGGGACGCCTGTATTGGCGGCGGCCACGGCATCGCGGATGGTCCAGCCGGTGCAGGAGCCGCAATTGGCGAGGCCGGAGATGACGATATCGACGTTCCGGAGCCAGGCGTCGAGCGACTTTGCCTGTTCCTCCCCCTCCTCGCCGGAGCGGTTGGTGGAGCGCCAGTAGCTGACCTCCGCCCCCGCCGCCTCGAACCGGGCGGCCCAGTTCTCGCTGATCCAGTCCCAGCAGCGCCAGATCTGGTCGAGGCGGAAGCCGATGCGCTTGCCCGTCAGCGATCCCGCATCGGGGCCGGGGCTGGCATTGTCGTCCAGCCGCCGCGCGGTGGGGTCGAGTATCTTGATGAGGGCCATGCTTCGCACTCCTATGCCGGGGCGACTCTCCCATGGTGGCGGGCCGCCGGTCCTGTTCTTTGCCGGGATGCTTGCAGAGGCGGGGCGTTACGTCCAATGTATTTGAGGGACGATTTTAATGCACTGGACGTATCATGCTGGAGCTTCGTCACCTCAGGAATCTGGCCGTGCTGGCGCAGCGCCTCAATTATGCGCGGGCGGCGGAGGAGCTGGGCATCACGCAGCCGACGCTGACCCGCTCCATCCAGGCGCTGGAGCGGCATCTGGGCGTGCGGCTGTTCGACCGGGACCGCAGCGGGGTGAGCCTGACGCCGCAGGGGCGCGGCATCGCGGAGCGGGCGGGCTTCCTGCTGGCGGATGCGGACGAGCTGGAGCGCCAGTCGTTGCTCAGCGCGGCGGGGGAGGCCGGGCGCATCCGTTTCGGCATGGCGCCCATGCCTGCCCGCGCGCTGCTGTCGCGGGTGCTGTCGGACCGGCTGAAGGAGGCGCCCGACGTCGCCAATGAAGTGGTGGTGCGCGACGTGCAGGCGCTATGGGGATTGCTGACCGCCGGTGAGATCGAGTTCTTCGTCAGCCAGGACGGCCTGCTCCACGATGTCAGCGCGGCCCGGATCGACCTGCTCGGCCATTTCCCGCTGAGCCTGATCGTGCGGGCGGGTCATCCGCTGCTGTCGGGCGGCGATCCGAAGGCGCGCTTTCCGATATTGCGGTCGAGTTGGGCGGGCCTGCCCCTGCCCCCCGGAATCCGTGGCAATGTGCGCGGCGCGCCCAATGTGGTGGAGGATTTCGGCACATTGGCCGCCGTCACCGCCTCCACCGATGCCATCTGGTTCTCCTCCGCCCATGCGGTGGCGCGGGAACTGGCCGAGGGGAGCCTGCGCGAACTGCCCATGGGGCATGGGCAGCATGTGCGGGTGGTGATCTACACTCTCGCCCGGCGTTCGCTTTCTCCGCTCGCCCAGTCCCTCAAAAAGACGCTAAGGCATCATATCAAGGCGATGAATCCGGCGGACCGTTTCGGGCCGGACGGCTGAGCGGACGGAAGAAGGATGCGTGCATGACATTGGACGAGGCGGCTCTCTGGCGCGTGGCCGAGGCGCGGCGGATGAGCGTGATCGTCGATGCGGAGGAGTATTTCCGCCACGCCCGGGCCGCGATGCTGAAGGCGAGGAAGCGGATCATGCTGATCGGCTGGGACTTCGACGCGCGCATCCCGCTGGTCCGCGGCGCGCGCGAGGCGGGCGAGCCGGAGGCGGTGGGCGAATTCATCTACTGGCTGGTCCAGCGCTCGCCCGAACTGGAGGTGTTGCTGCTGCGCTGGGACGTGGGGGCGCTCAAGACGCTGATACGCGGCTCCAACATCTTCACCATCGCCAGGTGGATGAGCCACAAGCGCATCCACACCAAGCTGGACAGCTTTCACCCCACGGGCGCGTCGCATCATCAGAAGATCGTGGTGATCGACGACTGCATCGCCTTTTGCGGCGGTATCGACATGACCGGCGAGCGCTGGGACACGCGCCATCATCGCGACCATGAGCCGTGGCGGGTGACGCCGCACGGCAAGGCCTACAAGCCCTGGCACGATGCGACCACCGCGCTGGAGGGGCCTGTGGCGGCGGCGCTGGGCGAACTGGGGCGGGAGCGGTGGAAGCGCGCGGGCGGCCATGAACTCGCGCCGGTGGAAGGGGCGCATGATTGCTGGCCGGACGAGCTGGCGCCGGATTTCCGGGCCATTCCCGTCGGCATAGCGCGGACCCGTCCCGACATGCCCGAATGCCCCGAGGTGCGGGAGATAGAGCGGCTGTTCGTGGACCAGATCGCCGCCGCCCGCTCTCATATCTATGCCGAGAGCCAATATTTCGCCTCCCGCCGCATCGCGGAGGCGATCGCGGACCGGCTGGAGGAGGCGGACGGGCCGGAGATCGTCATCGTGACGCCCGAAACCGCGCAGGGCTGGCTGGAGCCGGTGGCGATGGACACGGCCCGCGCGCGCCTCATCACCGCGCTGCGCCAGCGGGACGTGCACGGACGCCTGCGCATCTACCATCCCTATACGGCGGAGGGGCGTCCCATCTATGTCCATGCCAAGATCATGATCGTGGACGGGCGGACGCTGCGCATCGGATCGGCCAATATGAACAATCGCTCCATGGGGCTGGACACGGAATGCGACGTGGCGGTGGAGACGGCGGGCACCGACGCCGATACGGTGCTGGCCATAAGGAACGGCCTGATCGCGGAGCATCTGGGCGTGCCCGCGGAGACGGTGGCGCGGGAGATCGAGGCGAAAGGATCGCTGATCGCGGCGATAGAGGGGCTGCGCCGCCCCGGCCATTCGCTGCGCCCCTATCAGGTGCCGGACCTCAATAGAGTGGAGGAATGGCTGGCCGACAATGAGGTGCTGGACCCGGAAAGCCCGTCCGAGATGTTCGAGGCGACGGCGCGCAAGGGCTTGCTCAGGCGGTTGAAGCTCAAGCGCTGAGCGGAGCCGTGGCCCATGCGGGCCGGGCTATGCCCAATGTCCGCTCGATATGGCGCCATGCGGCATCCTCGAACGCGTGGGGCCACGGGACATGCCACTTCCCGGCCAGATGGCGGGCATGGGGGAGGAAGATGGCGGCGGCCGCCAGATGGGCGTCGATCAACGCCTGCCGTTCCGCCTGCACGCGCGGCACGGCGGCGAGGAGGGCGAGTCGCTCCGGCGGGAATCTGCGCTTCCAGGCGAGCATTCCGCCCTTGTCGGCGCGCTCCACCTCCTCGCTCAGCAGGTTGAACAGGCCGAGGCGCTGCAATTCCAGCCCCCATGCCGCCGTCTCATATTCCTCCCGACCTATGACGACGGGGAGCAGGCCCAATATGCGGATGAACTCGTCGATCAGCGCGGCGACGCGCGGCGTGTCGGGGCCGGGCCATGCGTTGGACGGGACGAAGGCGGCATAGAGTCCCTCCCGGTCGATCAGGGGACGAAGGCTGTCCTGCGCCCGCCGGCCCAGCGTATCCCGGCCGGCCAGCGCCAGGTCGACGCGCTGCCAGTCCGCGCCCACCGCATTGATGACATGGCCGCCGCGCGTCAGTTCGTTCCAGAAGACGACCGGGATGATCGCATCGAGCCTCGCCCGCCAGTCGGCCGCGAAACCGGCCTGATCCTCCGGCGCGACGATGGCGAGGAGATCGACGTCGCTTTGCGCGTCCGCCTCTCCCTTGCCGAAACTGCCGCTCAGGAACAGCGCCGTCAGCCGGGGATCGTCCTCCAGCGAACGGGTCACGGTTTCGATGAACGCCTGCTGCCACATGGACGCCTCCATGGAGGATCATGGCCATCGCCATGCGCTCCGTTCCGCGCGCGGTCCAACGAGCATCGCTCAAGCGGCGGCACGAGCGCTCAACCGGCGGCTCAACCCAGGCCAGCCGCCCGTCGCGAATGGCGCTGCCGCTTCTTTTCCAGCAGCGCCCGGCTTGCCTCGTCCAGCGCCACGCTGTCCGCCATCACCGCGCCGCGCTGGCCGATGGGGCGGTCCGGGCCGACGGTGGAATCGACCATGGTCTGGCGCTCCAGTTCCGCATTCACCTCCGCGCCGATCAGCACGGCATAGGCGGAGAGGAACAGCCACATCAGGAAGATGACCACCGCCGCCAGCGAGCCGTAGGTCGCGTTATAGTCCGTGATGTCGGAGACGTAGAAACCGAAGCCGAGCGTGATGCCCACCCAGAGCAGGGTTGAGAGGATCGAGCCGACGGACAGCCAGCGCCATTTCGCCGCCCGCCGGTCCGGCGCGTAGCGGAAGAATATGGCGAAGGTGAAGCTGACCAGCGCCCCGGCAAAGGCCCATGTCGCCCACTGGATCAGCACGGCGGCGCCGGAACCCAGATAGACGGTCAGGAAATTGCGCGCATAGGCGAAGAGGGAAATGGCGGTCACGCCGATCACCGCCACGCCCACCATGCCCAGCGTGATCAGCGCGGCGACCGCCGTGGTGCGGAAGATGTTGCGCGTCTCATGCTCCTCATAGATGACGTTGAGGGCCGCGATCATCGCCGTCGCCGCGCGCATCGCGCCGTAGAGCGACACGAACAGCGCGATGGCGAGGCCAAGGCCCTGCGCCGCCTTGCTGCTGGTCACGATCGCGAGAAGCTGGTCGCGCAATATGGTCAGCACCTCCGGCGGGGCGAAGGGGCTGAGAAGGTCGATGCTCTGCGCCACCGTCTGCGGATCGCCGACCAGCCCGTACAGCAGCACCACCGATGCGATGAGCGGCACGAAGGCGAGGAAGGCATAGAAGGCGACGCCCGCCGCCAGCAGGCTGAGATTGTGGAAGCCGTTCATCACATAGACGCGCTTCATGATGGCCCACCAGGCCGCGCGGGGCATGTGGAGGGGCGACTGGCCGGTCGCGCCCGGCACCGACTCCGCGATCTGCTCGGTCCCCTGCGGGGAGAGGGGCGCATCCTCCGTCATGGTATGCTCGCGCTGTTACCGGGGGCGGGGGTGCGCGCCCGCAACTCGGCGGCGGCGCGCTCGGCCTGCGCGGCGCCGGACATCTGGGCCGCGACCTCCTTCTCGATGCTGTTCGCGGTGGCGCTGATATGCTCCGACTGCTTCTCATATTTCTCGTCGAAGCCCGGTTCCCGGTTGCAGGCGGGAAGCAGGGCCAAGACGAGGAGGGACAGGAGGCGGCACGAATCCATGAACAGCGTTCCGTCAATAATTCTTCCGATAGCGCAGATTGACGCTGGACCCGCCGAAACTGCCGACTTCGCTGAGGACGGACAGCGCCTTTGACAGGCTGACCTCAAGCTGGGTGGCGGTGTAGCCGCGCGCATCCGTCACGATCTCCACATACACATCGTTGGAGATATACTGTCCGACCGCGACCGATGTTCCCCGGCCCGTCTCCTTGTCGTCGCCAAGGATGCGCAGGCGGTCGATGCCGGTGGAGCTTTGCAGCACGCCGAGCGGGTTGAGGCCGCCCTTGCCGCCGCGCAGGGCATTGAGCGAGGAGGCGAGCTGCACCGCCTGTATCGCCGACAACTCGCCCACCGAATTGCCGAACAGGATGCGCGCCATCAGCTCGTCCTGCGGCAGGCTGGGCGTGGAGCTGAAGCTGATCTGCGGATTCTGGGCGGAGCCGGTGATGGTGACGTCGATGGTCACGTCCTCCACATCGCCCGACGCGACGATGCGCAGGTCCGGATCGGTCATCTGGCCGCTGGTGAAGCGGATGCGCCCTTCCTCCAGATCGAAGCTGTGACCCGCAAAGCCCAGCGTGCCGCGCACCAGGTCGACCCCGCCGGAGATGACGGGCGCGCCGCTGGTGCCGCCGACATGGATGTTCGCCGCCCATTCGCTGTTGAGGCCCATGCCGCTGACATAGATCTTGTTGTCCGCCACCACGTCTATGTCGAGGCGCCAGGTAGAGGGCAGGCTGCTGATCGGTTCCGGATCGCCGGTGATCCGCTCGCGCCCCGGCACGGGCTTGCGGCGGACGCCGGTCAGGGTCGCGACCTTTGTGCTGCCCTCCATGACGATGCGGTAGCGGGTTTCGGGCAGGCTGATCCGGCCGCTGACGGTCGGCGGCTGTCCGGGGCCGTTGACGATGCGCAATTGCCCCGTCACCTCCGCCGACAGGTCCTGTCCGCTGGCGAGCTGCGCCCGGTCCATGTCGAGGCCGAGCTGGATGGGGAAGCCCTGCGCGCTGCTGAGCGAGATGAAGCCGCTGGCGCTGACCGTGCCGTTGCCCGCGCGGGCAGTAAGCTTCTCCACCTGGAGCCGGTCGTTGGTGAAGCGTCCCTGCACCGCCATGTTGGTGAGGCGGGTGCCATAGCTCTGATTCTCGTAGGTCAGGTTGTTGGCGCGCACGAGGCCGGTCAGTTGCGGCGTCTGGAGCCGCCCGCTGAAATCGGCGGCAATGCCGACCGGTCCCTTGAGGCTCTGGTCGGGAAGCGCGGCGAGGGAGAAGAGCGTGTCGGCCGGGCCGTTATAGCGCAGCCCGCCGGAAAGCGGCGCCGCGAACAGGCGGGTCGTCCATGATCCCGCGCCGGGAGGCAGGGGATTGAGATTGACTTGGAGCCGTCCGATGGCGGCGCCCCGGCGGCGGATGATGGCGCGGGCATTGCCCCCCTCCGGCGCCAGGCGCCCGACCAGCGCGATGTCCACCGGCTGCGATACCGAAGCGAGGCTGGTGCGGGTGAAATTCCTGATCTGGAGCCGCGCGTCCGCCTCCGGAAAGGCCGTGGCCGAGGGCTGGGAGAAGTCGAGGCTGCCCGTCGCCGTGCCGCCGAGACCCAGGCCCGGCGCGAACGGATTGGCGAGGGCGAGGTTCACATTGTTGAGCCGCGCCTGCACCGCCATGCCGCGCCCATAATGGCCCGCGAGCTGGAGTTCGCCCTGCCCGGTGTCGAGCGTGCCGGGGCGCAGCGTGTAGCCGGTTTTCTCCGGCACGATCTCCAGCGGGCCGCGCGTCGCCACGTCTATGCCGTTGAAGCGGCCCTTCATGGCGACGCGCCACAGCGTCGGATCGAGCAGGGCATTGGCGGCCAGGCGGAAGGGATAGCGGGTGCGGCCCTCCGCCAGCAGCCGGGCCTGGCCGCGTCCGCCGCGATAGTTCACGGTGGCGCGCGCGCCCGCGATGGTCAGCTCGCCCATATGCGTTCCGGCAAGCTGCACGTCCGCGACGATCTGCGGCTGGTCGTAGAGGATGATGTCGGCATCCATGATGGCGCGGTCCGTGGAGAAGCCGACCCGGCCGGGCAGTTCGGCGTTGCGCGCGGTGGCTTTGACCACCGCGCGCTGCTTACCGGACAGGGAGGAAAGCAGGACCTCTCCGGTAATGCCGGAGCCATTTGCATTGACCGTACCCGCAAATGGCCCTGACGCTGTTTGAGTGATGCGGCCGGTCAGGCCGACGCCGCCGAACTGTGTGCCCGGTTGGAGATCGATGCGCAGCGGCCCCTTGCCCAGAGCCACGATGACCCGTGCATCGAAGGGGCCGTAATCGCTCTCGCCCTTGCCATTGACGGCATAGACATTGTTGTTGCCGGTGATCGTGGCGACGATATTGGCGAGGCCGACGCCCATGCCGGGGCGCGCGGCGGCGATTCGCGCGACGGGACGGGCGACGGTGCCGCTGACGTCCACGCCCAGCGGGCCATATTGATTGCTGTTGCCGCGCGCGGTGAAGCGGATCGCGCCATTGGAGCGATATTCGCCGCGCCCGCCCGTCAGGCGGAAGGCGGGGGCCGCGACGTTCAGCCGGTCGATGCTGGCGACGCCGTTGCTGTCATAGCCCACATCCGCGACGATCAGCGCATTGCCGCCGAGAAATCCTTGCAGGCCGTCGTTGAGAAGGCGGGTGGACCGCGCGGTGACGCGGCCGCCCAGCTTGAAATAGCCGTTGGCGCCGGTCTTGAGGTCCATCTGTGTGCGCAGGTTGAAGATGCCGACGCTCTCCACCTTGTAGCCGTTGACCGTGCCCTGGAGCGCGCCGGTGTAGAGCGCCTTGTTCAGGTCCGCGACGACCACGGCGGTAGCGTCGATCCGGTCGGAGCGCAGTTTCAGATTGTCGGAGAGGAGGCGGCCATTGGCATAGGCGAAGTCGCCGTTGAGGCGGACATTGGTGAGGAGGGGCGCCACGCTCTCTATGCCGGTGATGGCGCGGGCGCTGCCGTTCACGGGAATGCGCCACTGGTCCTTGTCCATCGCCGCGTCGCCGGACACGGAAAGGCCGCTCACCAGCGTGCCGCCGAAGCCGATCTGCTTGGCATTGACCGCATAGGCGATGCGGGGCGCGACGAAGCTGCCGTCGAGGGTCGCCTTCGCGGCGATGTCCGATCCGACGAGGTTGGTCGCGATGACGCTGGGTTTCAGCAGGCGGAAGTCGAGCTTCAACGCCTGCATGCTGCTGGCGCCCAGATCGACGAGGCCGTCGGCGGTGAAGGTGAAATTGTCGCTGCCCACGCCGCCCTTGAGCCAGACGCGGCGTTCCCTGGCGGTGGCGGTCAGGTCAAGCTTCGTCACAGGCTCCAGCATGTTGCGGCCGGGGCCGGAGAGGAACAGTCCGGGGCGCGTGTCGCCCTTCACGGTGAAGGTTCCGTCGCGGGCGGTCAGCGCGACATCGGCCAGCCGGTCGCCGCCCACCGTGCCGTCGAGGCGGCCGTTCCAGGCGTTCCAGTCGCCCTTGCCCGTCAAGGCGACTTTCGCAGGCTTCCCTACCCCGCTGAACCCGGCGACGAGGCCGTCCGCGGGTGCGTCGACCTTCAGGTCCACGTTCAGCCTGTTGTCGTCGGGCACGGCGTCGAGGATGAGGGCGAGCCGGTCGCCGCCCGCCACGCCGGGGCCGGTGAGGGCGCGGGCATTGGCGCGCAGCTGTGCCCGGCGGTCGGCGATATGGACCTGCCCGTCCAAGCTGACGAGATGGCGCTTGCCGGTCAGCGGCGGGTCGATCTGGAGGCGGCCGACCTGGAGCCGCCCTATGTCGATGTCGAGATCGGGGAGCAGCGCCCCCTCGCTGGGCGGGGTCGGCTTGAATTCCGGCATGCGGTGGAGGCGCGCCGTGGGTATGGCGAGCGAGCGTATGTCGAGATGGTTGCGGACATAGCCGAGCGGCCGCCAGTCCATGTCCACTGTCTCGGCATTCAGGAAAACGCCCTTGGGATCGCGCAGGGCGAGGCCCCTTATGCGCATCGCGCCGAAGATCGATCCCTCGATCCTGCCGATGTCGATCCGCATCCCGTTCTCGAAGCTGAGCGCCGATATCTGCCGCGCGACGAAGCCGCGCCCGCTGTCCGTGCCCAGCCAGACGCCGAGGCCGACGACGATGAGGAGGAGCGCGGCGAGGAGGCCGCCCGCGCCGATCAGGATGCGGCGGCCCCAGTTCGGGCGGGGCGCGGCTGCCGGGGACGCCGGGGCGGGGGCCGGGGCCGGAGCGGGGGCTGGGGTCATGTCCTGCTCGTCCGCCATCAGAAGGCCTGCCCGATCGAGATATAGACGGAGACGCGCGATTCGCCCGCCTGCCGGTTGAGCGGTGTCGCCACGTCGAGTCGCATCGGTCCGAAATTGGTGTAGAAGCGCCCGCCGATGCCGACGCCGAAGCGCCAGTCGGTGAAGCGGGGCAGGCTGCTGGTATAGACCTGACCGCCGTCGATGAAGCCGACCACGCCATAATTGCCGAAGCGGTAGCGGACCTCCGCCGCCGCCTCCACCAGGCTGCGCCCGCCGATGGGCCGCGCCTCCGGGTCCTTCGGCCCCAGCTCCTGATAGCCGAAGCCGCGCACCGATCCGCCGCCGCCCGCATAATAGCGGCGCGACGGCGCGATCTGCTCGCGCGCGGCGCCGTTGATCATGCCGACGCGGGTCCGGCCCGCCAGCACGATGCCGTCGCTGACGGGATAATAGCCCGTCGCCTCGAACAGGCTGCGCGCATAGATCTGCCCGCCGCTGCCCAGCGAGCCCTCCGGCGAAATCTTGGCGGAGAGGCGGAAGCCCTTGGTGGGGTCGAGGAGGGAGTTGGACGTGTCGAACGTCAACTGCCCCGGCAATGCCAGCAGGTAGAAGGTCCGCCGCCTGAGTTCGGCTGTCGTGAAATCATAATCCTGCTCGTTCGTGCCGATCAGTTCGAACCCGTAACTATAGGTCCAGCGCTTCTGCCATATGGGCGTGCTGTCATAGGAGATGCGGCCCGACAGTCTGCCCGTATAGGCCTCATAGGCGTCGAAATTGCTGTGGAGGGCGTTGAGTCCGAGTTCCACGGTGCGGTCGCGCCTGCCTGCGTTGGAGCGGCGGAAGGTGACGCCCGCGCCCTGTTCCTGCGTGCCCGCGACCAGCGTGCCGATCAGCGCGCCCTCCGGCGGGAACATGTTCTTGTGCGTCCAGCTCCCCTCCAGCTTGAAGCCCTGGCCCGTTCCGTAGCCTGCCTGTCCGCTGAGGGTACGGGCCGGTCCCGCTTCCTGCCGGACAAGCAGATCGGCATAGTCGGTGCCGTCGCCCGCGGGCGTGCCGCTGGCCTGCGGCTCGACGGCCACGGTGGAGAAGAGGCCTGTCGCGACAAGCGCCTGGCGCAGGTCGTCCACCTTGCGGCTGTCATAGAGGTCGCCCTTCTTGAAGCGGGCCAGGGTGCGAACATGGTCCGGCTCGAACACCGGCTTCTCGCCGCCCTTGACGATATCGCCGAAGCTGCTGCGCGGGCCGGTGTCGACGGGGAGGGTGTAATCGCCCGTGCGGGTCGCGGCGTCGAGAAGTATGTCGCGCTGCCCCACCTTGGCGAAGGGATAGCCGTTTTGCGGCAGGACGACCGCGATATTCGCCTCCGCCGCCAATATGCGTTCCGCGACGATCGGCTCGCCCGGCTTCGGCACGAAGGAGCGGCCGATAAGGTCGGCCGGGACCGTCGCGGGCGCGTCGAAGGCGATGGCGCCGAGCGTGTAGCGCGGGCCGGGCACGGTTTCGAGGATCACCGTTATCGGGTCCTTGCTCTCCGCCTCCGGCAACTGGAGGGACCCCCTTATGCTGGCGTCGAAATAGCCCTGGCCCGACAATATGTCGCTCAGCAGCTGCTGGTCCTCGGTCATGCGGGCGTTGATCATCGCCCCGTTGGCGGCCGACCCCTTGCCGTCCTTGAGCGCCGACAAGCCGTCGAACTCGCTTTTTATGGCGCCGCCGGTGACAGGGGCAACCCGGCTTGCGTCGTTGAGCGTGTCCAGCCCCTCGATCCGATAGGTGTAGGAGACGCTGACGGGCTTGCTGTCGTCCGCCTCTGTATAGCGGCTGTCGTCAAAGGGTTCGACGTCGAAGGACTCCAGCGGGGTCAGCGGCGCGTCGATCTCCGGATCGTTGACGGGCGGGGCGGTGAGGGTGAGGGGCGCGGTGGCGGGCGTGCCGCTCGCCTCGCCCTGGCGGCGCTTCTGTTCCTTGTCCCAATCGGCGACCGATCCCATCGGCGCGGCGGGATCGGTGTCGATGGGCGGGATGGCGGCATCGAATTCCGCATCGGGGATGATCGGGCCTTCATCCTGCGGCGCCGGGGCGTCAGGCTGGGCCGGGGATTGGGCCGGGGATTGGGGCTGGGCAGGAGGCGAGGGAGCAGGGACGGATTTCGTCTGGGCCAGGAGAGGGCTGCCCATCATCGCGGAGCAGGTCAGTCCCATCCACAGGCAGGTCATTGACCGTCCGCCTGCGAGAGGCAGGCCATGCGTGGACAGGACAGACCGCAAACAAACCCCCTTCGACGCCGACGGATTGCTGGTCCCCGCCCATCCGGGGCATCATCGTTCATTGCGCCAGCGGCATCAACGCCCGCCGCGCCATAGGGTTGCACGATAGCCGCAAATCCTAGGTGAAATTGCGTGGGCGCCCCCTTTGGCGGGCGCAAGACATTGCCCCGAAGGCGGCGTCAGCGCGCGGCGATGGCGTCCAGCGCGGCGACGGCCAGATCGCGCCGTTCCGGGTCGCGCGTCACCTCCAGCATGGAAACGAGGCTGCGGCGCGCCTCCGCCACCGCGCCGTCCTGCAATTGCAGGCGCGCGAGCTGCCACCAGGCATCGGCATGATCCGGGGCGACTATGGTCATGCGCTCATAGACGGTCCGGGCGCGCTTCATGTCGCCGCCCTGCTCCGCCCGCGATGCCTGGTTGAGCAGCAGGCGGACGAGGACGGACCGGTTGGACATGGCCGCCACATGGTCGGGCCGCGCGGCGTCCTCGGCGCCGACCGCGCGGCGGAGCAGGGCGGCGAGCCGGTCCGGCGGCACGATCCGCCCGCCGTTGAACGGATCGACGATGGCGCCGCCCTCCCCGCCGATGCGGATCAGCACATGGCCCGGCGTGTTGAGGGCGTCTGCCGTCCATCCCATGCGGCGGGCGGCGGCCACATAGAGGATGGAAAGGCTGACCGGCAGGCCGCGCCGCCGGTCGAGCACCCGGATCAGATCGGCATTGAGCGGTGCGTCATAGCTGTCCACATCGCCCGCGAAGCCGAATTCCCCGGCAAGGACGGCGGCCAGCGCCTCCGCCTGCTCCCGCGGCGTCGCGGCTGTCGCGCCCGTGTCGGCAAGGCGCGCCGCGATGTCGCGCAGCAGCGTCACATAGGGCGAGAGATCGGCGCCTTCATGATCCAGCTCGCTGAGTTCCAGCGCGGCCAGGTCCAGCTCGATCTCCTCATCGTCCATCAGGCCGTAGCTTGCGATCATCAGGCGGCGAGCCCCCCGGCCAGCCCCTTTGCCCGGAGCAGCGCGTCGATCTCCGGCGCGCGGCCCGCAAAGGCGCGGAAATTCTCCGCCGCCGTCCGGCTGGCGCCCACGGCGAGGATTTCCCGCCGGAAGGCCGTGCCGCCGCCACCCGGCAGGTCGGCATGGGCGAACAGCTCAAAGGCGTCGGCGGAGAGCAGCTCGGCCCAGAGATAGCTGTAATAGCCCGCCGCATAGCCACCCGCGAAGATATGGGTGAAGCCATGGGCGAAGCGGTTCCATTCGGGCGGATGGACGACGGCGACCGCCTTTCGCACGCTGTCCAGCACGGCCTGTACCCGCGCGCCCGCCGCCGGATCGAAATCGCGGTGAAGCTGGAGGTCGAAGGTCGCGAACTCGACCTGGCGCAGCAGGGCAAGGCCCGCCTGGAACCGGCGCGCGGCGAGCAGCCGGTCGAACATCTCCTCCGGCAGCGTCTCGCCCGTCGCGACATGGCCGGACAGGCCGATGAGCGTGTCCTTGTCCCAGGCGAAATTCTCCATGAACTGGCTGGGCAGTTCGACCGCATCCCATTCCACGCCGGAAATGCCGCCGATGGAGGGCAGGTCCACCTCGCTCAATATATGGTGGAGGACATGGCCGAATTCGTGGAACAGGGTCACCACGTCATTATGCGTCAGCAGCGAGGGCCTGTCCCCGGCGGGCGGCGCGAAATTGGTGGTGAGATAGGCGACGGGCAGATGGAAGCGGTCGGCATCGCGGAAGCGTGACCGGCACACGTCCATCCACGCCCCGCCCCGCTTGCCCGCGCGGGCGAACAGGTCGAGATAGACGCCCGCCACGATGCTCCCGTCCGCGTCGAGCAGGTCGTAATAGATGACGTCCTCATGCCAGACGGCAACCCCGTGGCGCGCGACGAGCCGCACGCCGAACAGCCGCTCCAGCAGCGCCTCCGTCCCGGCCAGCACGCGGGGCAGCGGGAAATAGGCCTTCAGCGCCTCCTGATCGACGCCGTGCAGGGTGCGGCGCATCGCCTCCGCCACATAGGAGAGGTCCCAGGCCGCGAGATCGTCCAGGCCGAGGCGATCGCGGGCGAAGAGGCGCGCGTCCTCCAGCTCCTTTTCCGCCATGGGACGGGCGCGGGCGGCAAGGTCGGACAGGAAGGACAGCGCCTCCGCCGCGTCGGCCGCCATCTTCGTCTCCAGCGAATGGGCGGCGGAGTCGGCGAACCCCAGCAGGGCCGCCGCCTCGTGGCGCAGCGCGAGGATGCGTTCGATCCGGGCGCCGTTGTCGAAGCCGGGATCGTCCGCCTGTTCGGACGCACGGGTGACATTGGCCCTGTATACCCGCTCGCGCAGGGCGCGGTCCCCGGCATGGAGGAGGATGGCGAGCACGCTGGGCTGGCGCAGCGTCACCAGCCAGCCGTCCAGCCCCTTTTCCCGCGCATAGGCGGCGAGGATCGCCTTGTCGCTTTCGGGGACGCCCGCCAGCGCGGCCTCGTCCGTGACATGCTCCGACCACGCCTCCGTCGCGTCGAGGACGGCGTTGGAGAATTGAGTGGACAGTTCCGAAAGCTCCACGCCGATGTCCAGGAAGCGCTGCCGCGCCTCCCCCTCCAGCGCCACGCCCGCGAGGCGGAAACCGCGCAGGGCGAGGTCGACGGCGCGCTTTCTGTCGGGCGAGAAGATCGGGAAGTCCTTGCGCGCCGCGACCCGTTCCAGCGCGGCATAATGGTCGCGATTCTGGCCGGCTTCCATCAGATAGGCGGTGATCAGCGCCTGCCCCTCGGCATGGGCGGCGCGCAGGTCCGGCGTGTCCGCCACGGAGGCGAGATGGCCGACCGGCGACCAGATGCGCGACAGCTCGAAATCCGCCCGTTCGGAGGCGAGGACGACCGCATCGAAATCCTCGCTCCCCTCGGCGCCGATGCGGTCGATGGCGGCGCGGTGGCCGGCAATGGCCTGCCGGACGGCGGGCACGACATGCTCCGGCCGGATCGCGGCGAAATCGGGCAGGTCGCTGTCGGCCAGGAGAGGGTTTGCGGCGAGAAGGGTGTTTGCGTCGGTCATCGAAACTCGCGATGGTTGCTGTTCACCCCCTCTATCTCGGGAGAAACCCCTCGCGCTTCAAGGCCGTCCTTGGCCATGGGGCGTCACAGCCCCTCGCCGGCCACCCAATGCGCATGGCCGATGCGGCGCGCGACCTCCCAGACCTGCCGCCTGATATCGGGCACGGCGATGATCTCCCAGCCTTCCGCGCGGGTCATGGGACCGACGGCGAGCAGGCTGTCATGCGGCTTGCCCGCACGGTCCAGAACCTGCCCCTGCCGATCGACGTCGAGGCCGAGGCCGAGCGGGTCCTGCCGGACATGGCCGCCCGCCAGAAGATCGCGCAGCAGCGGATCGCTGCTGGATGCCAGCCGTCCGGACGGGCCGGTGCAGTTGATGACGCGGCGCACGACGATGCCGCGGGTCACGTCCGTGCCGCGCACGCGCCACTCGACCCGCGCTCCGTCCCGATGCCGGGCGGCGCCGACGATCTTGCCCGCCGCGAAGGCGAGGCGAGCCTCCATCTGCATCTGGCAGACCTTGCGGTCCACGGCGGGCGCCAGGCGGTGGCGATGGGCATCCCAATAGGGGCGCAGGTGCCGCAGGAAGCGCTGCCGCTCGGCCCCATCCATCGCCCGCCAGAGATCCTGGGTGAAGGGACGCAGCTCGTCCACCGCCGCGCGCCAGCCGATCGCGTCGGCCCGGCGGCGGACGGCGCGCACCAGCGCCGACCCGGACAGGCCCGGCCGGTCCACGCGGTCGACATGCGGTCCCACCAGCGCATGTGCGCGCGGGCGCAGGCCCCGGCGGGAGAGGGCGGTGATCTGCCCCTCATAGCCGTCCGCGTCCAGCGACAGGGCGGCGTCCACCGCCGTCAGCCCGGTGCCGATCAGGAGGACGGCATCATGCTTGCCGAGGCGATTGGTGGGCCGCTGCGCCCAGGGGCTGGCGAAATAGATGTCGGGGCCGAGATCCTCCAGCCCGCCGAGCGGCGCGGGCGGCATGTTGCCCTGCGCCAGGATCAGCATGTCGCATTCATGCGCGGCGCCGTCGGACAAGGTGACCGTCCAGCCATTACCGCGCCGCCGGGCGCTCGCGGCCTCGCCGTCGAGCAGGGTCAGCCGTCCGGGGGCGGCGGTCCGCGTCTCGTGCAGCTGCTCGGCCAGATAGCGGCCATAGACGCGCCGGGGCACGAAGCGGTTGGCGCCCTCGCCATCCTCGCCCAGCCAGCGGGAGAAATGGTCGAGCGCGTCCGGGAACGCGCTCATGTTGGAGGCGCGGACATTGAGGATATGCTCGGGATTGTCCGTGCCATAGGCAAGGCCGCGCCCCAGCCTGTCCGGCTCCCGCTCCAGCAGGAAGACATGCGCGGTCGAATAGCGCAGCAGGTTGATGGCGAGCAGCGTGCCGCTGAAGCCGCCGCCCACGATGAGGATTCGCCGGCTGTCGCCGCCCGTGGCCGTGATTGCGCCGTCGCTGTTCCGGTACATGCTCGTCATTCCAGGTCGTAACGCGGGAGGGCGGCGCCCTATCCCAGGGTCCGCGCGGCGTTCGTGCCGGACGATGAAGAGACGGTCCCCGGGGCGATGTCGGCGGGGCGGCCGGATGCCGTTCCGCCCGGCCCCGTGACGGTCGTGACCGGGAAGACGGGCGGCGCGGCGGGAAGAAGGAGGCCCGCGCCCGCATCGCCGGATGCGGATATGTCCTCCACAATGGCCGTGGCCTCGCCGGGACCGTCCTGCTCGATGATGCCCGCACGGGCGGGCGCGGCCACACCCATGAGGAGTGCGCAAGCCAGCAGGCAAGCCCCGCGCCGGGACGGACGATGATCGGCCATGGCCATGATGTGGGGCCTCTGTTTACGTGGAATCATGCCGCCTCCGTCCCTCGGGATGGCAACGGCTTTCCCCCTTCATATCCCCATTCGGCCGCCCGATGAAGATTCTTTACTAATTTGATAGAAAATAATCGGCCGGGCGATCGCCATATGGCCCGATATCGATAGTGCGGCTCAGAATCCGGGTAGCGTCTGCGCCGCGAATCCCCATCCCCTGAGCGCCTTGCCGGATGCGCGCTCGACCAGCTTCGCCGAATCCTCGATGGAGAAGGGGTGGGCGTCCTTCATGCCGTCCAGCTCCTCCCAGGCGACCGGCACGGCCACGGGCGCGCCGGGCCGCGCGCGCGCCGAATAGGGCAGGACGGCGGTGCTGCCCCGCTGGTTGCGCAGCCAGTCGATGAAGATGCGGCCCTTGCGCCTGGCCTTGCTCATGGTCGCGACGAAGCGTTCCGGTTCCTGCGTGGCGAGCGCATGGGCGAAGCGGGCGGCGAAATCCTTGTGGGCATCCCAGTCATGGCCGGGGTTCAGCGGCACGACCACATGCACGCCCTTGCCGCCCGACAGCATCGCGAAGGAAACAAGGCCGATCTCCTCCAGACGGTCGCGTATGTCGGCGGCGGCGCGGCGCACATCGGCAAAGTCCATCCCCTCGTCCGGATCGAGGTCGAAGATCATCCGGTCCGGCCTTTCCACATCGTCGACGCGGGACCCCCAGCCGTGAAATTCGATGGTGCCCATCTGGACGCAGGCGAGCAGGCCCCGCGCATCCTCGACATAGATATAGTCCTCGGCGCCGCCATTCTTCTCCCGGATCGGCACCTGATGGACCGCATCGCCGAAGGAGCCGCTGTCATGCTTCTGGAAGAAGCATTTCTTCGCCCGGCCCTGCGGACAGCGGACCAGGCTGATGGGACGGCGCGCGGCGAAGGGCAGCATCAGCGGCGCGACGAGGGCATAATGGTCCGCAAGGTCGCCCTTGGTCTGGCCGCTTTCGGGGAAGATCACGCGTTCGCGGTTGCTGATCCTGACCGCCGGTTCGGGCGCGGGGGCGGGTTCCGGCCTTTCCGGCGTCACCGAAGCCGCCTTCTTGTCCGCGCGAAGGCCGAGGAAGCTGGCATGGCGGACCCGCTCCTCCGCCGTCATGGTGGCGAAGGCGATTTCCGCCACCAGCTTCGGCTCGATCCACCGGGCGCCCCGCGTCTCCTCGCGCGGCACGTCGAGCGGTGCCTCGTCGCGGGCCAGCGGCCGCATGGCGGCGGACAGATCGCGCAGCATCGCGGCGTCGAAGCCGGTGCCGACCTTGCCGCGATAGAGGAGCCTTTTCCCCTCATATTGGGCGAGAAGGAGAGAGGAGAATGCGCGGCCCTTCACCTTGCTGCGCGTCCAGCCGACGATGACGAATTCCTGGCGGCGGGTGCATTTGACCTTCACCCAGTTGCGCGTGCGCTCGCCCCGATAGGGGGCGTCCGCCCGCTTGGAGATGATCCCCTCCTGCCCCGCATCGCACATGGCGCGGTAGAGCTTCTCCCCCGCGCCGATGATGTGCTCCGCGACATGGATGGGCGGCCGCGCGTCGCGCAACAGCGCCTCCAGCCTCTCCTTGCGCTCGATATTGGGGAGGGGGCGCAGATCCTCCCCCTCCAGCTCCAGCAGGTCGAAGGCGAAGAAGGCGAGCGGCGTGTCTTCCCGCTGCGATCCGTGGCCGCGCTTCAACAGGGCTTGCAGGCTGGCGAATTCGGGATTGCCGTCCTTGCCGTAGGCGACGATCTCCCCGTCGATCAGGCAGGCGGGCAGGTCGAGCGCGGCGATATGGCCGGCCAGCGGCCCGAACCTGTCCGTCCAGTCCAGCCCGTTGCGGGTATGGATTTTCACCTTCCCGCCGGAGGCGGAGAGGAGGGTGCGGTAGCCGTCGAACTTGATCTCGTGCAGCCAGCCATTGCCGGCGGGCACCGCGTCGACCAGCGTGGCAAGCTGCGGCGGGGAGAAGCGGGGAAGGGCATCGGCCTTCGCCTTCCGGCGTCCCTTTGGCGCGAGTGTCGCATTATGGTCGCGCGCGGCCTGCATCCTGTCCGCGAATGCCTTGCCCTTCGCGCCCTTCAGGGATTGCGTTCCGCCCTTGTCCGCCGTGATCTCCGCCATGGTCCGGCCGGTGAGGACGCTGGTGAGGGCGCGGCCGGTCAGGCCGTCGCTGTTGCCCGCATGCCCGTCCGCGATCTTGCGCAGCAGCCAGTTCTCGCGCTTCTCGCCCGGCCTGCCCTTCATCCGCACGAGCAGCCATTCGCCCTTCATCCGTTCCCCGTCGAGGGTGAAGTGGAGATGGCCGTCCTCCAGATCGCGCGCGCTCTTGCCCTCGATGGGCGCCCATGTGCCCCGGTCCCACAGCATCACGGTGCCGCCGCCATATTCGCCCGCCGGGATCGTCCCCTCGAAATCCGCATAGGAGAGGGGATGGTCCTCCGTCCGGACGGCGAGGCGGCGATCCTCCGGATCGAGGCTCGGCCCCTTGGTGACGGCCCAGCTCTTGAGCACGCCGTCCACCTCCAGCCGGAAGTCCCAATGGAGGCGCGTCGCGTCATGCTTCTGCACGATGAAGCGATGTCCCTGGTCCCTGGCCACCTCTCCCTTCGGCTCGCGGGTGCGGGCGAAGTCGCGCTTGGCATTATAGGCGGCGAGGGGGTCGGCCCGCGCCATCAGCGGTTGCGCCGCGCGGGATCGACCCAGCGGTCCTCCACCAGCCGCAGCACGGTGAGCATGACGATGGCGACGATCGCGGCGCTGAAGACCAGCGGCCAGAGCGCCGCGCCGCAGGCGATGCCGATCACGCAGGCCAGCCACACATGGGCGGCGGTGGTCAGGTTCTTGATCTCGCCCTTGTTGAACACGATCAGGCCCGCCGCGATGATCCCGGCAAAGGCGGCCGATGCCTCGAACACGCGCAGGGGATCGATATTGCCCTCGCCGCGCAGCTGCCGGTGGAGGGCGATGGCGCAGATGGTCATCAGCGCGGAGGTGAAGCAGAGTATGCCATGCGTGCGCAGGCCCGCCGCATGGCCGCGTATCTCCCGGTCGAGGCCGAGCAGCAGGCCCAGCATCGCCGCCACGCCGAGCCGGACCAATATCGGCCCGTCGATCAGATGGAGCGGCGTCTCGGCATTCAGGTCCATGGACGCGCCATTCCGCCGTCAGGCGCTCTTGCGCCGGGAGGTGGACGCGCGGGTGCCCGGCTTCTTCGCCGCAGCCTTGCGGGCGGGCGCCTTTTTCGCGGGTGGACGGGGGCTCGCCTTCTTCTCCGTCCCGCCGTCGCCGACCGATTTCTTGAGGGCGGCCATCAGGTCGATGACATTGCCGCCGCGCCGGGGAGCCACATCGTCCGCCTCCTCGATCACGCGCTTGCCCTTCGCTTTTTTCTTCTTCTCGATCAGGCGCTGGAGCGCATCGACATAGCGGTCGTGAAAGGCTTCCGGCTTGAAGGGAGCGGTCTTCTTCTCGATGAGCGTGGTGGCGAGGTCGAGCAGGTCCTCGTCCGCCTTGGCCGCGCCCATCCCCCGGAAATAGCTCTGCGCCCGCGTCACCTCGTCGGCATAGCGCAGCACTTCCAGCACCAGGCCGTGGCCGCAGGGCTTCAGCGAGACGAGTTGCTCGCGCCCGCGCACCGAAAGCTGGCCCAGCCCGACCTTGCGCGTCTTGCGCAGCGCGTCGCGCAGCACGGCATAGGCCTCCTCCGCCAGATCGTCCGCGGGCAGGACGAAATAGGGCTTCTCATAATAGAGGACGTCGATCTCGCCCGCTTCCACGAACTGCACGAGGTCGAGGGTCTTGCGGCTTTCGATCCTGACCGCCTCTATCTCCTCCTCCTCCAGCAGCACATATTGGCCCTTGGCGATTTCATAGCCCTTGATGATCTCGTCGCGGTCCACCGGGCCGACGCCGGGCACGACCTTTTCATAGCGGACGCGCTTGCCGCTCGGCTCATGCACCTGATGGAAGGAGAGGGCCGCGCCCGAGCGGGTGGCGGGATAGATTTCGACGGGGATGGACACCAGCGCCAGCCTGATCTGCCCCTGCCAATATGCGCGTGCGGGCATGTCGCCTCCTCGTCGCCCTCCCGATCCGACGAGTCTGAATGCCCCGGACGCGGCGCGGTTCCCCGCCGCCGTCCTTCAGTAAAGATTGTCGCGATAATCCTTGTCGAGTCCCTTCTGCATCAGGCCCGGTATCGACATGACCGCGCCCGCGATCCTGGCCTTCAGCCCCTTGTTGAGCTTCACATGGGCGGCGAACATCCTGGCCGGGTCGATGCCCCGCGCCTTCTCCTCCAGCGGCCAGAGCCGGGCGCGGGCGAGCGACGGGCTGTGCATGAGGGAGAGGCGCGCGCCATCGACGCGGGTGACGAGCAGCGGCGTCCTGTCGCGCACGGCGAAGGGCGCGCGTGCCGCCTCGTCCGTGGTGAGGGCGGCCGTTCCCTCCACCATCGCGACATGATCGGAACCGGGGATGAGGAGCAGTCCGGCGACATGCGGTTGCGCGATGATGTTGCGGTGGCTGTCCGCGCGGCGATTGCCGGGACGATCGGCGAAGAGGAGCGTGCCGCCCTCCAGCCGGGCCATGGTCCCGGCCGGATCGCCCTTGGGGCTGAGATCCGCGCCGCCCGCCTCGTCCATGGTCGCGAGGGCGAGGAAGCGGCTGGCCGCGACGAAGGTGGCGGGGTCGTGCGGCACCTCGGCGAGGGGGCGCGCGGTCCAGAAGTCGGAGCGGATCAGCGCCTTGGCGCAATGGACATAGCATTGCTCCACCGCGACGCCGAGGGTCTCGCCCGTCACCTCCGCCACATGGCCGTTGATGCGCAGGGTCTCGCCTATGCCGGGCGCGAGGAACAGGCTGCCGAAGGCCAGCCCCTTCCTGGCCCGGCCGGGATCGTCCAGAAGCGCGAGGGGGAGGCGCAAGCTGTGCGCATCGCCGCCCGCGAAGCCCGGCTTGCCGCCGCCCAGCGTCACATGCAGGCCCTCCGCCCCGCCAAAGCCCGCGAACATCAGGGGCGAGGCGGCCAGCCAGCGCAACGCGCTCTCGTCGAGATGGTCGATCACCTTGAGATGGATCGCCGGCGGCGCCTTGCCGATCACCTCTTCCAGGGCGGTGACGCTGGTGATTTCGTTCATATGGCGCTCCATCCGCGCGGGCCGCTCGACAATTGCCTTTTATTGCAAGTGACTATTATTAGCAATGACATTCAGCGTTTCCGCCCCTGAATCTCGAATGTCCGCTCAAGGAGAGGCGGAGGCCGCGCTCTCCTGCGCCGTTTCCCGCGTCAGGCGGCATGCGTCGAAATTCAGGGCGTCCGCCATGACGAAGGCGACGAAATCGCCGTCCACCGCAAGGGCCGCCTCGGCCGAGCCATAATGGCGAATGTTCGGGGACGGCCGACGGGCAAGGAGCAGGGTGCGGCCGCCGACCTGCACCACGGCGTCCCCCGCGCCGAGGCGGACGGAGAAGCTTCGGCCGCCCGCGCATTGCACGACCGCCTCGGCGGATGCGTCCCCGGCGGAGGGCCGCGCCGGAACCGGGGCGGCCGCCATCAGGAGCGCGGGCAGGAGCGCGGGCAGGAGCGCGCGGGAAAGGCCCGCGCAGGCGGCGCGACGAAGGAAGATGCTGCGGTACATGCCCGTCCAACGCCCGGCGCGGCGGAAAGTGCAATGGCCTTGGCGGACAAGGTGCGATGATGACTGGAACAAAGGCCCGGCAGCTCGGTTTAGCGTGCAGCATGACAATAGGCGGAACATCGGTGCAGGAGTTTGAATATTTTCGCAAGCGTGTTGCTCAGGAAGACGAGCGGGCGCGCCGTGTCCAGGGCACCGAGGCGGAACTGGTCCATCGCGCGATGGCCGCGCATTATGCGCGCCGCGCGGTGGAGGCTCTTGGCCAGGCCGCGGGCAATGATGCCGGACCGGACATGCTCCGTTCCGCCTGATCGCCCTGATCGCAAGGCCGGCCGGCCGGCCGATAGTGCCGCCGGCCGCATCGACCCGGACTCCCGAAGCCGGGAAATGCTCCGCAACGCCCGCCGGTGCAACCAGATCGTTTCGCCGGGCGTTCAAACGCAGCTGAAGGGGACTGGGGCGTGGATATGCCATCTGGAGCCGTTCGCGGCAGCGAGAATTTCTATCGGCAGATCATCGACGCGGCAGCGGATTATGCCATCATCGCGCTTGATCCCGCCGGTCATGTGACGCTGTGGAACCACGGCGCGGAACGGTTGCTGGGATGGAAGGCCGACGAGATGGCCGGTCAGGACCTGACGCGCCTCTTTCCCGATGGCGACGGCCTGGTCGCTTTCGCGCGGGAGATGAACGCTGCGCGGATCGAGGAGCGCGGATCGGCGGAGGGATGGCGCCAGCGCAAGTCGGGCGAGCGTTTCTGGGCGAGCGGCGAGATGCGGCCCGTGCGCAACGAGGCCGGTCTTGTGACGGGCTATGTGAAGGTATTGCGCGACCGCACAGAGGAATATGAGGCGTCGCAGGCGCTGCGCCGGTCGGAGGAGCGGCTGCGCCGCGCGCAGGAGGCCGGCCATGTCGGCGTCTTCACCATCAACATCGCCGATAACTGGCTGGAGCCCACGCCGGAATTCTGCCGCATCTTCGGCATAGCGGAAGCGGAGGGCATGGCGCCGGAAGCGGTCGAGCGGCTGATCGTTCCGGAGGACCAGGCCAAGCCGTCGGACGCCTCCAAGCGCGCATCGGGCGCCATGGAGATGGACGTCGAATATCGCATCCGTCGTCCGAGCGACGGCGCGATCCGCATCGTCTCCCGCCGTGCGGAACTGGAGCGCGATTCGGCGGGCGAGCCCGTGCGGCTGCTGGGCGTGGTTCAGGACGTGACGGAGCAGCGCGCGGTGCAGCGCGCCGCCGAGGAGAGCGAGGCGCGTGCCCGCGCCAATGGCGAGCGGGTGCAGCTGGCGCTGGCGGCGGGCGCGATCATCGGCACCTGGGTCTGGGACGTGCATGCCGACAGGTTCACCATAGACGAGCAGTTCGCGACCTCCTTCGGCATCGACCCCTCGCTGGGCCGCGAGGGGCTGTCGCTGGACCAGGTGATCGAGACGGTCCATCCGGAGGACAAGGCGGGGCTGGCCGCCGCGATAGAGGAGGCGATCGCGCGGGGCGGCCCCTATGCCCACCAATATCGCGTGCGTCGCACGGACGGCCAATATTACTGGAT
>JASGGS010000091.1:0-15666 GCA_047602685.1 Sphingobium sp.
ATCGGGCAGGACCCGATCGCCGTCCCCTCCTTCTTTCGTCACGCTGGACCTGTTTCAGCATCCATCCCTCCGCAGGCGCCGGGCGCAGGAGGAAGAATGGGTCCTGAAACAGGTCCAGCATGACGGCCTTCCTGAACGAGAAGGGCACCGCGATGCCTGTTCAAGAGAGTGATGCGCCCCGCTGGGGCGGCCCGTTGCAGGGCATAAAGGTACTGGATTTCACGCGCGTGCTGGCAGGGCCGGCGGCGTCGCTGGCGCTGGCCGACCTGGGCGCGGAGATCATCAAGATCGAGCCGCCGGGCACGGGCGACGAGACGCGCAGCTTCCCCCCCTTTCGCGACGGGGAGAGCCATTATTTCCTCAGCGTCAATCGCGGCAAGAAAAGCATCGTCATCGACCTCAAAAGCGCGGAGGGCGTGGCGCTGGCCCGCGACCTGGCGGCGAAATGCGACATACTCGTCGAGAATTACCGGCCGGGCGTGATGGACCGGCTGGGCCTCGGCTATGAGGCGCTGTCGGCGATCAATCCGCGCCTCATCTATTGCGGGATTTCGGGCTATGGCATGACCGGGCCGCTGAAGGACAATCCGAGCTTCGACATCGTGCTGCAGGCCATGTCGGGCGCGCTGTCCGTCAATGGCGAGCCGGGCATGCTGCCGACCAAGCTGGGCATACCGCTGGGCGATCTGGTGGGCGGGATCAACGGGCCTATCGGCATATTGGGCGCGCTGTTCGAGCGGGAGCGGACGGGCCGGGGCAAGCTGATCGACATCAGCCTGATGGACGGGCTGGTGAACATGCTGGGCTATCTGGCGCAGCTCGCCTTCTTCACCGGCGAGGACCCGCGGCCGCAGGGGTCGCAGCATCCCAATCTGGTGCCATACGGCCTGTTCCCGGCACGGGACGGGTCGATCATCGTGGCGTGCCTCACCAACAGCTTCTGGGGGCGCATATGCGAGGCGATCGGGCGGCCGGAACTGGCCGCCGACCCGCGCTTCGACATGATCGAGAAGCGCCGCAACGCGCGCGGCGAGGTGAATGCGATCATCTCCGCCTTCACGCAGGAACATGATGTGGCGGCGCTGGTGGAGATCTTCACGCGGACGCAGGTGCCCCATGCCCCGATACTCGGCATCACCGAGGCGCTGTCGCAGCCGCAGACGGCCGCGCGGGAAATGGTGGTGGAGACGGAGCATCCGGTGCTGGGCCGCATCCCCATCGTCAACCGGCCGATCCGATATGTGAACGAGCCGCAGCCCGTGCCGGAGGCGCCGCCGGTGCTGGGCCAGCATACCGACGCGATACTGGCCGATGTGCTGGGACTGGACGCGGAGCGGATCGCGGCGCTGCGGGCGGGCGGCGTGGTGGCCTAGAGCGATTTCAAGTCAGGTGGACTCACCTGACGGCTCGGAAATCGCGGAAAACGAAGAATCCCTCGGCGGGTTTGCCTCAACCAAAGCAAAACCGCTCCAGGAACCGGATTCGCGTCATCGGTTCGCACGGAGGCGCAGAGGCGGGAAAAATGGCTCCCTTCTCTTTCCCTCTCCATGCGTCCTCTGCGCCTCCGCGCGAACCCTTTGCCGACATAGCGGAGCGCGCTTCGGGGCAGGCCGCGCTTCGGGGAGGTCCCCATTGCCCTTCCCCGCTCCTCCCCCTAAGACCGCAAACCAACAGACCTGTTGACCAGCGAGAGGTGCCTTCATGTCCCAGCTTCGTTTCGACAATCGCGTGGCCGTCATCACCGGCGGCGGGCGCGGGCTGGGGCGGGCCTATGCGCTGCTGCTGGCGGAGCGGGGGGCGAAGATCGTCGTCAACGATCCGGGATTCAGCATGAACGGCGACTCCATCGTCGGCGGCCCGGCCGAGGAGCTGGCGGCGGAGATCAGGGCGGCGGGCGGCGAGGCCGTCGCCAATACGGACAGCGTGGCGACGCCGGAGGGCGGCAGGGCGATCGTCCGGAACGCCATCGACGCCTTCGGCCGCATCGACATACTGATCCACAGCGCGGGCAATGTGCGGCGCGGATCGCTCGACACCCTGTCCTATGAGGATTTCGAGGCGGTGCTGGGCGTCCATCTGCGCGGCGCCTTCCATGTGGTGCGGGAGGCGTTCCCGCTGATGAAGGCGGCGGGCTATGGCCGCATCATCCTGACCGGATCGATCAACGGCCTCTACGGCAAGTCGGACAATGTGAACTATGCCGTGTCCAAGGCGGGCCTGATGGGCCTGTCCAACACGGCGGCCATAGAGGGGCAGCATGACAATGTGACGAGCAACGTCATCATCCCCGCCGCCGTGACGCGCATGTCGGACGGCATCGACACCAGCCAGTTCCCCCCCATGGAGCCGGAGATGGTCGCCCCCCTCGTCGCCTATCTGGCGCATGAGAGCAGCACCGTTTCGGGCGAGATGCTGGTCGCGATGGGCGGCCGCATGGCGCGCGCCTATATCGCGGAGAGCCGGGGCCTCTACCGCCCGCAATGGAGCGTCGAGGATGTCGCGGATGAGATCGGCGCGATCCGCGACAGCGCCGCGCAGGAAATCTTCCCGCCGGTGCCCGACGGCCAGCTCGACCACCTGCTCTATGGCTTCGGGATGATAAAGGCGGGATAGGACCGGTCGCCCACGGACGCTGCCTTCGCCGCCGCGCGCGATACGGCGGCGGCGGCGCATGGGCGCGACCTCCTCGGCCATTATCCGGCCCGCTTGAAGGGGCTGGGCGCGGACATGCCCGACACGGAGACGGCGTGGGCCGAATGTCGGACGGTGGCCCATGGTCCGCCGCAGGGCGCGGAATCGCCCCGGCCTGTCCTATCGGCGTGGCATCGACGCGTGCGGCGCCCTAATCTGGCGCCCTGTCGGAGCAGGATGTCGGGGGATGGTCATGACCTCGGAACAGCCGGATACCGCCGTGAAGGGCTTTCGCTTCGCGCTGGCCGCGAGCACCACCCTCTGGCTCGTGGGCGCGATCGGCCTCGCGCTTCTCTACCGCATGGAAGGCAAGTCGCTGCGCCATTCGATCCAGCACCGGGCGGGCAAGATCGTCGACCTGGTAAACGTCGACAAATCCTGACCCGCCGTGCCGGTCAGGCGGCGTCCCGCTTCTTCATCAGCGCCATGCGCAGGCATTTGCACACCACCTCGTCCCGCTGGTTCAGCAGTTCATGGGCGAAGGTGACGATGCCCGCATTGGGGCGCGACTTCGATTCCTTCAGCTCCACCACCTCCGTCGTGCCGCGCAGGGTGTCGCCGATGGCGACGGGCCTGGGATGGACCAGCTTGTCATAGCCGAGATTGGCGACCAGCGTACCGAGCGTCGTGTCGGTGATGCTGAGGCCGATCATCAGCGCGAAGGTGAAAGTTCCGTTGACGAGTATCTGTCCGAATTCGCTCGCCTTCGCCGCCTCGACATCGAGATGCAGCGGCTGCGTATTATGGGTCATGACGGTGAAGAGGAGATTGTCCGTCTCCGTCACGGTGCGGCGGATATCATGCGCGATCCTGTCGCCCACCCGCCATTCGTCGAAATGCCTGCCTGCCATGTCTTCCCTCCCGGCATGCCGTCATCCTGAAACAGGTTCGGGATGACGGTCGTGATGCTACTCTGCCTCCGCCGCCTCGATCCGGGCCAGCAGCGCCTCGACCTGCACCTGCGCGCCGGCCGTGGCATTGAGTTCCGCCACGATGCCGTCAAAGGGCGCGGTGAGCGTATGCTCCATCTTCATGGCTTCGAGCGTGAGGAGCTTCTGCCCCTTCGCCACCGCGTCGCCCGCCGCGACCTCCACCGCGATGATGCGGCCGGGCATGGGGGAGAGGATCACGCCGTCGCCCGCGCTGCCGCCATGCGCGGCATCCTGGCGCCACGGGGTCAGCAGCCATGCCTGGCCCTGCTCCGTCACGAGGGCGGAGCGGGCGGGCGCGTCGCCGCCGCTGCCACTGTCGCTGCCGCCCGTCACCTCGACCTCGACCGGTTCCCCGTCCAGCAGGAAGCGCGCGGTCGCCCGAGGCGCGGCGTTGAGACGGAAACCCGCTATCCCGGCGGGCACGGCGACAAGCGCCCCGGCCGCCTTGCCGAGCGCGGCGGCGGAGGGCACGGGGGGCCGCGCCAGTTCCTCGCCGTCGCGGCCGATCAGGCCCGTATCCACATCGCCCTCGACAAAGGCGGGATGGTCCAGCACCTGCACGAGGAAGCTGGCATTGGTCTTCACCGGCGAGACCGCGCTGCCCGAAAGCTGGGCGCCAAGACGCCGCCGCGCCTCGTCGCGGGTCGCGCCATGGGCGATGACCTTTGCGATCATGGGGTCGTAGAAGGGCGACACCTCCGCGCCCTGATAGACGCCGGTATCGATGCGCCCCCCCTCCGCCGATCCGAATTGCAGGAGGTCGAGGCGGCCGATGCTGGGCAGGAACCCCTTGGCGGGGTCTTCCGCATAGAGACGCGCTTCCATCGCCCAGCCGTCGATCGCAAGCGCGTCCTGCGCCTTGGGCAATGGCTCGCCCGATGCCACGCGCAACTGCCACTCGACCAGATCGACGCCGGTGATCTCCTCCGTCACGGGATGCTCGACCTGAAGCCGGGTGTTCATCTCCATGAACCAGATGCGGTCGGCGCGCAGCCCCTCGGACCCGTCCGCGATGAATTCGATCGTGCCCGCGCCCACATAGTCCACCGCGCGGGCCGCGCGCACGGCGGCGGCGCACAATGCCTCGCGCGTGGCGTCGTCCATGCCGGGGGCGGGCGCCTCCTCGATCACCTTCTGGTGGCGGCGTTGCAGGGAGCAGTCGCGTTCGAACAGGTGGACGACATTGCCGTGGCGGTCGCCGAAGACCTGCACCTCGATATGGCGGGGGCGCTGGATATATTTCTCGATGAGGACATGGGCATTGCCGAAGCTGGCCGCCGCCTCCCGCTGGCAGGAGGCGAGCGCGTCCGTGAAGTCGGCGCCGCTCTCGACAAGGCGCATGCCCTTGCCGCCGCCGCCCGCGACCGCCTTGATGAGGACGGGATAGCCGATCTTGTCCGCCTGCGCCGCGAGGAAGGCGGGGTCCTGATCCTCGCCCATATAGCCGGGGGTGACGGGCACGCCCGCATCGGCCATCAATTTCTTGGCCGCGTCCTTGAGGCCCATGGCGGTGATGCTGGACGGGTCGGGACCGACCCAGACCAGCCCGGCGTCGATCACGGCCTGCGCGAACGCCGCATTTTCCGAGAGGAAGCCATAGCCGGGATGGATGGCCTGCGCGCCGGTCGCCTTCGCCGCGGCGAGGATCTTCTCGCCCACCAGATAGGATTCGCGGGTCGGGCCGGGGCCGATATGAACGGCCTCGTCCGCTTGCCGCACATGCAGGGCCTGCGCGTCCGCGTCCGAATAAACGGCCACGGTGCGGATGCCGAGGCGGCGCGCCGTGCGGATGACGCGGCAGGCGATCTCGCCGCGATTGGCGATGAGGAGGGATTGGATCATGCAGCACTTCCCCTTGGGGCACCGAAGATGATGACCGCCCCCATGAGGCACAGCGCGCCGCCGATCAGGTCCCAGCGATCCGGGAACTGCCCCTCGACGGCCCAGCCCCAGAGGATGGCCGAGATGATGTAGACGCCGCCATAGGCGGCATAGGCGCGGCCCGCATGGCCGGTGTCGACCAGCGTGAGGAGCCAGGCGAAGAGCGCGAGGCTGACCAGGCCGGGAACAAGCAGCCAGACGGGCTTGCCGAGGCGCAGCCACGACCAGAAGGCGAAGCAGCCCGCGATTTCCGCCAGCGCGGCGAGGATATAGGCGAGGAAGGTCATGGCCTCATCTCCGCCCGGCCGTCATGCTGAACTTGTTTCAGCATCCATTGTCCGGCAGGCTGGGATGCATGGCGGACAAGCAACCGTGCGTCTATATCCTTGCGAGCCGGCCTTATGGCACGCTGTATATCGGTGTGACCTCCGACCTTATCCGGCGCCTTTACCAGCACAGGACGAACAGCGTGCCGGGTTTCACCAGCCGCTACGACGTCCACCTCCTCGTCCGCTTCGAGATGTTCGGGCAGATGGAACCGGCGATCCTGCGCGAGAAGCAGCTGAAACGCTGGCACCGTCAGTGGAAGATCAACCTGATCGAGAGCGAAAACCCGCAATGGGTCGATCTCGCGCCCGGCCTGGGACTGCCACGCGCGGGGCGGGATGGATGCTGAAACAAGTTCAGCATGACGGGAGGAAGGACGGCTGAAGCGCATCCTCACATCCGGAACACGCCGAATTGCGGGCGGTCCGGGATCGGCGCCTCCAGCGATGCGGCGAGCGCGAGGCCGAGGACGTCGCGAGTCTGGGCGGGATCGATGATGCCGTCGTCCCATAGGCGCGCGGTGGCGTAATAGGGATTGCCCTCATCCTCATATTTCTGCCGCACGGGCGCCTTGAACGCCTCCGCCTCCTCCGGCGTCCATCGGGCCGCGTCGCGGTGGACGGTGGCAAGGACGGAGGCGGCCTGCTCCCCTCCCATGACGCTGATCCGCGCATTGGGCCAGGTGAAGAGAAAGCGGGGCGCATAGGCGCGGCCGCACATGCCGTAATTGCCCGCGCCGAAGCTGCCGCCGATCAGCACCGTCAGCTTCGGCACGGTGGCCGTCGCGACCGCCGTCACCAGCTTGGCGCCGTGCTTGGCGATCCCCTCCGCCTCATATTTGCCGCCGACCATGAAGCCGGAAATATTCTGGAGGAAAAGGAGCGGGATCTTCCGCTGGCAGGCCAGTTCGATGAAATGCGCGCCCTTCTGCGCGCTTTCCGAGAACAGCACGCCGTTATTGGCGAGGATCGCGACCGGCTGGCCCCAGATATGGGCGAAGCCGCAGACGAGCGTGGTGCCGTAAAGCGCCTTGAACTCCTGGAATTCCGAGGCATCGACGATGCGCGCGATCACCTCATGCACGTCATAGGGCGCGCGGACATCCTCCGGGATGATGGAGTAAAGTTCCCGCGGATCATATCGGGGCGGGCGCGGCGGCTGGAGCGGCAGGCGGTTGTCGTGAACGGGGCCGAGATGGCTCATAATGTCGCGCACGATGGTCAGCGCATGCTCGTCATTGTCGGCCAGATGGTCCGTCACGCCGGACTTGCGGCTGTGCAGGTCGCCGCCGCCCAGATCCTCCGCGCTGATGACCTCGCCCGTCGCCGCCTGCACCAGCGGCGGACCGGCGAGGAAGATGGTGCCCTGCTCCTTCACGATCACCGTCTCGTCCGACATGGCGGGCACATAGGCGCCGCCCGCCGTGCAGCTGCCCATGACGCAGGAGACCTGCGCGATGCCCTTGGCGGACATGTTCGCCTGGTTGAAGAAGATGCGGCCGAAATGGTCGCGGTCGGGGAACACCTCCGCCTGATGGGGCAGGTTCGCGCCGCCCGAATCGACCAGGTAGATGCAAGGCAGATGGTTGGCCTCCGCAATCTCCTGCGCGCGCAGATGCTTCTTCACGGTCAGCGGATAATAGGTGCCGCCCTTCACCGTTGCGTCGTTGCAGACGATCATCGCCTGCCGCCCGGAGACGCGGCCGATCCCCGCGATCACGCCCGCGCCCGCTATGTCCTCGCCATATTCGCCGAAGGCCGCGAGCTGGCCGATCTCCAGGAAGGGGGAGCCGGGATCGAGCAGGCGCTCCACGCGGTCGCGGGGCAGCAGCTTGCCGCGCGCGGCGTGGCGCTCCCGCGATTTTTCGGGGCCACCCAGCGCCGCCCGCGCCACGCGGTCGCGAAGCTGCTCCGCCAGCGCCCGGTTATGTGCGTCGCGCGCGCGGGCTTCCGGACTGTCCAGATTGACGGCCGTGCCAAGGACGGGAGCGCTCATCGGCCGCCCCGCCCCTGTCCGACAGGCCCGATGGACCGCCCCGCGGCCGAATTCCTCTCACGAAACTGATCCATCATAGGCCCCGGCATCTTACCTGTTGTTCTGGTGGATAGGCCCCAGAGCCTTTGGCAGGATTCTCGGCTTTTGCAATCCGCCATTCAACATTTACGCATGATGTTCTGTATATTGAACATCATGCGATGAACGGCATGGCGCATTAGGGCTTCGGAAACCTCTGGGCGGCTAGAACCAAGTGGAGGTCGCCATGTATAACTATACCTTCCGCCACGACATCAACCTGCTTGATATTGCCTGGCAAGGGTCCTTTTCGCCGGATGAGGTGCGCAGCTATGCGCGGGGCCTGCTGGCGCGGTTCGAGGAGGAGGGATTCAAGCCCGGCTATCTGCTGCGCATGGACATGAGCGAAAGCGCGACGCAGCCCAAGGAGGCGCTGCCCATCTTTCGCGAGGAGTTCCGCGATTTCCCCAAGGCGCGGCGGATCGCCATCATCACGCCGAGCGCGATCACGCGGCTGCAGGTGAAGCGGATCATGACGCAACCCTATCTGCGCATCTTTCCCTCCGCCGACGAGGGCCTCGCATGGCTGCTCGAACGGATCTATGTCGCCTGATGTTCTTTGGCGTGGCAGCGGCACCGGCCCCCACCCGGCCTCCCACCAGGGTACATTGTCGGGAGGCCGGGTGGGGGTGGGGGCCGGTGCCGCCTGACCAAATATGTCCTAGACGAAAAGCGCGACCACCTGCCGCGCGGCGAGCAGCGGTTCGCCCTCCGCGCTGAACACGCGCATATCCTGGAGCGAATAGCCGTCCCGCGCCACCTCGCTCGACGACCAGATGAGGTGCCAGCCGCCCGTGAGGGCCAAAGGCTGGCGGAGATCGGCTGTCCAGCTCATCGTGCTGATCGGTCCGGGCCGGGGGAAATCGACCCAGGCGGCGGCAGGCAGGCAGTCGGCGAAGGCGAGCAGCGCGGCGACCGGATCGCCCCCCTCCCCGTCACGCAGCCGCGCCCAGACCGCGAATTCCGGCTTGTTGCCCGGCTGGAGCACGCGGCTGCCCGCGGCAAGGCGCATCTCGTAGCGTCCGAGGAAACCCGTCAGCGCCTTTGACGAACGGGAAAAGGCTTCGCATCGCTCCGGCGGCGGCACATCGAGGCGGCGCATATAGTCGTGGGACACCAGGCTGTCGCGCGCCGTGCCGAAGAAGAAGGTGGAGCGGGCGGCCAGCCCCTCCTCATTGCGGCAATCCACACCGACCACGGCAGAGGCGCGCCCCCGGCGCAGCAACTCGGGCCGGAAGCGCAGCGCGCCCGAAGCCGGGCCGATGAAGCTGAACTGCGCCGAGCGCAGCGGCCCGAGATCGCCCAGCGCGCGGGTGATCGCGCCGAGGCTCAGCGCCGCCGTCATGCCGCCGAACAGGGTGCGCCCCTGCGCCCATTCCTCCGGCGCGTCGATCAGGAAATCCTCGCCGTCGCGGGCAAGCAGGTCGATGGTGTCATGCAGGCTCGTCATGCGTGCGGGCATGGGACGAGCCGGCGGCGAGGTCAATCTCCGGATGGCTCGCGGACATATCCGTCGCCACGGCCCTGAGCCGGGGCGACGGCATAATATGCCTGCGAACGACGAAAACCCGCCCACCTGCCAGAACGGCATTGCGGCGGCGTCCTCATTATATATAATGCATTATCCACACCAGCCCATGAGTCCCATGACCCAGCAGCCCCAGACCGGTCCCCTCAGCGGCCGCCGCGTGATCGAACTCGGCACGATGATCGCCGCGTCCTTCGCGACGCATATCCTGTCCCAGCTCGGCGCGGAGGTCATCAAGATCGAGCCGCCGGCGGGCGACACGACGCGGGCCCTGGTGCGCGGCGGCCCGTCCGGCACGATCATCGCCTACAGCCATTCGAAAAAGGCGATCTGCCTCGACCTGACGACCGCGGGCGGCAAGGACATATTCCGCAGGCTGGCCGCCACGGCCGACGTGGCGATCCACAATCTCGCCCCCTCCGCCGCGCGCAAGCTGGGCGTGACGGCGGAGGATTGCCAGGCGGTCAATCCGGGCATCATCCATGTCCATGTCAAGGGCTATGCCCATGGCCCGCAGGCGGACGACCTGATGACCAATCCCATCGCGGAGGCCGCGACAGGGGCGATGGACGATCATCGCATCGATGGCCGCCCGACCCGCTTCGGCCCTAGCTACCACGACCAGTTCGCGGGCACCTATGCCGTGATCCGCATCCTTTCCACCCTGCTGAACCCGGCCGCGACCGCAGAGGAGCGGCGCATCGAGATCGGCCTGTACGAGACGGGCCTGCACCTCGCCGCACGCGACCTGGCGGGCATGCAGCTCAAGACGCAGTTGCTCGGGCGGCTGGAGAAGGAGGGCGGGGGCGAGTTCTCCATGCCCGGCTACGGCGCCTATCTGACGCGCGACGCGCGCTGGATCTACCTCCTCATCCTGACCGATGCGCATTGGGCGAAGCTGACCCGCGCGCTGGACATGCCGGAGGATGGCGACCCGGCCTATGCGAAGCTGCGCGACCGGAAAAAGGCGCGCGAGACGGTGGAGGCGGCGGTGCGGACCGCCGTCGCCCACTACGACTATGAGGAGGCGGAGGCGCGGCTGCGCGCGGCGGGGCTCGGCTTCAACGAGGTACTGCCGCTGGAGCGCGTGCTGGATGCGCCGCAGGCCCGGCAGCCGGGCAAGCTGCGCGATCTCGACTTTCGCGGCCTCAGTTTCGAGGTGCCCGAATTCCCCGGATCGCGGGCGGTCGCGCCCAATCTGCCGCCGCCGGAAATCGGCGAGCATACGGCGGAACTGCTGGCCGAACTGGGCTATGACGCGGCGGAGGCGGCCGCCCTTGTCGAAGAGGGCGCGGCCAGAAGCCATGCCCCCGGCGATTTCGCCTGGGCGCCCGTCCGCGACAGGACGCCGCCCGTTCCGACCGGCGCCTGAGACCTTTTCCCCGGCCCGTGCAGCGCATATGCATCATGCAACATCCAGACAGGGGTAGCAGGGTCATATGCGGTTTCGGACCAAGGAAGAGCAGGTCGCGGATTATCTGCGCGAAGGCATTATCGCGGGGCGCTTCCCGCGCGGCACGCGGCTGAAGCAGCAGGAGATCGCCACGATGCTCCAGACCAGCATAACCCCGGTGCGCGAGGCGCTGAAGCTGCTCGCGGCGGAGGGCTATGTGATCGGCGACAGCTATCGCGGGGCGACCGTGGCGCCGTTCGACATCACCGCGACCAACGAGATGCTGTCCCTGCGCATCCTCCTGGAGACGCAGCTTGTCAAAGGGGCCGTGGAGCAGGCGGGATCGGCGGAGATCGGGGAACTGCACGAACTCGCCGCCGAATTCGCGCGGGCCAATGCGGCGGGCGAGAATGAGGTGGCGCGGGCCGCCAATTACCGTTTCCACCACCGCATGTTCGAGATCGCGAAAATGCCGCAGACGCTGCATTTCGTGCAGATCCTCTGGGCACGCTACCCCTTCGACCTCATCAACAAGATCGGCGGGCGCGTGGGCCGCGCGGCGGAGGAGCATGATGAACTGCTCCAAGCCTTCATCGCCTCCGACGCGGCGGCGGCCATGCTGGCGACGCGCCGTCACATCGAATCGGGCTGGATCGAGTTGCAGCGCGCCATGCAGGCGAATGCGGCAGCCGGATTACCCATCGAAAGTTGAATCCCCAAATAGAGAGGTGCCCCGATGCCGAAGTCCCTATTCCTGGTCATGGACATGATGAACGATCTCGTCGACGAGAACGGGTTCAGCAAGGCCAGCTATGGCGTGCAGGTGAAGGAACGCGGCGTGCTGGAGAATACGGCCGCCGCGATCGCCGCCGCACGGGCGGCGGGCATCGGGATCGGCTATGTCCGCGTCGGCTTCTCCCCCGATTATCGCGAGGCCCCGGCGGCCTCCCCCATATTCTCCGGCGCGCGCAAGAACGGCATCTTCCAGTTCGGAAGCTGGGGGACGGAGGTCCATGCAAGCCTCGCGCCCCAGGAGGGCGATTTCGATATCAGGAAGCATCGCGTCAGCCCTTTTTACGGCACCTCCCTCGAACCGATCCTGCGCGCCAATGGGATCGAGCGGCTGGTCCTGTCGGGCGTATCGACCAATGGCGTCGTCCACTCAGGCGCACGGGATGGGCATGACAGGGATTATGAATGCATTATCCTGGAAGATTGCTGCGCGGGCGTGACGCCGGAAGAGCATCGCGACGCCATTGCATGCCTTGGCCGTTATGCGCGGATCGTCAGCAGCAAGGACTATGATTGGGCCGGGTGATCCCGCGGGGCGCGACGCCCTTTTGAAGCAGCGTGCCCGCTCCAAGCCTGAAAAACCTTGAAAATAACGGTTTTCAGGCTTGGTCCAGCGCTCATCCTCCTGCGATGCTGGCCTCCGCCGGCATAAGAATGGCGCATGTCCGCGTGCCCTGCCCAACGCCGGTCTCAAATTGCGGGCGCCAAGCCTGACCCCGCTTGACCATCTCAAAAATAATGCATTATGCATGACACAACAATCGAACGAGAACGGTGCGCGGGGAGTCGCGCCCGCAACAGGAGCTGAAAATCCATGAGCACGGTCCTTGAAGCGGATGTCGGCAATCGCCCGGCGGAAGGAAAGATCACGCCGGAGGCGATCAAGGCGGCCGAGAACATGATCGGCATGCAGCTTCGCCCCGAAGGCCCCTATCTGCAGGATGCGACCGAGGACACGATCCGCAATTTCTGCAACGGCATCGGCGACCTCAACCCGCTCTATCGCGACCTGGAGCATGGCCGCCTGTCGCGCCATGGCTCGCTGCTCGCCCATCCCAATTTCCCCATGGCCTTCGGCTGGGTCGGCCGTACCCGCTGGGGCCTGCCGGGCGTCCATGGCTTCTATGCGGGCAATGACTGGGAGATTTTCCGCCACATCCGTCCGGGCGACCGCCTCACCGCCATAGAGCGCGTGGTCGGCGTCGAGGTGAAGGAGAGCCAGTTCTCCGGCACGCTCGTCCTGCAATATGTGGAGGCCAGCTATTTCAACCAGCGCGGCGAGCTCGTCTCCCGCGCGCTCGGCACCTGCACCCGCCACGAGCGCAAGGCCGCGCGCGAGGCCGGCAAATATAGCGACATCAAGACGCATGAATATACGGCGGAGGAATTCGAGCGGATCGACGCCGCCATCCTCGACGAGGAGAAGAATATCCGGGGCGGCACCGTCCGCTATTGGGAAGAGGTGCAGGAGGGCGAGACCCTGCCGGAGATCGTGCGCGGGCCCCTGTCGCTGATGGACACGATGGGCTTCCTCGTCGGCTGCGGGCGCGGCCATACCCATGGCGTGATCTTCAAGAATGCCGTCAAGCATCCCGGCCATTTCTTCCGCAACCCGGAAGCGGGCGGCGGCATCGAATATACCGGCATCGGCCATCACCGCGAATCGACGGCCAAGGAAGTGGGCGTGCCGGGCGTGTACGACTATGGCCCGCAGCGTTCGGCCTGGATGGCCAGCCTGATCACCAACTGGATGGGCGATGCGGGCTTCCTGAAGCGCATCAGGACCCGCATGAGCCGCTTCAACACGATGGGCGACTGCACCTGGGCGCGCGGCACCGTGACGCGCAAATATATCAAGGACGGCCACGCCCTTGTCGACATCGAGATCAAGGGCGAGAACCAGCGCGGCGAACTGACCACGCCGGGCCTCGCCACGGTGGTCCTGCCGTCGCTCGACCCGAACATCCGGGCCTTTGTCGACGGCGCGAACCTCGACCTCGAACTGCCCGTCGTCCGCTGACCCCGGCTGGCGGCCCGATGACGCGGCATGGCTCCGACGCGCCCCTGACCGGCCTCCGGGTGGTCGTCCACGCCTCCGGCGTGGCGGCCGCCTATGCCGGGCGGCTGCTGGGCACCATGGGGGCCGAGACCATCCTGGTCGAGCCGCCCACGGGTTCGGCCCTGCGCCGCGAGCCGCCCTTCCTGACCGAAGGGGTGAGCGCCCTGTTCGCCTATCTGGCGGCGGGCGCGCACAGCCTGGTCGCGGACCTCGACACGGCGGCGGGGCGCGGGACGTTGGCCGCGCTGCTGAGCGAGGCGGACATCCTCATCGACGACAGCCCGCTGGACGCGCGGGAGGCGCCGGGCCTGACCGAGGCAGCCATCGCCGCGCGGCATCCCGACCTCATCCACGTCTCCGTCCTGCCCTTCGGCGCGAGCGGTCCCAAGGCGAAGTGGAAGGGCGCCGACATCACCATCCAGCATGCCGGCGGCGAGGGCTATCTGCTCCCCAACGGCCTGTCCTGCGAGCTTTTCCCGGACCGGTCGCCGGTCAAGATATATGGCCATTTCGCGAGCCTCCAGGGCGGCATCGCCGCGGCGCTGGGCGCGCTGTCCGCGCTCTGGGCGCGGCCGGAACTGGGCGGCCAATATGTCGACATCTCCAGCCAGGACGCGACGCTGGCGGTGGGCGCCTTTGCCATACAGCGCCTCGGCGACGGCTCCGTCGAGCATCGCGTCGAGCGCTCGTTCCGCTATGGCGGGGTGATCCCCTGCGCGGACGGCTATGTCGAGCTGCTGACGCTGGAGCAGCGGCAATGGGAGGGCCTGGTCAAGCTGCTGGGCGAGCCGGAATGGGCGCTCGACCCCGCGCTGGCGGATTCGCTGGAGCGCAGCCGCAGGGGGCCGGAGATCAACCGGCATATCCGCCTGTGGGCCAGCGGGCGCAAGGTGGAGGATATCGTGCGCGACGGGCAGGCTTTGTCCGTGCCGCTCGCCAAATATTACACCCCGGCCGAAGTGGTGCGCGATCCGCATGAGGGGGTGCGCGGCCTGTTCCAGCCGGTGGGGGTGGAGGGCGCGGGCGAACTCCCCATGCTGGTGTCCCCCTTCCATTTCGACGGCGCGCCGCTGCGCCTGCGGGCCGGACCGCCCGCGCTGGGCGAATATCACCGTACCAGGGTGGAGGCCTGACCATGACCAGACCCCTGAGCGGCATCCGCATCGCCGACTTCACCGTCCACAATGCCGGCCCCTTCTGCACCCATCTCCTCGGCCAGCTCGGCGCGGAGGTCATCAAGGTGGAGAGCGCGATGCGGCCGGACGCCTTTCGCAAGCCGCATCCGGTCTATGGCCGCATGGGACCGGCGACCTTCGACCAGGTGGCGTCGAACAAGCTGTCGGTGCGCATCAACCTCAAGAAGAAGGCGGGCGTGGAACTGGCCAAGCGGCTGGTCGCCATATCGGACGTGGCGGCGGAGAGCTTTCGCCCCGGCGTGATCGGGCGGCTGGGCCTTGGCTATGACGCGCTATCGGCGATCCGGCCGGACATCATCATGCTGTGCATCTCCTCCTCCGGGCAGACCGGGCCGGATTCCCATTTCGCGGGCTATGCCCCGCTGTTCGGGGCCTGGGGCGGGCTGGGCGAGATGAGCGGCTATGCCGACGGACCGCCGGTCGAGATGCGGCATGTCATGGATCACACCGTCGGCATGAACGGCGCCGTCGCGGTCATGGCCGCGCTCCAGCGGCGGCGGACGACAGGCAAGGGCAGCCTTGTCGACGTGTCCGCGCGCGAGGTCGCCTCCTCCCTGCTCGGCGAGGCGCTGCTGATGGCGGCGGCGGGGCAGGCGCCGCACCGCACCGGCAATGCCCACCCGCTGATGGCGCCGCACGGCGTCTACCCGGCGGCGGGAGAGGATCGCTGGATATCCATCGCGGTGGGCAGCGATGCGGAGTGGGAGGCGCTGGCCGCGATCATCGGTCCGGAGGCAAAGATCACTGGCTTCGCGACCCAAATGGACCGGCAGGCCCATGCGGCGGCGCTCGAC
>JASGGS010000092.1:0-15459 GCA_047602685.1 Sphingobium sp.
TGATTGCCCGCGAAGATCGCCGCGCGGCCGCGTTCCAGCACGGGCCGCTCGCGCCCCTGCCAGCCCGCCAGGAAGAGGGCGATATCCTCCAGCCGGCCCAGCGATCCGGGCGGCTTGGTCAGCGCTCCCTGCCGCGCGGCGGCGGCGGCGATGGCGGCTGGGTCGGGACCGGGCAGGTGGGCGAGGGCATCGGCGAAGGCCCCGGCGTCGGCATAGACCGGGAGGGGGGCCGGGGCTGAAACCGGAGGGGAAGGGGGCGCGTTCATGCGGGACGACGGGGGACGCTGGGCATCGGACAGGCACTCGCATTCGGGGGACGGGCCCCATGGTGTCGCCGCGCGGGTTCACCCCCGTCCGCCCGGCACACCCTGTCCGCGCGAAAGGACGACGGCGACGGGCAGGTCTCCTGGCTTGCGGGTCAACGCCCCTTCGCGCCGCCTTCTCGGGGAACGGGTCCCCAATGGCACAGGACGCTATGGCTCGCCGCGCACAGTTGCAGGGGCAGCCGGGGCTTCGCACCCCATTCCCTTTCAATCCCCTCGCGGGGAACCTGTCGCTTGGCAAGGGCTGATAATCGCCGCCCGCCGGGGCGTCAATCGAGCGGCGCGCGGGGCAGCGGGCGGGTGAGGATATAGAGCGCGCAGCCCGCCATGGCGGCGCAGACGATGATGGCCGGGAGAGGACGGGGATGCGCGCCCCAGAAGAACAGGAGGGTGCCCAGCGCGATGCCGCCGCAGGCCATGGCCTTGGCCCGCGGCCCGATGGCCCCCTCCGCCCGCCATGCGACGAGCGTCGGGCCGAAGCGCGGATGGCCCAGCAGCCATGCCTCCAGCCGGGGGGAGGAGCGCGCGAAGCAGCCCGCCGCCAGGATGAGGAAGATGGTGGTGGGCATCAGCGGCAGCAGCGCGCCGATGATGCCCAGCGCGACGAAGACCAGTCCCAGCACGGTCCACGCCGTCCGGCCGAGATGGCCGAGGACCGACGCCGGGCGGGGCTTGGCGGGAAGGGGGACCGGGGCGGGAAGGGTGACCGGAGCGGAAAGGGGGGCGTGGCCGGGCGCGGCCGTATCGGCTTCGCCCGGACCGGGAGGGGAGAGCGGAGACTCGGCGGGGAAGGGCATGGGGCCGATGGCCTCCTTGTTGCGAGTCATTTGCAGATATGGAAGCGGAGGGCGAAAGGCAAGCCGCCATGGCCATTTCCTCCGGGCGAGGGACGGGATAGGGTGCCCCCATGCCCGGCCATCCCTCCCCCCTCCGTCCGCCGCCCAACCGTCCGCCGGTCGTCGAAAAGGGCCTGCTCGTGCGCGAGGGCGGCGGCTTCGCGCTGCGCCGGGACGGGGGCGGCCAGGTGCGTCTCGACCTGCCGCGCACCCCTGTCGATCATGTCGAGAAGCGCGTGCGCATCACCGGCACCTATGTCGCGGATGGCCTGATCGAGGTGGAGACCATCCTGCCGGTCGACCGCTGAACGCCTGTCGATTCGCCCTGGTCGATCCGTCCTACAGGAAGGATCGCGCCTGCCGCAGCACCAGGTCGCAGACCTTCGTCGTCACCTGCGATTTCAGGCCGCCCAGCGACAGGCTCGATCCATTGCCCTGGAGCAGGCCCTTCTGTCCCGCCGCATAGCCGGGCGAGGTCTTCACCCCCGGCTTGCCGGTCAGCTGGCCGAGGACGGAGGCTGCGCCATTGGCGCCGAGGAACTTGTTCTTGAGGCAGAAGCCCAGCACGCCCGCGGCATTGCCCGCGCCCACCGTGCCGATATCGGGCAGGCCGCCGCCCAGCAGGCCGCCCCCCAAGCCCTGACCGCCGCCCGATCCTCCGCCCCGTTCCCCGCTCTGGCCGCCGCCCAGAATGCCGGACAGGTCGGGCAATTGCGCGGGGCTGGCGCCGGCGGACAGCAGCAGGGCCAGCGCGGCGCAACGGACGGAAACGGATAGCATGGCATCTTCCCCTGCGGCGTCATGCCGCCTTGGGACGCTTATGCCACAGCCGCGCCCGCCCGGCGCGCCCCCTATGGCGGGTTTACACTATTCCACAAAAAGGGAGGCGTCAGGCTGTGTCGCTATTCGGCCTAGGGACGCAGGACCCAGCCGCCGTCCACATGGACGGTCTGCCCGGTGATCCACGCGCCCGCCCCGGAACACAGGAGCAGCAGCGTGCCCACCAGCTCGTCCGGCGCGCCGCGCGGGCGGCTGGCGACGGTCATCTCCAGGAACTTGATGAAGGGCGAATCGTCCGGCACCAGCATCTTGCCCGCGTCCGACGTCACATTGCCCGGCGCGATGGCGTTCACCGTGATGCCGTCCTTGCCGAACTGCTTGGCGAGGCTGGTGGTGAGGCCGACCAGCGCCAGCTTGGTGATGCCGTAGAGGCCGCTGGCCGGGAAGGCGCCGCCGCTCGTCTGGTTGACGATGCGCCCGCCGCCCCGCTCCCGCATGGAGGGGATGACGGCGCGGGCGCAGAGCAGCGCGCCCTCCAGATTGACCGCGAACGCCTTGTGCCAGGCGTCGAGCGAGACCGTCTCGAAATTGTCGTAGCTGATGTCGACCATCAGCGCGGCATTGTTGACGAGGATGTCGATGCCGCCGAACGCCTCCTTCGCCGCCGCGCCGAGCGCGAGGGTGGACGGCTCGCTCGCCACGTCGACGCCCACGCCGACGGCTTGGCCGCCCGCCGCGACGATCTCGTCGGCCACCGCCTTCGCCCCCGCCTCGTTGAGATCCGCCACCACGACGGATGCGCCCGCTGCGGCCAGTCCCTTGGCATAGGCGCCGCCGATGCTGTTGCCGCGCCCGCCCGCGCCGGTGACGATGGCCACCTTGCCGTCCAGGCGGAACTGATCGAGGGAGAAGGTCATGAAAGGCTCCTGGAAAGGGGCTGGGGATCAGCCATGGGTCTGGTCGAGAAAGGGCTGGGCGACGCCGCGCAGCACGGCATAGGCGGGGTCGTCGCCCATCACCTCGCCCAGCAGGCGGACATCCTTGGCCAGCATCCGCCCGCCATGCTCGAAGGCGGCGGGCGTACGCAGGCGCGCGCAGACCTCGAAGCCGAAGCTGCGGCCGCTGCTCGCCTTCACCAGCTCGCCGAGCGCCGCCCGGTCGATGCCGATGCGGTCGGCGGCCAGCAGCGCCTGATGGGCAAGGCCCATATGCGCGGCCATCAGCGTGTTGTTGATGAGCTTGGCATTCTGCGCCGCGCCCACCGGGCCGAGATGGACGATCAGGCCCGCAAAGGCCGCGAGGAACGGCTTCACCCGCTCCACATCCGCCGCATCGCCGCCCAGCATCACGGTCAGCGTGCCCGCCGCCGCGCCGGGACCGCCGCCGCTGACCGGCGCGTCCACGAGGGAGAGGCCCGCCGCCTTCGCCTTTGCGGCGAGCGCGATGCAGGTGGCGGGGTTGACGGTCGAATGGATGAGGAGGATGCCGCCCGGCGCCATGGCGGGGATCAGATCGGCGCAGACCGCCTCCACCCCCGCATCGTCCACCACGCAGATGCCGACCATGCCGCATTGCGCGCCCAGCGCCGCGACGTCGGGCGCGACGGTCGCGTCCGTGCCCTTATAGGGTTCGAGGCTCTCCGCGCGGCGCGCCCACAGCACCACCTCATGCCCCGCCTCGATGAGCCTGCCCGCCATCGGGCCGCCCTGGCTGCCGAGGCCGATGAAACCGATCTTCATGCCGCCCCTCCGTCAGCCCGCCGTGATGCCGCGATCCATGGTGACGGTCGCGCCATGGAAGCCCCGCGCCGCCGGGGAGGCGAGGAAGGCGATGACGCCCGCCACATCGTCCACCTCGACCAGCCCGCGCAGGCCGGAAAAGCGCGCGATCAGCGACCGGTCGAGATCGGCCGGGAAGGTCATGTTGGCAGCGATGCCGGTCATCATGCCGCCCGGCGCCACGGCGTTCACGCGCAGCGGCTTGTGCATATATTCCATCGCCAGCGCCTTGGTCATCTGCGTCAGGCCCGCCTTGCTCGCGCAATAGGCGGCGGCATAGGCCTCCCCGATGAAGGCGGCGGAGGAGGTGACGTTGACGATGGCGCCGTCCGCCTCCAGCAGATGCGGGATGGCGGCCTGGCTCAGGTAGAAGGGCGCGTTGAGGTTGACCGCGATGGTCAGCGCATAATCCTCCCACGGCATGGCGTGCGTGTGCGCGAACTTGATGAGGCCCGCCACGTTGCACAGCGCGTCCAGCCGGCCGAAGGCGTCGACGGCCGCGCGCACGGCGGCCCCGCAATTCTCCCGCTCGGCGAGATTGGCGGCATGCACGACGGCACGGCGGCCCAGCGCGGCGATCTCCCGCGCCGTCTCCGCCAGTCCGTCGGCATTCACGTCCACTATGGCGACGTCCGCGCCCGCGTGAGCCAGCGCCAGCGCCGCGCCCCGGCCAAGGCCGGATGCGGCGCCCGTCACCAGCGCGGCCTTGCCGCTCATGTCGGAGGGGGTCATGGCGATCATTCTCTCCTGAACTACGGGCCTGAATATTGGCCTGAACTATTGCCCCTTGACGGAAAAGGGCTTGCCTTCCGCGACATTGCCGCCCTGCTCGATGACCGCGCCCTGCGCCACGGACGCCTTGGGCCAGCCCGCATGGACGGCATAGTGCAGGACGAACTCGAACATCTCCGCCTGCGTCGCGTTGCCGCTCTTCATCGCGGCATAGATATGGCTGTGGATCGGCGTGTAGGAGGAGCTGTCGCACACGCCCACGACCGTGATCCACCGGCGCGACCGCTCGTCCAGGCCGGGGCGGCGCCACATCTCGCCGAAGACGAAGCCGTTTATGCCCGCCTCGAAATAGGCGGTCTTTGGCGGCGGCCCGCCGAATGTCATCACGTCGGCGAAATTCCTCGCGCCTTCCGCCATGCGCGCATCATGCTCCCAGGGCTCGGCGCGGAGGGGCGGGAAGCCGGCGGCGGGCAGGCCCAGTTCCGTCGCGGCGGCGGTGACCGCCTCGTCCCAGCGCTGCCCGGCGCTCCACCCGCAATAGACGGCGGCATGGAGCGCGCCCTCGCGCAGTTCCGCCAGCGTCAGCGCGCCCGATTTCAGGGCGCCGCGCGCATAGCCCGCGGCGACGCCCGCCGCGCCCGTATTGCACGATCCCGCCAGCGAGATCAGATAGCGGGCGCGATGGTCGAGCTGCGGCCGCGTCCACACCTCCGCATAAACGAAGTCGCGCCAGCTCGCCTCATAGGGCGTGCCCGCCTCCGGCAGGGCCGCGCCCAGCACCCCGGCCGCCGTGGCGATGCCACGATCCGTCCTCTCCCTCGGATCGAGCAGCGCCATCATGCGCCTGCCTGCGGGGCGGGGGGATTGAGGTTGATATAGGTGTTCTTGATGCGCAGGAACTCGTGCAGCCCCGCCTCGCCGCCCAGCCTGCCATAGCCTGATTGCTTCACCCCGCCAAAGGGCACGCAGGCCGTCATCGCCTCGCCGGAGGCATTGACCTGTATCAGGCCCGCGTCGAGCTGGCTCGCGACATGATGGGCGCGGCGCAGATTCTGCGTGTGGATATAGGCGCCCAGGCCGTAGTCCGTGCCGTTGGCCAGCGCGATCGCCTCCTCCTCCGTGTCGAAGGGGGTGACGGCCAGCACGGGGCCGAACACCTCATGTTGCGCGATCTCGCTGTCATGGGGCACGTCGGCGACGACGGTCAGCGGCAGGAAATAGCCGCCCGCATGGTCGCCGCCCAGCCGCGCGCCGCCGGTCACGACCCGCCCGCCCTGCGCCCTGGCCGTGTCGACCATGCCGAGTATGCGGTTCAGCGACCCTTCCGAAATGACCGGACCGATGGCGGTGCCCGCGTCGAACGGGTCGCCCACCGGCACCTGACCGGCCGCCGCCGCCAGCGCGCCGACATATTGGTCGTAGATCGGCCGCTGGACCAGCAGGCGGGTGCCGTTGACGCAGCCCTGCCCGTTGGCGCTGATGCCGCCCGACATGCCCCGCTTCAGCGCTTCGGGGAAATCCGCGTCGGCGAAGACGATCACGGCCGACTTGCCGCCCAGTTCCAGGCCGCAGGGCTTCAGCGTCTCGGAGGCGGTCTTCAGCACCTTCTTCGCGGTGGCGCCGCTGCCGACGAACTGGATCTTGTCGATGCCGGGATGGACGACCATCGCCTCGCCCACGTCCGCGCCGCCCGCGACCACGTTGACGACGCCCGCCGGGAAGCCCGCCTCGACCAGGATCTCGCCCAGCCGGATGACGGACCAGGGGGCGAGGTCCGGCGCCTTGATGACCAGGCAATTGCCCGCCGCGAGCGCGGGGGCGATGACCATGGTGGTGGCGAAGAGGGGGCCGTTCCACGGGATGATCGCGCCGACCACGCCATAGGGTTCATAGGTCACATAGTCATGCGCCGCGCCCGTCCATGTGGGGACGGTCAGGCCCTGTATCTTGTCGGCCCAGCCGCCGCAGTAGCGGAATTTCTGCGCCGCATCCATGGCGACGAACGGGGCCGCGCGGGTGATGGAGCCGTTCTCGATGACGCTGAGCCGCGCCAGTTCCATCATATAGGTCTCGAACAAGGCGGCCGCCTTGAACATCAGGTCGCGGCGCTTGTCGCCCGGCAGGGCGCGCCAGGCGGGGAAGGCGGCGCGGGCGGCCTTCACCGCATCGTCCACATCCTGCGCGTTGCCGAGGCGGATTTCCCGCGTCACCGTGCCGGTGCCCGGATAGATATGGCCGTGGACGGCGCCGCCGCCCTGCTCGGACGTGCGGTCGCCGATGATGAGCGCGTTTTTCGGCAGGATCGCCAAATCGGGTGCCTGAAAGCCCATATATCTGATTCCCTCTCCTCGCGGATCGCGAGTTACCTAATGGGTAGCCTTTTTGGCTGTCAACCATGGCCAATACCCCCAAGGCGGATTCAATCAAGCCCTAAATAGTATCCTGTTTAGGAGGGTGGACCGCGTTTGGGTCGGGAATCCCGTGATCTTTCACGCGATGGCCAGCACGCTCCTGTGGATGAACCGCACGAGGTCCGACTGCCCGCGCGCGCCCGTCTTGGCATAGATGCGCTTGGAATAGGTGCGCGCGGACTCCACCGTGATCCCGATCTCCCCGGCCGCATCCGCGATCGACATGCCCCGGCTGAGCGCGAGGGCGAGGCGCGCCTCGCTGGGGATGAGGTCGAACAACTGGCAGAGCTGGTCGCAGCGGTCGGCCGAGGACCAGTTGTCGGCATGGACATAGGCGACGAGCGCGGGCGCCGGTCCCGTCGTCCCCGCGCCCAGCGTGGCGGGCACCAGCAGCATGTCGAGCCACGGGTCGCGGCTCAGCACGACGGCGCGCGGCCGCCCCTGCGGATTGCCCGCCAGGTCCTTCACCGCGCCGGAAATGGCGCTCGCCACCTCGCGCGGGCGGGCGGTCAGGCGGCCGCCCCGCCCCGTCATGAGCAGGCGCGAGTCCTGCAACATCCTGCGCCCATGCGCGTCGGTATCGAGGACATGGCCGTCGGCATCGAGGGTCAGCCAGCCGAAGCTCATCCGGCTCACCGCCTCCTGCGCGACGAGGGCGGCGGTGCGTTCCCGTTCCAGCGTGACATGGGCATGGAGCGCCGCGCGCAGATAGGGCGCCATGGCGGCCAGCACCGCATCCTCGCCCGGCCCGAAATCCTCCGCCCGCCGCGATGCCGTCAGCCAGGCGCTCACCCCGCCCGGCTCCGCGACGCGGAACATGCGCATGCGGTTCATGCCCGACGGCTCCAGCATCTGCGTGCGATAGGCCTCATGCTCCGGATCGCCGACGCTCAGCAGCTCGTCCAGCGTGTAGAGCCGCCCTTCCTTCAGCGCATGATAGGGCAGCGGATCGGCGCGGTGGAGTGTCTCGCGGTAGAGCGCCGCCATGATGGGCGGCCAGTCCTGCCCGGAAAACAGGTGGACCACCCGATATTGGGGCGATCCCTGCGGCAGCGGCCTGAAGACGATGCTCGCATAGTCCGCCCCGACCCGCGCGCGCAGCCGCGACAGGAAGGTGGACCACAGCGGTTCCTCCACCATGCCCTCGATCAGCGCCCGGACCAGCGCCGCATCCTCATCCTCGATCATCTTCTATCCCCAAATGGGAAATTCCTGTTCCGCACTCCTATGCCAGAAGGCGCGGCATAACAATGACAGGGCAGGAGAGGATGCCGCCCCCGATGAACGTCCAGCCCGCCGCCTTCCTGCGCACGACCCTGCCGCTGGGGATCGACGCCATCGCGGATCTCGACACGGGGCGCTATCATTCCATCTGGCTGCCGGACCATATGGTGAGCTTCTGGCCGGACTCGATCTGGACGCCGGAATTCACGGACCTCGCCACCGTCTCGCCCAGCCCGCACCGCCATCTCGACGCCATGGCGGTGGCGGGCGCGGCGGCGGTTCTGACGCGCAACGTGCCCATCGCGACCAGTGTCGTCGATACGGTGCGCCGCCATCCGGCCATGCTGGCGCAGAGCGCGCTGACGCTCGACCATCTGTCCAGGGGGCGCTTCATCCTCGGCCTCGGTTCGGGGGAGGCGGAGAATATCGTCCCCTATGGCTTCGACTTCGAAAAGCCCGTCGGCCGTTTCGAGGAGTCGCTGCGGGTCATCCGCCTCCTCTGGGAGAGCGAGGGGCCGGTGGATTTCGAGGGGCGCTTCCATCGCCTCCACCATGCCCGCCTGGATACGGAACTCCATGAGGGCAAATGCCCGCCCATCTGGATCGGCGCGGGCGGCCCGCGCATGCTGGAGATCACGGGGCGCCTGGCGGACGGCTGGTGGCCGGCGGGGGCCTGGTCGCCAGAGGATTATGCCGGAAAGCTGGGCGCGATCCGCGCCTCGGCCGAGCGGGCGGGGCGCGACCCCATGGCCATCGTGCCCGCCTTCATCCAGACCTGCCTCATCGGGGACGATGCCGAACTGGCGGAGATGGTCGCCGCGCCGCTGGTGAAGGCGATCATCCTCCAGATCTCCGCCGCCGAACTCGCCCGCCATGGCCATGTCCATCCGCTGGGGGAGGACTGGCGCGGCTTTGTCGACCTCGACCCCGCCCTGATGACGCGCGGCCGCTTCCTCGCCTTTTGCGAGCAGGTCACGCCGGAGATGATCCTCGACCTCATCCCCCATGGCACGCCCCGGCAGGTCGCCCGCACGGTGAAGGGCTTTTGCGACGCGGGCCTGCGCGTGCCCAAGATACTGGACTATGGCGGCATGGCGGGCCTTGAATTCGGCGCGCGCTCCGCGCGGAAGGTGCGCGAGGCGGAGGATGAACTGATGCGCCTGTGCGAGGGGGTGTGATGCTCGATGCCGCCGCCCTGCTCCGCGCGGCGCGGGAGGCGACCGGCCTGTCCGACTGGGGCGATCCCGGCTTCGTCGCCCGCTTCGGCCAGGTGGTGGAGAAGATCCGGGCCGCCGGGATGGACGCGGCGGGCGAGCGGGCGGCCGCCGCCACCATCCATGGGCTGTTGACCGACCGGCTGTGCTTCTTCGACGATCACGGAACCCATGGCCTCGATCGTGAAGTGATCGAGCGGCCCCTGTTCGTCACGGGCGAGCCGCGATCCGGCACCACGCTCCTCCACGCCCTCCTGTCCGTCGATCCGGAGGCGCGGGCGCTGCGCTTCTGGGAGGTGATGCATCCCTCCCCGCCGCCCGGCCTCGCCGCGCCCGACGATCCGCGGCGGGCGCGGGCGGACGCGGAATGGCGGGAGATCAACGCGCGGCTCCCCCAATGGCTGAAGAGCCATCCCTATAATGACATGCTGGGCGACGGTCTGCCGGAGGATGAGCGCTGCTGGGGCTTCGACTTCCGCGCGCTGACGCCGACGGCCTGGTGGCGCGTGCCCATGGGCATGGGCGTCACCGGCCTGCCCGTCGACGCGCCCGCCCAATACCGCATCCACAAGATGATGCTGCAGGCGATCCAGCACGGCCGGCCAAGGAAGAAATGGGTGCTCAAGGGCTTCCATGCGGGCCGCTTCCCCGCCTTCTTCGACGCCTATCCCGATGCGCGCCTCCTCTACATCCACCGCGATCCCGTGCAGTCCATCGCCTCCCGCATCCGGATGGTGGCGGATTTGACGGAGGGCCTGACCGGCCGCGTCGACATGGCCGAGCAGTCGAGGCTTCATACCCGCCTCGGCCGGGAGGGCTTCCACGCCGTCCTGGACAATCCCATGATCGACGATCCGCGCATCCATCATGTCCGCTACCCGGATTTCGTGCGGGACCAGATCGGCGTGATCCGGGGCTTCTACGATTTCGCGGGCTATGAACTGACCCCGGCGGCGGAGGCGGCGATGCGTGACTATCTCGCCGGTAACAGGGGCGACCGCCACGGCAGGTTCGTCTATTCCACGGACCTGATCGACGGCGATGTGGACGCGATCCATGCGGAGTTCGCCGCCTATCGCGAGCGCTATGGCCTGGACATCGAAAAGCGGACATAGCGCAGGCCATGCATCCCCGCGTCGCCCTCCACCAGGTCGCCTTCATGGACGAGGGCAATGCCGCCTTCATCGACCATTGCCGCGCGCTGGGCATCGGGCACATGACCCTCGTCAGTTCGAAACTGGCCCGGCCCGGCGCGCTGGAGGAGGCGCAGGCGGCGCTGGCCCCCGGCGGCGTGCGGGTGGAGACGGTGAACCATCCCTTCGCCCTCCATCCCGACCTCGAACGGGACGAAGGGCAGGCGGCCGGGCGGTTGATGGCGGCGATCGCCGTCGCCGCCACGCTGGAGGCGCGGCACATCTATGTCCTCACCGGCGGGCGCGGATCGCTGGACTGGGAAGGCGCGGCGGAGCGCTTCGCCGCCCTGATCGCTCCTTGCGCGGAGGCGGCGCGGGCGCGGGGCATCGCCCTGCTCGTGGAAAACGCCCCCGCCTTCAACGCCGACATCCACATCGCGCACACATTGGCCGACACGATCCGGCTGGCGCGGCTGGCGGGCATCGGCCTGTGCATCGACCTGCAATGCTGCTGGGCGGAGGCGGGCCTTGGCGACCTGTTCGCGCGCGCCATGCCGGTGACCGGCCTCGTCCAGGTCAGCGACTATGTGCTGGGCGACCGCGCCACGCCCTGCCGCGCCGTGCCGGGCGACGGCGCGGTGCCGCTGGAGCGGTTGATCGGCGCCGTGCTGGACGCGGGCTATGCGGGCGTCTTCGACCTCGAACTGGTCGGCCCGCGCATCGTGGCGGAGGGACACCGTGCCGCCACCGCCCGCGCGGCGGAACGGCTGTCGGACATCCTCGAACGACTGGGAGCATGAGGGCATGGCATATGGCGATTGTCCCGACGATGCGGCGCTGCGCGCGGCATGGAGCGCGTTCTGCGACAGGCTGAAGGCCGCCGGCGACAAGGCGTTCAAGGAAACCAGCCCCGCCGACCCGATGCAGCGCGCCGACGCCTTCCGCTTCCTGACGCAGAATCTGGGGCAGGCGTTCGATCTGGCGCTGGAGACGAAGGATACGCGCTATCCCCTGATCCACGATTTCTGCAATCCGACGCGCAAGCTGGGCGGCGACTGCGCCGACTTCGCCTATCATCAGGCATGGATAGACGGGGAGAGCGCCTATCGCCTCTCCGGCCATCGCGGCGGCGCGCGCTTCTTCAACATCACCGTGCAGGGGCCGCGGCCGGAGCGCATGGCGAACGGCAATCCGCCGCTGCACGACCCCTTTGGCGACGTGCCGGAGGCCAATCTCCCCGGCCACCAGTTGCAAGTGGAGGCGGACGGCCGGTTCGAGCTGTTCATCGGCGGGCCGGAGCGCGGCCCCAACTGGTTGCCCACCACCCCCGGATCGCGCAAGCTGTTCATCCGCCAGGGCTTCGACCGCTGGGACGAGGCGCCCGCGCGCCTCGGCATCGAAAGGCTGGACATGGCGGGGCCGAAGCCGCTGCCCACTCCCGCGCGCATGGTGGAGGCGATGGGCTGGGCCGGCGATTTCGTCACCGGGCTGATGGCGGACTGGCCCGACTGGTCCTTTGCCTATGGCGGCGTCGATGCCGCCAGTCCCAACGCCTTCCCCGCCGGGCTTGCCGACGGGGCGGAGGACCGCAAGCGCGGCCGCGCCGCCGCGAACATGGTCTGGCGGCTGGCCCCGGACGAGGCGCTGATCGTCGAGTTCGACGCGCATGACGGGCTATGGATGTTCACGAACATGGGCGCCTTCATGAACAGCATGGATTATCTCCACCGTCCCGTCAGCTATACGCCCGCCCGGACGGCGGTGGACGGGGACGGGCGCATCCGCCTCATCCTCGCCCATGACGATCCGGGCTATCATAACTGGCTCGACACGCAGGGTTTCGGGCAGGGCAACCTCACTTACCGCCATATGCTGGAGGGCACGCCCGCGCCCATCGCCACCCGCCTCGTCAAGCGCGCGGACCTTGCCGCCGCGCTCCCCGCCGGCAGCGCGCGGGCGATGCCCGCCCAGCGGCTCGACCAGATGCGGGAACGCATGGCCGGGATCAGGCTGCGTTACGGCCTCTGATCGATCCTGTGGCCGGACCCGATACTTGACTTGGTGAGCATTGAGCGGAGAGACTGCGCCCATCCGTCCGGGAGAGGGAACCGCATATGAAATTCGGCTTCGGCCTGCCGCACATGACGCGGCTCAAGGCATCGCTGCAACCGTGGGAGACGGTCGTCACCGGCCCCGACCAGCTCCGCATGGCGCGGCGCGCGGAGGAACTGGGCTATGACATGATCGCGGTGCCGGAGCATTTCCTGGTGCCGCTCAGCCATATCGACCTGTCGGGGCCGCATTATTTCCACGGCATAGCGGGCATGGCGGCGCTGGCGGGCGCGACCGAACGGATCAAGGTCAACAGCTGCATCATGATCCTGCCGCTCCAGAACCCCATCGTCACCGCCAAGGGCCTCAGCACCATCGACTGGATGAGCGGCGGGCGGACCATCGTCACCTTCGGCGTGGGCTGGGACAAGGAGGAGTTCGACATATTGGGCGTCCCCTTCAACGAACGGGGCCGCATGGCGGACGAATATCTCGCCGCGATGATCGAGTTGTGGACGAAGGACAAGCCGGAGTTCGAGGGGCAATATGTCTCCTTCCGCGACATCGCCTTCGAACCCAAGCCGGTGCAGAAGCCGCATCTGCCCATCTGGATGGGCGGCGATGCCGATGCCGTGCTGAAGCGCATTGCCCGCTATGCGACGGGCTGGTGGCCCTTCCTCACCAGGCCCGACCAGATCGGCGAGCGCATCGACTTCATCAAGTCCCGGCCGGATTACCGCGCGGGCGCGGATTTCGAGGTGATGTACGGCCTCGCCACCGCCCGCATCGGGGAAGGGCACAAGGTGATCGACGATCCCGATGCCCGGTCGGACATGAGCGCGCAGGAGATCATCGACCGCATCGGCTTCTTCAAGGAACAGGGCGTCACCATGACCAGCGTCCCCATCCCGCCCGTCTCCGGCATCGATGCCTATCTCGACCATGCGCAATGGGTGATGGAGGAGATCAAGCCGAAGGTGTGAGGGCTGCCCTCCCGCGCGCAAAAAAAGGGCCGGTCGCCCGGCCCCCAAGAGTGCGGTGCGACCCGTTTCCCTTATCTTCAGAAGTCGAACTTCACATTCACCCCATAGGTGCGCGGCGCCGCCAGCGAACTCAATGCGGCAAAGGGGGCGGTGGTGATGCGCTGGGCATAATAGCGCGTGTTGGCGATGTTGTTGCCCCAGACCTCCACCCCGAAATGGTCGTTGATGCGATATTCGACCGACGCGTTGACGAGGCTGAACGCCGCCTGCCGCTGCACCCCGTCCGGCTCGAACGCATAGCCGCTATTATAGCTGTAGAGCGCGTTCAGCAGGATGCGGCTCTCTTCGCCCACCGGAATGGTGTAGGTGCCGCCCAGATTGGCCGTGAACTTGGGCGCCAGCGGCGTGGCGAGGCCCGATGCGGAGCCGAGGCAGCTTGTCACGCCCCCCGTCGCCGGTCCCGTGGGGGCGCCCGGCGTCACGCCCGGCGCGGCCGCGACGGTGCCCGATCCCGTGGTGCAGGCCGCGGGGCTGGGATAATAGAAAAGCGCGTTCGGGAAATAGCCGAAGCGCGAGTCCAATATCGTCAGGCCGCCATAGACGCGCCAATTGTCGAGCGGCGCGGCCTCGAACTCCGCGTCGAAGCCGTCCACCTTCACCGTGCCCGCGTTGAACAGCGCCGTCGTGCCGCCCAGCACGGACCGGATCTGATAGTCGGTGATGTCGTAATGATAGCCCGCCAGGTTGATGCGCAGCTTGCGGTCGAACAGCTCCGACTTCAGGCCGATCTCGAACGCGTCGATGAACTGCGGCCGCACGGCGGGCTGGGAGGGCGCCTGGAGGCTGTACGTGCCCGCCTTGAAGCCATGGTTGAACGAGGCATAGGCGTTGATCCGGTCGGTGATGTCCTGCCGGAGGGCGACGCGGTAGCTCCATTCATTATAGCTCAGGCGGTCGAACACCGCGCCCGACGCCACGCTGGGATAGCTGGTGACGGCGCCCGGCACTTCATCGGCGACGGCCGTCTGGGTGGCGCGGAACAGGCGCTTGTCCTCCGTATAGCGCGCGCCGCCCGTCAGGTGGGTGGTGGGCGTGATGTCGTAGCTCAGTTCGCCGAACGCCGCCCAGCTGTCGGTGATGAGCTTGGAGACGATATTATTGCCTGTATTCAGCCCGCCCAGCGCCGTGCCGCGCTGCTTCTGGTTGTTGGACGCGACCGATCGCAGGTAGAAGACGCCCACCTGCCAGGCAAGGGGCGTGGTGTCGGTGGAGGCGAGGCGCAGTTCCTCCTGGAAGGAGCGCGACCCCGACACATAGTCGAAGCGCAGCAGCGGCAGCGGACCGCCGTCCACGTCGAGGAAGCTGTGATTCTCGTTCTTGCGATAGGCGAGCAGGTTGGTGAGGTTCGCGAAGCCCAGATCGGCTTCCGTCTTGAAGCTGACGCCCCAGATCTTCAGCGAGCTGTGCTGCGGGTCGTTGGCGCTGGCATTCTGGCAGCAGGGCGATCCGATCAGCGCCCCCGGCGGGCCGCCGATATTGATGCCATAGGCCCCGTCCGCGATGCGCCAGGCCAGCGCGTTGTTCTCGCTGATCCGGTAATAGTCGCCGGTCAGGGTGAACTTCACGATCTCGCCGGGCTTCCACACCCATTTGGTGCGGGCGCCCCATTGCCCGCCCAGGCGCGTCTCCTTGTTCTGGGTGACATTATAGCCCCAGCCCTTGGTCTGGCTGGTGCCGGTCAGGGCGATGTCGGCGCTCAGATTGCCGGTCAGCGGCGTGGCGGCATAGAGCTGGCCGCTGGCCGTCTCGTAATTGCCATATCCGGCCTTGCCCTTGATGACCGTCTCGGAGCCGGGGTCGCGGGTGATGACATGGACGAGGCCGCCGGTCGCATTGCGGCCGAACAACGTGCCCTGCGGTCCCTTCAGCACCTCGATCCGCTCGACATTGTTGAAATTGTTGATCGTCTGGCAGAGGTCCGAGATATATACGC
>JASGGS010000093.1:0-15434 GCA_047602685.1 Sphingobium sp.
CTTCGACCCGCCGCATCCGCGCGCGCCGACGGCCGCAGCGGCGGGCCGCCGACCGTCAGGCGGCGCGCGGGCGCCAGTTCCTGGCCAGCTTCGACGCGACGAGGTTCATGCTCACCGCGACATAGGTTCCCGCTTTGCGGCCCATCACGCCCTCGTCGCACAGGTCCCACAAGGTATGGCGCAGCCTGGGCCAGAGGATCGACGGCTCCCGCGCCGCGAAAATGGCCAGCAGGAGATCGCGCCCGGCAATGGGCAGCGAGGCGGATGCGGACGGCAGTCCTTCCAGTTGCGGCAGGTCGAACATCCGCCGCGCGCAGGACAGGGTGAAGCGCAGGGTGTTGAGCAGCCCCTGATCCCTGGCGCGGGCCGTCAGCTCGCGCCGCCCGGCCGGATCGAGATGCAGCGCCAGCGTGCAGAAATCGGCGAGATACTGGGCCGAGCATTCATGATGGGTCATCGCTTTCACGAAGCTGATCGCCGCCAGCAAGGCGCCGTTGATGCGCGATATATAAGGCAGAGCCGCATCGCCCACGCGCAGCATCAGCGGCTCCTCCAGGCACGCCTCCGTCCGCCGGGGCTGCGGGCATCCCGGCTGCTGGATGCGATGATGCAGGTCCACCGTCGCGCGCGAATTGTCCCGCGAGAAGAAATGCTGTTCGCCAAGGAAATGCCGCCACCAGAGACGGTCGCATTCCGTGGGCAGATAATAGCCGCCCGCCTGCAAGGCATCGGACGCGGCCGGAAAGTCCCGCTGCGCGATCAGCACGTCGACATCGCTGGCGGGGCGAAGAAAATAATGGCCGTAGAGAAGATGCTGATAGACCGGCCCCTTGAAAAACACGAACCTGACACCGGCATTTTCAAGAATAGCGGCGATCCCCCCAATGCTCGCCATGTTGAAGGCGTTGCGCGCCATGACGTCCCGCCGATAGCGGGCGGCAGCCTCATCAAAAGCGGCCGGACGCCCTACCCCCAGACGCGCGAAGCCCTCCGCCGCGAAGCAGAGCAGCTTATTGCCGCGCCCCGTTTCGGCAAGGAGGCTCCAATCGACTCCCGCGGCATCGCGAGGGAGTTGGGGCAATGCCAGTCCGGGGATGGAAGCCATTACCCCCAGCCGCAAATAGTCTACGGTTGACTGAATGATTTCATCGGACATAATGGCAGACAAGAAAACCTCCCTGCTAAATCATTGTCTCAAAACACTTATTTCCACCACAGATAATAATAGTATAAAACTAGGTATTTCTACCTATAAGTGTTCATGCTGATCTCTTTGAATTTGACTGAATACCGTCTCGACTTGCATATTGCAAATGCTGCAACACAGCACAAAAAGGAGACCGGTATGGATAAGGAAACCTATGAAGTTCCCGAATTGGTTGACATGGGCTCGTTCGAGACGCTGACCCAGGGCGGATCGGCAAGCGGCCTGCTGGATGCCGCCTATCCGATTGGAACGCCGTCAGGATCGCTCCTGTTCTCCTGACCGACCTGGATGCCCGTCCTCAGCAAGGCCGGGCATCCTTTCGCGCGCCATAGGAAGGAAAATGCCTGCATGCAGTGGGAAGCCTCGGCCATCGTCACCGCCAATGCGAATGTCGTCTCCTGCGGCCTCGACAGCGAGCAGGTGCTGCTCGACCTGACGTCCAGCCGCTATTATTCGCTCAACCGGACCGGCGCCCAGATATGGGAAATGATGGCCGAGCCTACCAGCGTGGGCGAGCTGCGCCGGCGCTTCCTCGACAGGTTCGACGTGGAGGCGGAACGCGGCATACGGGACCTGGACATATTGCTGACCCAGTTCGCCCGCTCCGCCCTGATCGACGTCCGCCATGAACAGGCCGCCTGACGCGGTTCGGCACATGGCCTACAGGGCGGCCGCCCTCGGCGCGGCCCTGCCGGTGCTGCTGGCGGTCCGCGTCGCGCTCCTCCTCATGCCCTGGCGGCGGCTGGCGCGCTGGATGCCCGTGGCCGACGGCGCCGCGCCCGACTGGCAATTGCGCCATGCGATCCGCGCCGTCGGACAGGCGGCGCGGATCGTGCCGGGCGCGACCTGCCTGCCGCAGGCCGTGGCGGGACGGATACTCTGCGCCGCCATCGGCCAGGCCACGCTGATCCGCATCGGCGTGCGACGCGACGGCGCGGGCAAGGTCATGGCCCATGCCTGGCTGGTCGACGGGCGGGGCCGCATATTGCTGGGCGGCACGCCCGCCGAGATCGACCGCTTCACCCCCCTCGCCGACCTGAAGGCGGAGGCGGGGGCATGAGCGCCCTTGCGGGCCTGTTCCACAGGGACGGACAGCCGCTAGGGCAGCCGATGCATGCCCGCTTCTCCGCCGCGCTGGAACGGCATGGCGGCCCTTGCCGCACGGCGCGCGGTCCCGACTGGCTGATCGGCGCGACGGCCATCGGCGAGGACCGCCGGGGCGGCAGGATCGTCGTGGCGGCCGACGCGCGCATCGACAATCGGGACGAGATAGCGGCGATGCTGGGCCTGACGCAGCGCGCGCCGCTGTCCACGGCGGAGATCGTCGCCGCCCTGTACCGCCGATTCGGCACCGACTGCCCGGCCCATATCCTCGGCGATTTCGCCTTCCTGATCTGGGACGAGGAGGAGCGGCGGCTGTTCGGCGCGCGCGACCATTTCGGCGTGCGGCCCTTCTACTATCATCTCGCCCCCCAGCGTTTCGCGGCGGCGAGCAGCATGGGCGCGCTGCACGGCATCGGCGTGGACGACGCGCTCGACGATACGGGCATGGCGGATTTCGTGGCGGGCGCCTTTGCCGATGCGGAAGTGACCCCCTATCGCCATATTCGCCGCCTGCCGCCCGGCCACCGCATGACGGTGCGGGGCGAGGATGTGCGGATCGACGCCTATTGGCGGCTGGAGGCGGCGGAACGCGCGCCCTCCCCCTCGGCCGCCGAGGAGTTCCGCCATCTGTTCACCCAGGCGGTCCGGTGCCGGATGGAGGAAAAGGGCACGGGCGTGATGCTGAGCGGGGGCCTCGATTCCTCGTCCATCGCGGCGGTGGCCCGGCATGCGCATGCGGCGGCGCCGCTCCCCAGCTTCTCCCTCACCTTCCACGACACGCCCGGATGGAATGAGGGCGGCTTCATCGCGTCCATGCTGGCGTCCGGCGATTTCCGGCCGCATTTCCTGCCCAGCGACCATCATGATCCGCTCGCCGCGATGGACGCGATGCTGCGCGAGCAGGACGGCCCCTTCCTCGCCTATAATCACAGCGTGTCCCGGCGCCTCTACCATGCCGCCCGCACGGAGGGCGTGGCGGTGCTGCTGGACGGGCATGGCGGGGACGAGGTGGTCTCCCACGGTTTCGGGCGGCTGAACGAACTGGCGATTGCGGGGCGATGGCGCGCGCTGTGGCGGGAAGCGGGCGGCGTGGCCGCCCTGTTCGGATCGAGCCGGTGGGAGGTGGCGTCCCCCTATCTCGACCATAACCGCGCGGTGCGCGCGATCCGCCGGCGCATCCTGGGGCCGGTGGCGGCAACCCCCTCGGCTATTGCCGGGCTGAGCACCGATCTGGTCGCGCCCGACCTTGCCCGGCGCACCCATGCGGAGGAGCGGCAGCGCGCCATCCGGCCCAGCCGGTCGGCGCGGCAGACGGAACGGGATCGCCATCTGGAGATGCTGCGCTCCCCTCATCAGCCCCATGCGTTCGAGGTGCTGGACCGGGCCGCGGCGGCGGCGGGCGTGACGGCGCGCTTTCCCTTCTACGACCGCAGGCTGGTCGAGTTCTGCGTCGCCATGCCCTCCCATGAGAAGCTGGCGGGCGGCTTTCCCCGCGCGATGCTGCGCAACGCCATGGCGGGCCTGATGCCGGAGGATGTGCGCCTCAGGCGGGACAAATATGATTTTTCCGGGCAATTGGCGGGCGGCCTGGCCCGCCATGCCGGGCGGCTGGCCGGGATGGTGCGCGCCGATGCGGGCGGCATCGGCCATTTCATCGACCGGCAGGCGGCGGCGCGCGTCCTGGAGCGGCTGAACGACCCGCGGGAGCGAGGCACCGCGCATCTGTTTCCCGCATGGCGGACCGCCGTGCTGATCCACTGGCTGAACCAGCAATCGGGCGCGCTGGACGCGTCCGCCACCCAAGCCGCCTGAGAAGAGACATGGCCTCACTTCCCCTTCCCGCTTCCCCGTCCTCCACCCCCTCTCCGGCCGCCGCCGCGACCTATCGCGCCTTCGGGCAGGTGATAGAGTCCGAAATAGCGTTGCCGGAGCTGACGCCCTGCCCCGCCACGGGGGCGCCGGATATCCGCGTGGTCCTGTCCTCCGGCGGCGCGCTGCCATCGCGCGAGGACGGGGTGGCGGCGCGGTTCCGCGAGGATGGCAGCCATTTCCTAGCCTGGCCGGAGGTCGCCGCCTTCCGCTTCCGCACACCGTCCCTGATCGAGGTCGAGCCATATCCGGGCACGCCCGACACCTATCTCCCCTTTCCCCTGCTGGGGCCGATCATGGCCCTGGCCCTGCACATGAAGGGCCTGCTGACCCTGCATGCCAGCGCGATCGAGCTGGACGGCCGTGCCGCGATCTTCGTGGGAGACAAGCTGGCGGGCAAGTCGACCACCGCCGCCGCCTTCCTGCGCGCGGGGGCCAGGCTGCTGACGGACGACCTGCTGGCCATCGACCTGTCGGCGCCGGAGGCCCCGCTCATCCTGCCCGCCTATGGCCAGCTCAAGCTGGCGGAGGACGCCGCGCGGGCCATTCCCCTGCGCGGCGCGGAGCCGCTGCCGCTGGTCTATCCCGCCTTCGAGAAACGGCAGCACCGCCTGGCGGGCGCCTTTTCCCATGAGGGGCTGCCCCCCGAACGGCTCTATATATTGCAGCGCGGCGGCGAGGAGCCGGGCATCACGCCGCTGGCCGGGCCGCAGGCGCTGGCCGCGATCATGCGCTATTCCTACATCACCCGCTTCGGCAAGCCCGCCATGCCGCCGCAGGCCGAGATACGGCATCTGCACGCCTGCACCGCGCTCGCCCGCTTCACCCGCGTCGCGATATTGCATGTCCCGCACGATCTCGAACGGCTCGACCGGACGGTCGCGCTGGTTTCCGCCGACCGCGCGGGCGGCCGGTGAAGCTCGCCCGCCGCATCGCCGCCTTTGCGCGCTTCACGCTGGACGGCGCATCGCGGCAGGCATGGCTGGTCCTGGCCCTGCTGATCGCGGGAAGCCTGACCGAAAGCATATCCATAGTGCTGGTCATCCCGCTGCTCCACCTGATCGGCACCGGGCCGGATGCGAAGGCGGGCGCGCTGGCCCTCCCCTTCGGCATGCACATCACGCTGGGGCCGGTGCTCATCGGGCTGGTGGGCGTGATCGTCCTCCAGTCGCTCATCGCGCAGAAGCGGTCTCTCCTGATGACGCGGACGATGCAGACCGCCATCGACACCATGCGCATGACCCTGTTCACCGCCATAGGCGAGGTGCGCTGGCCGCTGATCGCGCGGATGCGCGGATCGGACCTCAACCATGCGCTGACCGCCGATGTGGACAGGGTGCAGGTCGGCATATTCAGCCTGTTCTCGCTGGCGCAGAACATCGTCCTGCTGGTCATCTACGGCTGCCTGTCGGCGCTGGTGTCCTGGCAGATGACGCTCTTCGCGCTGGCGGTGGGCGCCGCGGTGCTGATCGCGCTGTTCCCCCTGCGCCGCGTCACCGCCCGCCATGGCCAGCACCTGACCGAGGCGCTGCGCGAACGCCAGCATGTGACGTCCGAATTCGTCGCGGGCATGAAACTCGCCAAGGCCTATAATGGCGAGAGGCTCTATCTGGGACGGCTCGACCGGCTGCTCGGCGGCCTGCGCGACGAGATGGTCCGCTTCGCGAGACTGTCCGGCGCGGGATCCGCCGCGTTCCAGATCAGCAGCGGCGTGGCGGGCGCGGCCTTCGTCTATGTCGCCTATAGCTGGATCGAGCTGTCCCTGCCGCGCATCGTCGCGATGTTCCTGCTCCTCATGCGCCTGTCCCCGCGTTTCAACGCGGTGCAGGAGGCGCTGCAACAACTGATCCTCAGCCTGTCCGCATTCGACCAGGTGCGCGGCATGATCGACCGGTTCCGCAAGGACCGCCATGACGCGGCGGAGGGCTGCGCGGCGCCCGTTCCGCCGCTGCGGCACGCCATCAGCTTTCATAATGTATCCTTCCGGTTCGACGGCAATGCGGTCGCGGCGCTGGACGATGCCAGCTTCACGTTGACGGCGGGGACGCTGACCGCGCTGGTCGGACCGTCGGGATCGGGCAAGAGCACGACGGCCGACCTGCTGCTCGGCCTGCTCATCCCCTCCAGCGGCCGGATATTGATCGACGGCACGCCGCTCTCCACCGCCAATCATCGGCGCTGGCGCGAGCAGGTCGCCTATGTCCCGCAGGACGTCTTCCTGTTGCACGACACCATCGCCGCCAATCTGCGCGTCGCGCGGGCCGAGGCAAGCCCCGCGGAAATGTGGGAGGCGCTGGACGCAGCCGCCGCGCATTTCGTGCGCGACCTGCCCGAGGGGCTGGACACCATGGTCGGCGACCGGGGAAGCCGCCTGTCGGGCGGCGAACGCCAGCGCATCGCCCTGGCCCGCGCCCTGCTGCGCCAGCCCAATCTGTTGATCCTGGACGAGGCGACGAGCGCCCTCGACTGGAAGACCCAGGCCGCCATCGCCCGGTCGATCGAGCGATTGCGCGGCCGCATCACCATATTGGCCATCGCTCATAGCAGTTCGATGATCGCCTCGGCCGACCACATCATCCGGCTGGAAGAGGGCAAGCTGGTCAATTCCACCAGCCGGGAAGCCCTGTCGGACAATGAAGATGGCTGGATCAGCAAGGCATTGGAGCGGGATCAATTCATTCCCGAGACGAAATAATATCTTCCCGCACAATATTTCATGACGAAATAACGCAGATCATCAACAAATATCGCAAAATCGTTCTATTATAGAAACATCTTGAAATAAGACGGTATTCATGACTTTAACCAATCATATCGTCCCTTTCGTCACTTGATTCCCTGTAACCCCGTTCCGGATGGGACGCGAAAGCGCTCCAATATTGGAACGGGAAGCAAATGAACTCCAGAAAAGCGATTTATGCAGCCGGTCTGGTCGCGGCATCGACCTCCATGGTCTGGGCAGCCACCACCCTCACCACCTCCTCCACGACCAGCGCGTCGAGCAGCGTCGTCACCATTCCCGCGACCGCCGCGGCATCCACGGCCGTCCCGGTCGCGGCAGAGAGCACGGCCGGAACGGCGATGACGCAAGCCACAGTGGCGGCCAAGGCATTGCCGGGCGTCAACATCTCCGGCGGGGAGTTCGGCGGCACCGGCGGCAAGCTGGGCACCAACTATATCTATCCGAGCAAATCCGAGATCAGCTATTATGCGGCGCAGGGTTTCAAGGTGCTGCGCATCCCCTTCCGCTGGGAGCGCCTCCAGCCCACGCCCTATGCCGCGCTTTCCGCGACGGACCGGAATGCGCTCAAGACGGCGGTGACGCAGGCCAACGCGCTGGGCCTGACCGTCGTGCTGGACATGCATAATTATGGCCAGCGCCAGACCAGCACGGGCACGTTCGACGTCGGCAGCGCCAATGTGACGGCAGAAGCGCTCACCGACGCCTGGGTCAAGATCATGGAGGATTATCGCGGCAATCCCCAGCTGTGGGTCGGCCTGATGAACGAGCCTAACCGGCAGTCGCCCGACAATTGGTGGCGGATCGCGAACCAGGTCGTGCAGGACCTGCGCAACCAGAAGATCGACAACAAGATACTCGTACCGGGCACCGCCTGGACCGGCGCGCATAGCTGGATCAGTTCCGGCAATGCGGCCCGCGCGGCGGCCTTCGTCGATCCGTCGAACAATTATGCGTTCGAGGTCCATCAATATCTGGACGGAGGGTCCGCGGGCATCGCCGCCCCATGCCAGACCGGTTCCGCCGCGCGGGTCGAGGCGGCCCTGCAATGGGCGGAAGCGCGCGGCGTGCAGTTGTTCTTCGGGGAGATGGGCGGGTCGTCAGACCCGCAATGCGCCATCGAATATCCCGCCATGCTGCGGCGCCTGAACAGCTCGCCCGCCGTGCTGGCCTGGACGGCCTGGGGCGGCGGCGCATGGTGGAACGTCAGTTATATGTTCCGCCTGCAAAGCACCACGACGCAGCCGACCGCGCATATGGCCATGCTCAACGCCAACATGCCCCAGTGACAGGACGGGAGGGGGATTGCCGTCCCCCTCCCCGCTTGCGGACCGGAGGCAAGAGGCAATCGCGCCGGACGGTGATCCGTCCATGGCCACATTCACCGCGCGCAGAGCAGCTTCTCGATAGTGGCCTCCACAGACGGAGCCTTTATGTCGCGCCAGCGGTCGTCGAAAGCGAAAGCGGCGTTCACGAACCCATCCGCCGTATAATAAGTGGCGGTCAATATCCGCTTCCTCGACTGTTCGCAGTCGATTTCCCATTTTTCCATGCCGGAGCGGACATCGACGCTCGCATCCCTGGTGAAATCCACCTTGATCCAGATGCGCAGGGTCGCGGCCTTCACGATCCCATCCTCATCGAAGAAATATTCCGCGCCCCGCCCGTTGTCGCCGGCGGGAACCCATTTGGTCGCCAAGGATGGCGCCGCGTGGAAAATCAAGGCCATCGCACCAAGATTTTGCGACAAAAGAGAGAAAAATCGCGAAGACAATTAATCCCCCTGCACCGAATTATTCGATACGGCGCAGCATATACCGGATTTTCTACGACGAAAATTCGGTATTCATACTAGGATATATGAATTTTACATCGATTTCGGCGATTTTATGCGGTGTATCGCAGCCGGACCGCCCTTATCCGGAGAAAGCGATCAATATCATATAGACGAGCAGGGAAAACAGGGAGCCTATCAGGAGGAAGTGCAACCCTATCTGCTGCGCCACGGTCCCGCTTTTCGGCAGGGTGTCGATATTGTCGTTGCTGGCGAAGGCGATGAAATCGCCATTATCCGCATTGCTCATTTCCGCCAGCAGGATCGGCTCTGTCTTCTTCATGAGACATTCCCCACGGCTTGCCCGCCTTTCGGCGGGAGCAGTTATGCCCGGCCCCTCGAAACCGCTCCTCGACCGGTCCGTGGCGCCTGTATCGTGCAAGCCGTGGATAGGGTTTCCGCCCCCCCATGTCACTAGGTGCGAATACCTGCGGGAAATTCAGCTGAGGTTAAAAAAGGCGGTATTCCAAGATATTATGCGAGCCGTTCGGAACATCCGGGCGCCTGTTGCGGCCGGACCGCAATAGTCGCGGCATGCCTGGGCGAAGCGCCGGAGGCCGTCATCGAGATCCGCAAGGCAGGAACCGGATGGCAGGCCCCGCACGGCCCGATCCGGTCATCATGATTCCCATTTGTGATTTGCTTCGCTCCGGGGATTGGCCGACCGGCCCGACCGGCCATCGACCGCATGGGAAAGGGGAGCGACCCGCCTGTTTCCCCGTCAGGTATCCGGATTGAACATGGACCGGATGATGGTCTCCAGCCCCTTCATCGTAAAAGGCTTTTCTATGAAAAACTCGCTGCGATCGTCCTTCGGCAGGGCAGACATGATAAGGACCTGGCTGGAATGGTTCTGCCTGACACTTTCGATCAATTCTATTCCGTTGATCCCCTTGCCAAGATTGATGTCGATCAGGAGGAGGTCGAACACGCGCTGTCCCAGAAGCAGGATCAGCGCGTCCTCTCCGCTTTCCGCCTCGTGAACCTGAAAACCCATTTCCTCCAGAAAACTTCTGCACGTCTTCCTCAGCAACGGGTCATCCTCGACCAGCAGCACCGATCGGGATTCCGATATTTTGGAGTATTCCAACAATTTATCTCCAGATTTGGCCGCGATGCTCATTGTGATGCGAACGTCCCCATGGCCCCGCGACATGCGTCGCGAAAGCCGCTATGCCCCCTGTTCGGTCCGGAACGCTACAGCGCCTGGCCCACACCCGCGGAGAAGGCGATCCGGAGCGTGTCGCTCAGGCTGCGCGTCTCCAGCTTGGCCATCATCTTCGCGCGATGGATCTCGACGGTGCGCGGGCTGATGCCGAGCTGCCGCGCGATATGCTTGTTGGGCAAGCCCATGGTCAGCCCGGCCAGCACGTCCCGCTCGCGCGAGGAGAGCCTGTCGACCCGCTCCACCGCATCCTGCTTGTGCTGAAGGGTCGCCTGCACATTGTCATAGGCCTCGATCGCATCCTCGACGGCGTTGAGCAGCGCCTCCCGCTCGAACGGCTTGACGAGGAAGTTCAGCGTGCCCTGCTTCATCGCCGTGACGGTCAGGCCGATATCGCCATGCCCGGAAAGCATGATGACGGGAAAGAAAACGCCCTTTTCCTTCAGCCTGCGATGGACCTCCAGACCGTCCATTTCCGGCATGCGCAGGTCCATGATGACGACGCCCGGCGCCTCATTCTCCGCCGCCGCGAGGAAGCTCGTCCCGCGCTGCCAGGTGGAGACGGTATATCCTTCGAGTTCGAGGAGAAACGCGATGGATGCGCGGACCGCATCTTCATCGTCCACCACATGAACCTGCCGACCATTGGTCATCATAAGATTACTCCTTCCTACGTCGCAAAGTGAAATGGAACGCGGTGCCTTCCCCGGTGGTGACCCAGATGCGGCCGCCATGCGCCTCGACGATCGTTCGACAGATCGACAGGCCCACGCCCATCCCCTCCTCCTTGCTGCTCACGAAAGCGTCGAACAGCCGTTCCGCTATGGCCGGATCTATGCCCGGTCCCGTGTCGCGAACCGCGAATTCCACGGACAGTTCGTCGACATTCCATGCCTCGATCGTCAGCCGCCGCTCCGCGCTGTCGCGCATCGCATCGATCGCGTTGCGGCACAGATTGCTCATCACCTGCTGGATCTGAACGATATCCGCGAAGACCAGGCCTATATCGCCGGGCAGCCGCCTCTCGATGGTCACGGCCGCCGAAGTGGCCATGCCCTGGATGAGGGGGATGCTGGTATCGACGATCTCCTTCACCTCGTGAAGCGCGAGGACGGCCTCGCCGCTTTTCACGAAGTGGCGCAAATGGGTCATGATCTGGCCGGCCCGCAGCGCCTCGCGCGAGGTGGCCGCGAAAATCTCGCCCAGCTTCTCCGGATCGCAGCCGCCGCTGCGCGAGAGGAGGATGCGGCTGCCCTCCATATAGGCGGTGATGGCGGTGAGCGGCTGGTTCAGCTCATGCGCCAGCATGGATGCCATCGCGCCCATGGCGCTGTAGCGCGAGCCGTGCAGCATCTCCATCTGGAGCGCCTCCAGCCGGGCGGAGGTCGCCTCCTGCTCGGTAAGGTCGCGCACGAAGAGGGTGTAGCGCATCCCCTCCTCCACGGGCACGGAGGCGATGCGCACCTCCGCCGGGAAATTGTCGCCGCCGCTGCGCCGTCCGGACAGCTTGTGGGAGGCGCGGGCCGCCTTGCCCGCCATGGCAGGCAGGCCGACCGGATGGCCGTTCGCGAGAGCCGGCAGAAGCTGGTCGACGCCAGCCCCCAGCAAGGCCGCCGAATCCTGCCCGAATATGTCCACGGCGGACGCGTTGAGATAGCGGATGCATCCATCGGCGTCGGTCAGGATCACGGCATCGGGCGCGGACTGGAGGACGCAGCGCAGCTCGTTCTCGCGATTGCGCAGCTCGACCTCCTGCTCATGCTCCTTGCTGATGTCCCGCACGAACTTGGCGAAGCCGCGCGGCTGATCGCCCGCCTCGCCCATCAGCCTGGTGACGGAACACCATTGGCGGAAGACGCTGCCGTCGGCGCGGCGCACCTCCGCATCGAAGGTCGCGGTGCCATGCTCGCGCGCCTCCTGCATCGCCTCCTCGAATCTGCGCGTGCCCCGCTCGCCATAGAGGAAACCGGCATAGCGGCCCGCCGTCTCCGTAGCCTGCCAGCCGGTCAGCCGCTCGCTGCCGGGGTTCCAGTGCGAGATATGGCCCTCGTCATTGACCATGTAGAGCGCATAGCGGACATCGCCGTCCATCATGAGGCCGAGCTGTTCGGACAATTGGCGGGCCGTGGCGGCGCGCCGTTCGGCCCGTATCCGCCACAGGGTCGACTTCAGGGCAACCGCATTGGCACACAGGATGAGGGTGAAGAAAGCCAGGTCCTGCGGCACCGGGTCGAGCGACAATATGTCCCTGCCCGGCCACAATGCGCGCAGCGACAGGATGCCGAGGGTGACGACCAGCCCCGGACCGATGCCGAGGGCCAGCACGACGCCGGTCACGACCAGCGTGCAGACCAGGAAATCCTTGCCGAGGAAGAGATAGGTTCGGTCGATCCACAGGAAGACCGCCGTGAACAGGATCGACAGCAGCGCGATCGGATAGCGCGAGCCTTCAATGGAAAATCCGGAAGCAGGAGACACGAGATCCCCTTCGTCCTTCTGCCGCGCACCCGTGACGCGGAACAGCAACGGATTAACCAGCTCTGAAAGCCGGGTTCCCCCCATCGCAAGCATGTGGCACCTCCGTTAATGACGGCTGTCCAGACCAACTCTTGCGACCACATTGAGCGACACTAACCAGATCGGAGCCTGTTGGCCCTTCGACCTAACCGAGTCGGTTGCACGCAGCATGGCTAAATCCGGCGAGAGGAAAGCTTTTCAGCTACATCGCACCGATTGCTGCAACGCACTCAGGAGTAACACTTAGCGGCGGCGCTGAAAATTAGGTATTTGCGCTTATGCCATCAGCGCACCGCAAAAATTGCACCTTACGGAGTTACCGAACGCCGTTCCCGTCCGAGCGCGAACAGGAGCATCTCATTGAGTTCCCGCCGTCCCAGAAGCAGGAGAATGAGCGAATAGGACCCCATGCCGCACAGGATGGTCATGATCATGCGGGGCAATGGGTCGAAGCCGTCCGCCGCCTGGTGGAACAGCGTGGTCGCGACCATCATGCCGACGCAGCCGATCACGCTGAGCCGCAGCGCGGCCCAATAATCGCTCCATCGGATGGGCAGCAGCAGGACGACGGCCCATATGGAGAGCGGATAGAGCAGATAGGCGCGGACCGTGAAGGCCAGCGCCACGGCCGCGACGCCGTAGCGCGCCGCAACGAAGAAGCTGAGCAGGTTCACCACCGCATAGAGGGTGGCGAGCGCCGCCTGCCACTGAGGCTTGCCCATGGCCAGCATGATCGACTGGTTATAGATGCCGATGGCCTGCAAGGCGCCGAAGAAGCTGAGATAATACATGACGGCCACGGCGCCCTGCCAGCGCTCGCCGAAGAAAAGCAGGATGAACTCCTCCGACACGAGCGCCATGCCGACAAAGGCGGGCATGGTGATGATCGCGGTCGACGACACCAGTTTCAGATAGGCCTGCGCCAGCCTGTTCGGATCATCCCTCAGATGGGCGAAGGTCGGCAGGGCGACGCGCGAAAGGGACCGGGCCAGCAGCAGGTTCGCCGAGAGCAGGGCGCGCTTGCCCACCGTATAAATACCTGTCGCGGCGGCGCCCAGAACCATGGTGACGACCAGGACGTCGGAATTGGCGTTGAAGAAATTCGCCACGCCGCTGACCGCCATGTGACGGCCATAATAGAATATCTCCCGCCCCTTCTCCCGCGAGAAGGCAAGCCGGGGGCGCCAGGGGCTGACGGTCCAGAGCGCCGCGGCGCCGAGGAGCGCCACGACCAGATTCTGCGCAACGAGGGCGTCGACCCCATAGCCGGACACGGCCATCCCCACGCCCACCACGCCGCCGCCGAGCGTCGAGAGGGTCGAGCGCATCGCGAGCGGGCGCATCATCAGCCGCCGCGTCAGCCATGCCTGCGGCACGAGATTGAGGGCGCTCAGCAGATTGGCGACGCCCAGCCAGCCCAGCACCCAGCCGAGATCGGGCTGATGCGTCCAGCGCTGGACCAGCATCGCCACGGCCAGCGTCGCCACCAGCAGCAGGACACCCGCGCCGGCCGCGATCCAGAAAGCGGCATCCTGCAATTCCCTGTCATCCTCTCCCCCGCGCACCAGCGGGGTGCTGATGCCGCTCAGCACGAAATTCTGGAAGAACTGTCCCACCAGGAGCGCCGTGGCGACCGTGCCCAGCGCCACCGCGTCGACATAGCGGGCGACGATGACGAAGGTCAGGAACTGGACGACCTGGACGCCCCAGCTTTCCAGCATCGACCAGACCATGCCCGCGCGCAGGCGGCCGCTGAGACCTTGTGTCATCCTTTTTCGTCCCCTTTGGCGGCGCGATCGCGCCTATTGCCTGACAAAGCCGTCCCCTGCCTGAACCGCCTTCACGAACTCGGCCGGGTTGCCGCGCCACACCTCGCGCTCCGGCACGCTCGCGAACACCACCGCCCCGGCCGCGATCACGCTATGATCGCCGATCGTGACGCCGGGCAAGACCGTGACATTACGCCCCAGCCACACATTGCGGCCGATCCTGACCGGACGCGGCCTGCATTTCTGCCCTTCATGCACGGCATGGAAATTCGTATCGAAGATCGTGCAGTTGTCCCCGATCCGGCTCGCGCTCCCGACTTCTATGGACGCGTCGCTGAACAGGCTGACGCCAGCGTTCAACGACACATCATCGCCCAGGCTGATGCAACCGCGCGTCGTCGTCCTGAACCGAATGCGCGCCGGTTCATTCCTGAGCCGCACCCGATCGCCGATCCTCACCCGCCCTTCATTGAGCAGATAGGGTATATTGCCGCGCACGCGCAGCGCGGCGCCGACCTGCGCACCGCTCCACCGGAGGCGCATGACCGTCAGCCGCGCAAAAAGCCTGTCCCGGACAGCCTTGAGAAATTCCCTTGCCATTCGCCTCCTGAATACCGCCCCTTATGGACAATCCTTCTTTTTCTTCATTTGCGACCCGTCGACCGTCCAGCCGTTCGGGAAATTCTCAGCGTCGTATGAAAAGGACCTTGGCCGGGCTGCCGCTCACGATCGCCAGAGCAGGCACCTTGCCGGAAACGACGGAGTTGGGCGTGATGATCGCGCCGTCCTCTATCTCGCTATTGTCGAGGATGACGGCGCCCGCCCCGATCCAGACATTATTGCCGATGCGGGTGGGGCCGGCCGACTGATAGCCCTGATCCCGGATGGGCGTGTCGAGCCGGTCATAACGGTAATTGACGCCCACGATGCTGACATGGGGGCTGATGAGGCAGTCCGCGCCGATGTCTATCCCGTGCGCATGCCCGCCGATGAAGGTGCCGCAGCCGATATCGGTGCGCGCGCCGATGCGGACCGGCCCCTCGCTCGCCTTGATCTTCACGAAGGAACTGACCTGCGCGCCCCGGCCGATCTGGAGAAGGCCGCCCAGCTCGACCTCCGCCCTCGGACTGACGACGGCCCGACTGCGCAGCAGATGATAGAGGCTAGTCACGATGCCGGGAACCGCAAAACGACGAAGGGCGACGCCGAGGCGCATCGTCAGACCCCGC
>JASGGS010000094.1:0-15428 GCA_047602685.1 Sphingobium sp.
GCCTGCACGCGGCTGCCCTTCATGCCGACGCAGGCGCCGACCGGATCGATGCTGGAATCGCGGCTGATGACGCCGATCTTCGCGCGGCTGCCCGGATCGCGGGCGGCCGCCTTGATCTCGATGATGCCGTCGTAGATTTCGGGCACTTCCTGCGCGAACAGCTTCTTCATGAATTCCGGATGGGCGCGGCTCAGGAAAATCTGCGGACCGCGATTCTCGCGGCGCACGTTCAGGATGATCGCGCGGACCCGATCGTTCACGCGCACGACCTCGCGCGGGATCTGCTGGTCGCGGCGGATGACGCCCTCGGCACGGCCGAGATTGACGACGACATGGCCGAATTCGACCGACTTGACGACGCCGGTGATGATCTCGCCCTGGCGATCCTTGAACTCGTCATACTGACGCTCGCGCTCCGCGTCGCGGACCTTCTGGAAGATCACCTGCTTGGCGGACTGCGCGTCGATGCGGCCGAGATCGATGGGAGGCAGCGGATCGACGATGAAGTCGCCGACGACCGAACCCTGTTGCAGCTTCTGCGCCTGCTTGACGTCGACCTGCTTGAAATAATCGTCGACCTGCTCGACCACTTCCACCACGCGCCACAGGCGCAGGTCGCCGGTATCCGGGTCCAGCTTGGCGCGAATGTCGTTCTCCGCGCCGTAACGCGCCCGCGCCGCGCGCTGGATCGCGTCTTCCATCGCCTCGATGACGATGGCCTTGTCGATCATCTTCTCCGACGCGACACTGCTGGCGATAGCGAGCAACTCGGCCTTGTTGGCGGAAATGGCATTGGCCATGGTCAGGTCTCTCTATTCTTCCGTTTGGATATGGTCGGCGCCCTCGGCGGAGAGCGGCACGGTAGCAGAAATGAGCTTGTCGGTCAGCACGAGCTTCGCATTGGCGATCCGGTCGAACGGCACGCTCACCCGGCCCGCCTTGCGGTCGTCGAGCAATATCGACTCGCCGTCCAGTCCCGCGAGATCAGCCTTATATTGCTTGCGCCCCTGCGCGTCGGCGTCGGCAAGGTTGATGCGCGCCTCATGCCCCGCCCAATCGGCATAATCCTTCAGCCGCGTGAGGGGGCGGTCGATGCCGGGCGAGCTGACCTCCAGCCGATAGGCCTCGTCCAGCGGGTCCCTGCCCTCGGCTTCCAGGGCGTCGAACAGGTCGGACACGCGGCGGGAGAGATTGGCGCAATCGTCGATGGTGAGCTGACGCGTGGCCGGGCGCTCCGCCATGATCTGGAGCGTCCGGTCGCCCTCGCCGCCGAACCATGCAACGCGCACCAGATCGAAACCGAGCGCCCGCGCTTCCGGTTCGATGAGCTGCGTCAACAGGGCGATATCGGGCAAACGGGACTCCAGGGACAAAGGCCAAGCGTCCTTGCCGCCGGAACCTTTCGGCCCCGACCCCAACATTTTCAACGATGTCAGGAGGACATCGCTCCTATATGGGGGAAACGGCGCATATGCAACCCGATTCACGACAATATCGTTTGCCGATCATCCCCGACAGGAGCCTTTCCGGACATGCGCGCATTCCCACTCCATTTCACCCCGCTCCATTTCGTCCTGGCCCTGCTCCTCGCCGCCTGCGGCAATCCGGACATCGCGAACGCGGACAATGCGGCGGCGCCCGGCAGGCCCGATGCCGGACGCTCCGGCACGCCTTTCGTGAAGACGCAGGTGGCGGCCTTCGACTCCCCCTGGGCCATGGCCTTCCTGCCCTCGGGCGAGCTTCTGGTCACGGAAAAGGCGGGGCGGCTCAAGGCCGTGTCGCCGGACGGCGGGACCGTCAGGCTGGTCACGGGCACGCCCCGCGTCGACAGCGAAGGCCAGGGCGCCCTGATGGACATCGTGCCCGCCCCCGATTTCGAGAGCAGCCAGAGGCTTTACCTGAGCTGGTCGGAGGCCGGACGGGGCGGCAAGGGCGTCGTGCTGGGCATGGGGGTGCTGGCCCGCGACGGGGAGGGCGGCGCGCCGCGCCTCAAGGACCTGAAGCCCCTTTTCCGGGCAGCCCCTCTCGTGACGGGCGACGGCCATTATTCAGGGCGCATCGCCTTCTCGCCCGACGGCCGATATCTGTTCTTCACGGCAGGCGACCGGCAGAAGTTCACGCCCGCGCAGGACCCCGGGGCGACCTTGGGCAAGGTGCTGCGCCTCAATCCCGACGGGACGCCGGCGGCGGGCAATCCGCTGGCCGCCAAGGGCTTCCACCCCGCCATCTGGTCCTATGGCCATCGCAACCTGCTGGGCATCGCCTTCGACAAGGACGGACGGTTGTGGGAGCAGGAAATGGGGCCGAAGGGCGGGGACGAGATCAACCTTATCCTGCCCGGCCGCAACTATGGCTGGCCCAATGCCTCCAACGGCTCCCATTATGACGGGCGGGACATTCCCGACCACAAGGCGGGAGACGGCTATGAAGCCCCCAAGGTCTGGTGGAATCCCAGCATTTCCCCGGCGGGACTGCTCTATTATACGGGCGACATGTTCCCGGCCTGGAAGGGGTCGCTGTTCCTGGGCGGACTGTCGGGCGAGGCGCTGCTGCGCATATCGCTGGACGGCGACAAGGCAAGCAAGGCGGACCAGTGGGACTTCAGAACCCGCATACGCGATGTCGAGCAGGGACCGGACGGCGCCCTCTGGGTGCTGGAGGATGGCGGGCGCGGCAGCAACGGGCGGTTGTGGAAGCTGACCCCCGCGGGCTGAGAGGTTCGGACCGGCTCCGGTTCGGATGACTGGAACGAGTCCGCACATTCCCTTGCTTGCCGTGATTTCCGGGCCGCCGGACGAGTCCATCCGGCTCGAAACCGCTCTAGCCGCGCCGGACGGCGGTCCTGAGCTGGGAGGTGACCGGATAGCCGAGATGGCCGGGGATGCACAGATGCGGCTCCCCTTCCCGCATCTCGACCCAGGGCGTCACCATCTCGCCGGGATGCGCGCGGGCATGGGCCACGACGGCCTCGTGGCTCGCGCCCAGCGCCAGCCTTTCCAGATTGCGCAGGGTGGGAAAGATCGCGACTTCGCGGCCCGCCGCGCAATCGGCCAGGACGTCCCGCGCGCTGGCCCAGCGCAGACGGACATTCTCGGTCGTGTCGACAGTGGCCCTGTGCGCGCCCTCCGGCGCCCGCGCGACGTAGAAGCGGGTGTCGAAGATGCGGGAAATGCCCGCCCGCTCCGCCCGGCCCGGACACCAGCGCGCAAAGGGTTCCAGCCTGTCGAATGCCAGGGAGAGGCCATGACGGTCGAGCATGTCGCCGAGCGGCATGCCGTCATGCAGGGCCTGACGCATGGCCGCCGTCACCCCGTCGGGCGGCGTCGCGGAAAGCCCGACCGCGATGCCCGCCTCCTCGATCGTCTCCCGGATCGCGGCGACGCGCGCGGCGGCATCCTCCGGCGGCAGCCCGTGGGACAGCCGGGCGGCGTAGCGGCGGTCCGCCTCGTCCACCCGCCCGCCGGGAAAGACGATGGCCCCGGCCGCGAAGGTCATGGTGGAGGCCCGCTGGAGCATCAGCACCTGCGGCGGCGCGCCGTCCGGCGAGTCGCGCAGCACGATGAGCGTGGCGGCCGGAGTCGCGCCCGGCGGAGAATCCTCTGATGTCCATGGCTCTGGCGGCCCGGCGGCATGCGCTCCCATGGACATCACCTAGGAGCGCAGGATCGCCGGGGCAAGGATTTCCGGAAAGCGGAGGGCGGCAACAAAAAAGCGGGGCATTGCCCCGCTTCTGGAACCCTGGTGGAGCCGAGCGGGATCGAACCGCTGACCTCGTCATTGCGAACGACGCGCTCTCCCAACTGAGCTACGGCCCCCCGAGGGAGCGCAGCCTATAGGACAGGGCCTCACGCCTTGCAACGCCCTTTGTGCGAGAATTTCACGACCCCTGTTCCTTGAAGAATCCGTTCAGTTCACCCAGCATGGTCGTCCACCAGTCGAGCACGTCGGCGAAATTCTTCCGGTTCAGGCCGCCAATGGTCGCGACGTCCAGAGAGACGGAAAGCGACTTGTCGTCATCCACCGACATTTGCAGGAACCGCTTCGAATTGTTCCACTTGTTGGCGAGTTCCGGGGTGTTCGTGCCGTCGTCGGCAAAGGATAGCTGGAATTGCAGCGATCCGCATTTCGCGTTCTTCTCGCACTCGTAGAAGAAGATCGAGAATTTATAGCCGCTGGCCCCGCTCTCGATGCGCGGATTGCCCGTCGTCCCGCTTTTGCCAAGCTGCGCCTGATAGCCCGCCCCCTGCAACGCCTCGACCACGGATTGGGGATTGCTCGCACAGACCATATCGGCGCCGCAGGGATCGGGATCGGCGGCCTGTGCGGGACAGGCATGGAGCGCCCCCGCGAGCGCGGCCGATATCAGGCGCGATTTGACCGTCATGCCTCGAATTCCCCCCGTCGAACACCGGGACGGGTGATCGGCCGGCATAAGCGGCTTGTCAAATTGTTCTCTATATGTTCCTATCCTCCCATGGCAGCCGCGCGCGGCCGGGGGGCGCCCGGCAACCAGTCCAGTCGACGATTCGGCCTGCCCCGGCGGGAGGCGGACGGCGACTGGCTGGACAATGCGCGGGATGTGGACGGGGAACCGCCCCGGCTCCGGACCAGCGTGACGGTCGAGCAGCCGCGTACGATCATCAGCCGCAACACGTCTCCGGATATCGGTTTCAACCAGTCGGTCAACGCCTATCGGGGATGCGAGCATGGGTGCATCTATTGCTTCGCGCGGCCGACCCATGCCCGTTACGATCTCTCCCCCGGCCTCGATTTCGAGAGCAGGCTGATCGCCAAGCCGGACGCGGCGGCCCTGTTGCGCAAGGAGCTGGGCAAGCGCGGTTACCGGGTCCGGACGATCGCCATGGGCACCAATACCGATCCCTATCAGCCGATAGAGGCGGAGTGGCGGATCACCAGGGCCTGCGTGGAAGTGCTGGCCGAATGCCGTCACCCCCTGATGATCACGACCAAATCCGACCGCATCCTGCGCGACATCGACCTGCTGGCCCCCATGGCGGCGAACAATCTGGTGGCCGTGGGCATTTCGCTCACCACGCTCGATCCCGCGCTGGCCCGCAAGATGGAGCCGCGCGCGGCCCATCCCGCGAAAAGGCTGGCGGCGATCCGCGCGCTGACGGACGCGGGCGTGCCGGCCTATGCCTGCATCTCGCCCATCATACCGGCGATCAACGACCATGAGATAGAGGCGCTGGTGACCGCCGCGGCGCAGGCGGGCGCGATGGGCGTGTCCAACATACACGTCCGCCTGCCCCATGAGGTCGCTCCCCTTTTCCGGGACTGGCTGGACGCGCATTTTCCCGACCGGGCGGCCAAGGTGATGCATATCATCCGGTCGATCCGCGGCGGGCGCGACAATGATCCCGATTTCGGCACGCGCATGCGGGGGCAGGGACCCTATGCCGCGCTCATCCGCGCCCGCATGGACAAAGCGCGGCGACGGCACGGACTGGAAGGCGGACGGATCGCGCTGCGGCAGGATCTGTTCGTCCCGCCCGGCGGGCAGTTGCGGCTTTTCTGAGCGCGGCCCAGGTTCCGCTTCAAGGTCCGGAGCGGGTTTTGCCTTGAGTGAAGCAAAACCCGCCGAGGGATTCCTTGTTTTCCGCGATTTCCGAGCCGTCAGGGGAGTCCACCTGACTTGAAATCGCTCTAGCGGCGCGCGCCGCCGCGCCTGTCGCCGCCGCCGAAGGCCGGACCGGAATTGCCGCCCGGCTGTCCGGGACGGTTCCAGCCCCTGCCGCCCTCCCCGCCGCCTTCGCGCGGGGGCCTGTTCCAGCGCCCGCCCCTGTCCGCATCGCCCCGGTTCCAGTTGCCGCGATCGCCGCGCCAGTCGCGGCGGCCGGCGGGAGGCGGGGCGGGACGGTAATTGGGCGCGGGACGATAGACGCGGCCGCCATAATAGCCCGGCCGGTAATAGCCGTCATAATAACCGCCATAGCCATAGGGATAGGAACCGGCGGAATACAGACCGCCGCCATAACCATAGCCATCGTCATAGCAGCCGCTGAGCGTCAGTCCGGCGGCAAGCATGGCCAGGGCAAGGAATGTGCGCTTCATATCATCCTCCGGCGATGCGCGGCGAGGACGAATGTCGGGACATCGCGGCGCGATCGCGTGCATTCCCCTGTGATGGAATAATGTGGGGATGCCGCGAGGGTTCCGCCAGCCCCTGCCCGGCTCGCCGCTCCTAGCCGGCGGCCCGGCGTTGGACATGGCGGTCAGGCGGCCGCGGCCAATGCGGCGATCAGGTCCGTCTGCGTCACCATGCCGCGCAGCTTCAGCGCCTCGTCGACCACCAGTATCTCATGCCTGCGCCCTTCCGCGAGCGGGCGGATGAGCGCCGCGACGGGCGTGGACGGCCCGGCCAGCAGCGGGTCGGATGCGATCTGGCGGGCCAGCGCCCCTTCCCGGCCGAGGTCCAGCGGCGTGATGACGCCTTCCACCCGCCCGGCGCCGTCGACCACCGGCAGGGACAGCAGGCCGCGATCGTAGAGGAGCGCGGCGGCATCCTTCACCGCAGCGTCCGCTTCTATGACGATGATGTCGCGCGACATGATGTCGCCCGCGGTCAGGTCGCCATGATGGCGTCCGGAGGCACGCAGTTCAGCATCCTTGAAGAGGGCATGCAGATCGCCCGCGCTGACGTCCAGCGCGTCGCCATAGGCGGCGACCGCCTCGTCCACATCCTGGCTGTCCAGCCCCACCCGATCCAGGGGCGGCGTGTCGGACGTCGCATGGCTGCGCGGCGGAACGGCGGCGCGATGCGGATAGCTATGCCCGGAATAGCGGTGGAAGGCGAGGCCGATCAGCACGAGGAGCAGGCTGTTCAAGCCGACCGGGGCGAAGGCGAAGGCATAATGGGCGCTTGCCTGCCCCGCGCCGCCCCCCACGCCGCCCCCCAATCCGCCCAATGCCACCGTCAGCGCCACGGCGCCGCCCGGCGGATGGAGGCATCGCAGGAGCGACATGACGACGATGGCGGCGCCCACGGCAAGCGGCGCGGCGAGCCATGTGGCGGGGACGATATGGACGACCGTGATGCCGACAAGGGCCGAGATGCCGTTGCCGCCCACGATCGACCAGGGTTGCGCGAGGGGACTGGCGGGGACGGCGAACAGCAGCACGGCGGAAGCGCCGAGGGGCGCGATCAGCAGGGGATGCGCGAGGCCGCTGCCGAGCAGCAAGGCGCACAGCAGGCCGGTCAGCGCGATGCCCGCCACCGCGCCGAGGGCGGCCCGCAGCCGATCCCGCCAGCCGGGACCGGCGGGCATGTCGATGAAGGTGCTGTAATAGCGGCTCCAGACGCGCCTTTGGCCGCTGCTCGTTTCGGGTTTGTCGGTCATGGGTGGACATCCCCCTAGAGTCTGCTGCGGCGCACGGGAAGCCAGTCTTTCTTTACCGGTCCCGCCAAAGCGGTTTCAACGCGACGAGCCGGTCAGGCCAGCCGGTGAGGCGTGGGGTCGCCTCTTTCCCCGGCCGGGGACCGGCGGGCGGATGCGCGGCAGCGGGCGCGCGTCGCACGTATTGCCGGTATCGGGGCCGGGAGAGCGGGCGGGAAGGGCCGCCGCCGATATGCCCTCATCGCCCTGAAGCGCGGCCAGGCCCACCGCTCGCTTCTCCCGGATCGATACCCCGGCCCGATCCACCGCATAAGGAGATGCTTGGTCCGGGCGCGCTCGCGAAAGGCGGATCGGTTCAGCAGGGCGGAGCCGATCCCGCCCTCTTCGAGAGGCGCGGCGCGCGGGTCCCGGGCCATGGCCGCTCATGCCCCCGGCCGTCCTTCGGGCACGCCTATTCGGCGGCTTCGCGCGCGTCCCCGTCTTCGGCACGGGCGGCGTCCGGGGTTGCCGGGGCCTCGGGCAGGTTGGCGAGCAGTTCCACAGCCTCCACCTCCTCTATGTCCCGGGCCGTCTCGACATTCAGGTCGCGGAACTTGCGGCCCGTGACGAGGACGCGGCTCTCGAAGCTGCGCGCGAACCTGTTGTAGCTCGACACGGCAGTGTTCAGCCCCTTGCCGAGCGAGGCGAGATGGCCCGCGGCGACATGCAGGCGTTCATGCATATCCTTGCCGAGGGTCGCGATCTGCTGCGCGTCCCTGGCCAGCTTCTCCTGCCGCCACACGCTGGCGACGGTGCGGGCGATGGCGACGAGATTGGTCGGCGTCGCCAGCAGCACCTTGCGCTGGAAGGCCCATTCCCAAAGCCCGGCATCCTGTTCCAGCGCGGCGGAGAGGAAATGCTCGCCCGGGATGAACATGACCACATAATCGGCCGCGTCGCCGAAGCGGGTCCAATATTCCTTGGCGCCAAGCTGCTGCGCATGGGTGCGGATCGCACCCGCATGCGCGCGCAGATGCGCCGCGCGGGCCGCCTCGTCCACCGCGTCCGCCGCCTCCAGATAGGCGTTGAGCGAGCATTTGGCGTCGATGACCAATTGCCTGCCGCCCGGCAGGCGCACGATCACGTCGGGGCGGAGACGGCCGTCATCGGTGTCGACGGACACCTCCATGCGGAAATCGGCATGCTCGCTGAGCCCCGCCATTTCGAGGACGTTGCGCAATTGCTGCTCCCCCCAGCGCCCGCGCGCCTTGGGACTGGAGCGCAGCGCGTTGACGAGGCGGGCGGTCTCGTCGCGCACCTGCGTCTGGCCCGCGCGCACCTGCTCCACCTGCTCGCGCAGGGCGGCATAGCTGTCCACCCGGTCCTTCTCGACCCGGCCAAGCCCTTCCTCATAGCGCTTGAGCGTCGCCTCGACCGGGTTCAGCAGGGCCTTGATCTGCGTCTCGTTCTTCTCCTGCGCGACGGTGAAGCGCTCGCTGGCCCGGTCGAGGAAAGCCTGCTGCGCATTGTGGAGGAGCTTGCCGCCGATCTCGCTGAACTGCGCGGACAATTGCTCCCGCGCCTGGTGCAGGGCGGCGATCTGCGCCTCATAGGATTCGAGGCGCGCCTGATGCTCCGCCTTCATCGCCAGATTCTCGGCGGCGGCGCGGTCGCGCTCCGCCGTCACGCCCTCCGCCCGGACGCGCCAGCCGGCCGCCTCCTCTGCGCGGCTCTTCTCCACGGCGAGATCGCGCAGGGCGGCGTTGCGCATGCCCTCGCTCGCCTCCAGCCGGGCCGCCATGTCGGCGCGTTCGGAGGCGAGGCGCGCCACGTCGCGGCCGCGCAGCAGCCATGCCGCCGCGAAGCCGCCGGACAGGGCGGCGAGCGCCAGGAGGAGGAAGAACAGGTCCATGGCGGCAATCCCGAAAAAGAACGAAAAGGGAACCTAGCGGCTCGCCCCCACCTCCGCAAGCCCAAGCGGCCCGGCCCTGCAAACTTCCCTGGTTTCCCTGCCCGAATGGCCTCCCCAAATGGCCTCCCCAAATGGATTGCATGACAGGCGGTTCGGCGCTTTAACGGAGGCAAAGAGAGGGAGGGGGGCGGCCATGGGCGCTATATCGGAAGGGGACCAGCGTTATCCCGATCCGGCGCGGCGCCTGCTGATCTCCGTCTCGGCCATGCTCGCCGCGACCATGGTCGCGGTGGACACGACCATCGCCAATGTCGCCCTGCCCCATATGCAGTCCACCATGTCCGCGTCGCAGGACGAGATCGTCTGGGTGCTGACATCCTATCTGGTCGCCGCCGCCATAGCGACGCCGCTGAGCGGATGGCTCGCCAGCCGGTTCGGGCGGCGCGCGGTCATGCTGTGGTCGATCGCGGGCTTCACCCTCGCCTCCCTGCTCTGCGGCGTGGCCGACGATCTCGGCACGCTGGTCGCCGCGCGCACGATACAGGGGATTTGCGGCGCCGGGCTGGTGCCGCTCAGCCAGGCGACGCTGCTCGACATCTATCCGCCGGACAAGCATGGCAAGGCGATGGCGGTGTTCGGGCTCGGCTCCCTGCTCGGCCCCATAATCGGGCCGACGCTGGGCGGCTGGCTGACCGATTATTTCTCCTGGCGCTGGGTCTTCTTCATCAACCTGCTCCTTGGCCTGCTGTCGGGCGTCGGCATGTACCTGTTCCAGATCGAGGCGCGGGACGCAAAGCCGGAGAAGTTCGACCTGTTCGGCTTTGCCACCATCTCCATCGCGCTGGCCGCCTTCCAGCTCATGCTCGACCGGGGCCAGCAGCTCGACTGGTTCGACGCGACGGAGGTGTGCGTCTATGCGGGCATACTCGCGGTCTCCCTCTATCTCGCCATCGTCCATATGTGCACGACGCGGAACAGCTTCATCAAGCCGCGCCTGTTCGGGGACCGCAATTTCGCGATAGGGTGCCTGCTGAGCGCCACCATCGGCGTGGTCGCCTTTGCCACCATACCGCTCATCACCGTGATGATGCAGCATCTGCTGGGCTATACCGCGCTCAGGACAGGCATGGTGAGCGCGCCGCGCGGCATCGGCACGCTCGTCTCCATGCTGCTGGTCAGCCGGATGATCGGCCGGGTGGACACGCGCCTGTTCATCTTCGGCGGCCTGGCCCTGACGGCGTTCGGCCTGTTCCTCTATGCGCGGCTGGACCTGTATGCGGATCAGGGCGCGCTGCTGTGGGCGGGCTTCGTACAAGGGGTGGGATCGGGCCTGATGTTCGTGCCGCTGTCCACCATCGTCTTCGCCACCCTGCCCCAGGCGCTGCGCAACGAGGGCGCGGCCATGTACAATCTGACCCGCAATATCGGATCGTCCATCGGCATATCCCTGTTGCAGCGGGAATTGTTCGTCAGCACCGCCATCGGCCAGTCGCGGCTGGTGGAGGGCGTCAGACCGGATTCGCCGGTCGCCCAATATGCCGCGCCGGACATGGATTTCTCCTCGCTCGAATCGCTGGCGCGAATGAACGGGGAAGTGGCGCGGCAGGCCAGCATGGTCGCCTATGTCGACACGTTCGCGCTGACCGCGATCATCGCGGCGCTGATGATCCCCGCCATAATGTTCCTGCGTCCGCCCCGGCGCTCGGCTAAGGCCGAGCCGTTGCCGGCGATGGAGTAAGCCGTTTCGAGGGACCCGTTGCTCAAGGCCCGGCGGAGGGCCCGCGTCTCTCCCGCACGTCCCTCCGGAAGGAAGCGGGACCCCGGCTCAAGGCCGGGGTGACGGGGTTGCGCAAGCCGGCATGGCGCCGGCGGAGAGATTCATCCGCGCCCGCATGACGTTCGTGGGGGGCTGCTCCGGCCTAGTAGGACCGCCCCACCAGCACCCGCTCCACCGCCGTCCCGCCGGTGAAGATGCACGCGCCCGAAGCGGGCGCGGCGTCCAGCGGGACATTGCGCAGGGTCAGCTTGCGCCCCTTCAGCCACTCCACCACCTTGTCGAGGGCGGCGCCCGTGGGCCGGGACCAGTTCACCTCCGCCCAGCCCGGCCTGTCCGTGTCGAAATAGCGCTCCAGCGCCGCCGTCTCCGTGATGGAGCGGTCGATGCGGGCATCGAGACAGGCGCGCGCCTGATCGTAGAGCGCCTTTTCGATCCCGGCCAGCAGGCCCGCCGCCTCGTCCACGAAGGCATCGCGCGCGACGGTGGCGCTGTCGAGCTTGCCGTCCTCGCGATAGAGCCGGTCGCGGCGCAGGACGGAGACATTGCCGCCCGCCACGTCGCGACCGCCCACCTCGATAATGACCGGCGCACCCTTCTTGACCCAGCCCCAGCGCTTGTTGGCGGCCTTTGCCGCCTTGAGGTCGAGATGCGCGCGGATCGGTTCGCCAAAGGCGGACCGGGCGAGGAGCGCCCTTTGCACGTCGCGGCAATAGGCGATGATCTCCTCATCCTCCGGCTGGTCGCGCAGCATGGGGACGATGACGATCTGGTGCGGCGCCACCTGCGGCGGGCAGCGCAGACCGTCATCGTCGCCATGGACCATGATGACGCCGCCGATCATGCGGGTGGAGGTGCCCCAGCTCGTCGTGTGGCAAAGCTGCTGCCCGCCCTCCCTGTCCTGATATCTGATGCCCGCCGCCTCGGCGAAGCCGGTGCCGAGATAATGGGAGGTGCCCGCCTGCAACGCCTTGCCGTCCTGCATCATCGCCTCGATGCTGTAGGTGGCGACGGCGCCGGGGAAGCGCTCATTTTCCGGCTTCTCGCCCGCGACCACCGGCAGGGCCAGCGCGCTCTCCACGAACTCGCGGTACATTTCGAGGGCGCGCAGCGTCTCCGTCATCGCATCGTCGCGGTCGGCATGGGCGGTGTGCCCCTCCTGCCAGAGGAACTCGCTGGTGCGCAGGAACATGCGGGTGCGCATCTCCCAGCGCACGACATTGGCCCACTGGTTGGTGAGGAGCGGCAGGTCGCGCCAGCTCTGCACCCAGCGGCTCATCGCCTGGCCGATGACCGTTTCGGAGGTGGGACGCACGACCAGCGGCTCCTCCAGCCGCGAGTCGGGATCGGGCACCAGCTTGCCGTCCACGCCCTTCAGCCGGTGATGCGTGACGACCGCCATCTCCTTGGCGAAGCCGTCGACATGATCGGCCTCCTTCTCGAAGAAGGAGAGCGGGATGAAGAGGGGGAAATAGCAATTCTCCACCCCGGCCGCCTTGATGCGGGCATCCATCAGCTTCTGGATGCGCTCCCATATGCCATAGCCCCAGGGGCGGATGACCATGCAGCCGCGCACGCCGGATTCCTCGGCCATGTCCGCCTCGCTGATGACGGCCTGGAACCAGGCGGCGAAGTCGGCGGCGCGGGTTACGGGAAGGGCGTGCTTGATGGCCATGGTCTCGTGCGGTCTCGTGATGCGGGTGACGGGCGCCAGATGCACCGAAAGCGGAGCGGTGTCGAGTGGGGCGGGTGGAGAGGAGGCACCGATTGAAAGCGGTTTCAACCTTTCCTTGACCTGTGCGTTCTAAATTCCAATATGGAGATTGGCCGTCAACCGCAGTAAGGAGGATGGAATGGCTGCATCGCTTATCACTCCCCTCGCGCGGCGCAAGGCGAAGTTCAAGGCTCGTCCCCGGCCGCAACTGGACCGCAAGGATTTGATCGAGCGTGCTTTCGATGGTTTCGAGAGGACGTTCGAGGGCCTTGCCAAGTGAGATTCTCTGGCTGACGTTCGAGGACGTCAATCGGCTTCACGACATCAGCCTCGAAAAATTCGGGGGAGTGATCGGCTTCAAGGATGAGTCAGCCGTTCACTCCGCCATCAATGCACCCCGAAACAAGGTTCATTACCGCCGCGAGGATGACGTCCTTGCGCTGGGCATCGTCCTTTGCTCCCGCATTGCCGGCAATCACGGATTTTCTGACGGGAACAAGCGTACGGCCCTGTCCGCCATGCGGGTTTTCCTCCAGCTCAACGGTTTCGACATATCAACGGAACTCGACGCACCCTCCGATTTTGAGGATGAGGATGGTCGCACATGGACCCTGCTTGAGAAAGCCGTGAAAGACTTGGTGGCGCACGCGATCGGCGAGGACGAATTCTATGCGTTCCTCGAGGATCATATCCATGAAACCGGCGGATGCGAGGATGACGAAACGGATGATGCCAGCTCCGTTACGCATCCTGACAGCCGCGACGGTTGACCACGGAGCGGCGCCATGGACGGGATGAAGTCATCCCCGGCGAAGCGGAACCCTATGCCTCGGCGGAGGCGGCGTCATCCTGTCGGCCATCCGTGCCGATGGCGCCGGAACAGCCGAAATTGAGGAAGTCCGGAACGGGGCCGTTCCAGCCCTCGTCGGGACCGTCGGCCAGCGCCTCTTCCCGGTCGCGGCCGCGGCGGCGGTCCTGCCGGTCCTCGCGCTCCGGACGGGCGCGGCGGTCTTCGCGGGGACGCTCGTCGCGCGGCTTCTCCTCACGCGGTTTCTCGTCGCGGGGGCGTTCCTCCCCGCGGCGGTCGTCGCGGCGCCTGCCCTCCGGCTTGCGCTCCTCCTTCCGCTCCGGGCGGCGCTCCTCGTCCCGGCCGCCCTCGGCCAGCTTGACCTCATAGGGCGGGATTTCGGTGCCGATCAGCTTCTGGATATTGTCCAGCGCCTCGGCATCCGACCGGGTGACGAAGGTATAGGCGGTGCCCGTCGCGCCCGCGCGGCCGGTGCGGCCGATGCGGTGGACATAATCGTCCGGATGCCAGGGCGCGTCGAAGTTGAAGACGTGGGAAACGCCCTTCACGTCGAGGCCGCGCGCGGCGACGTCGGATGCGACCAGGATGTTGATCGCGCCCGTCTTGAACCGGTCCAGCTCGGCGAGGCGCGCCGACTGGTCCATGTCGCCGTGGATCTCGCCGCTGGCGAAGCCGTGCCGCTTCAGGCTCTTGTTCAGCTCGCGCACCATCGTCTTGCGGTTGCAGAAGATGATGGCGGTGTTGATCTCGTCCGTGCGGAGGAGATGGCGCAGCACCTCCCGCTTCTTGCGCTCGTCCACCTTCACCAGCCGCTGGGCGATATTGGCGGAGGCGGTGGCGGGGCGCGCCACCTCGATGGACTTGGGATTGGAGAGGAACCTGTCCGACAGCTTCTTGATCGGCGGCGGCATGGTCGCGGAGAAAAGCAGCGTCTGCCGGTTCGCGGGCAGCTTGGTGCAGATATTCTCGATATCGGGGATGAAGCCCATGTCGAGCATCCGGTCCGCCTCGTCGATGACGAGGAGGTTGCAGCCGGTGAGCAGGATCTTGCCCCGCTCGAACAGGTCCATCAGGCGGCCGGGCGTCGCGATGAGGACGTCGACGCCCTCCTGCAACGCCTTCACCTGATCGCCCATCTGCACGCCGCCGATGAGCAGCGCCATCTTGAGATCGTGGTTCCTGCCGTATTTCTCGAAATTCTCGGCGACCTGCGCGGCCAGCTCGCGCGTCGGCTCCAGGATGAGCGAGCGCGGCATCAGGGCGCGGCGGCGGCCATGGGCGAGGATGTCGATCATCGGCAGGACGAACGAGGCGGTCTTGCCCGTGCCGGTCTGCGCGATGCCGATGATGTCGCGCATCATCAGGACGGAGGGGATGGCCTGCGCCTGGATGGGCGTGGGCGTGCTGTATCCCGCCTCCTCGACGGCTTTCAGCAATTCTTCGGAGAGGCCGAGATCGGCAAAATGCATGCGGGTTCCGGGATAAGGCGTCGCCCGCCCCCAAAGAACGGCGACTATCGTTGCCGCGCGCCATGCGAGACTATGCGGCTTCTGTCAAGATAAATGGCCTTCCCCGGGCGGCTACATGCCCGGCGGCAAGGGCTTCAGGTCCGTGATGGCGCATTTGAGGCCGCTGCGCGCATGGAGAAGGTCGCGCCCGGCGCAGAGGGAGCCGTCGGCGGACGGGCTGAGATAGAAGCCGGACTGGAAGTCCACGGGCCTGCACCCCCGCTCCAGCGCGGCCTGGTAACGCGTGTCGCCATTGGTGACGAAGACGATGCCCGCCCGGTCGTGAATCGAGGCGCCCCGGATGCTCACCAGCGCCAGGCAGCCGGCGCGCTGGCGCGGCGCGGCGGCGGGCGCCCTGGGCGCGAAGGCGGGCGC
>JASGGS010000095.1:0-15035 GCA_047602685.1 Sphingobium sp.
TTCTCCCTGCTGGCGACATTTTTCCGGGCACTTAGAGGGGTTTTTACGCGCGGCGGTAATGTCGTTATGTTTTCTCTTTCTGTCGCTATTTTCCAGATCATCTACTCTCAGACGGAGGTGCTGTTTGCTCAGCCCTCGTCGGGGGGCTGGATCTGGCTGACGATGAGCGCGACCTTTTTGAACATGGTGGAACGCGGCAATCCTTCAAAATAACGGTCCTATCGTTTCTGATAGGTTTTCAGTGCAGCTTTGACGTGTGCTGTGGCGGAAAAAGGCGGGACGCGGCGAAACCTATCTTCCCGCTGGATGAGGAGGCGTCTGATTTGATCCAGGGCACACGTCGCGATCGTTGAGATTGAGACAGCGATATCGATGTGGTTACGGAAGGAAAGACAGGCGCCATCCTCTGGCCAGGCTATGCCTTTTTCAGGAAGCCGCGGACGAACAGAAAATTCTCCCGCAACACATCGCGGCCCAGGGAAGCCAGCACCGCCATATAGGCCAGCGCGAAAAGGGACCCCAGGACGATTGCCGACAAGAAGGGATTGGCCGGGAGGGCGGGCAGGGCGCTCCGTGCATAATGGGTGCCCAGAAAGGCGGCGATCGATGCGGTGATCGGCATTCCGATGGGGCGGGCGATGTCCGCGATCCGGATGGATAATGCCCGGAAAGCTGCGAGGAAGTCGAACGGGGTCACTGCCAGCAAGCACAGGGCGTAGAGGCTGGCCGTGCTCGACACGCTGGGCGAGGGAATCAGGTAAAGCGGCGGCAGCACCAGAAACGACCGGAATATGCTGAGATGCAGGAGGGTGCGCGGATTTCCCGTGACGGTCAGATAGGGCGTGTTCACGAACTGGGTGCAATGCACGCCGCCGATCAGGAGGAGGGGCATCATCACCTTTTCGGCGCCCAGCCATTTCGATCCGAACATGATCTGGTTGACTTCAGGGGCCAGCACGGCCAGCCCGACAAAGACAGGCGTGCCAAGCGTCGCGCAGACCGATGTCGTGCGAATATAGAGTCTCCGCATCCTGTCCATGTCGTGGGAGATGGTGGACAGCATCGTCAGGCCCACATTGTTGATGCTGGTCTGCAACATTTGGAGCAGCAGCATGTAAAGCCGGGTCGAGACGGTGAACAGCCCCAGCGCGGCGATCCCGAACTTGCGCAGGATGATCAGGTCGACACTTTTCTGCGTGGTGAAATCGATCACGAAGACGCCGAGTATCTTCGATCCGAAACTGGCTATCTCCAGGGCGCTGCGCGGATGGAAGGTCAGGCTGGGTTTCCAGAGCGGCTTTCGCCACAGCCACACTACGCCAACCAGCGTCTGGCAGGCATATTGCGCGATCAGGGACCATGTTCCCCATCCTGTCAGCGCCATGGCGATGCCGACCACGCCGCCGCTCACGGTGCCCGCGATAGTGCGGGTGGCGAGTTGCCGGAACATGATCGCCCGCCTGTAGAGAAACTCCTGGAAAGCGAGGAAAGTCATGAACGGGCAGATCATGGCGGCCGCGCGCAGATAGGGCGTCAGACCGGGCGCCCGCATCAGTTCGACAATCTGCGGCGCGAAGATGAAGGTCAGCGTCGCCATGGTGACCGAGGCCGCCATGGAGAGAAAGAAGGGCAGGTTGATATCCTCGTCCCTTAATTCCTTGCGCTGGACCAGTGCGTCGCTGCAACCGAATTCCGCGATCATGTTGAGCAGCGTCATGACCAGAAAAGCGGAGGCCGCCAGGCCGAAATCCGCCGGATTGAGGAGGCGCGCCAGCAGGACGAAGATCAGCAGGCCGACAATGCGGCCGCCCCAATATTGCAGGCTCGACCAGAAAAGCGCCGAAGCCGCGCGGCGTTTAAGGGAGGGCTGTGGGGAAGGCGGAGGCGTCTGCGACGCCTCCGCCGGTGCATTGCCGGGCGTGACCGGGCCGCCTCCCGCGGCAGAGCAAGTCCCATTCACGCCATTTCCCCCTGTCCAGTGCTGACCCCACCCCCTGTTGCGCTGCGGTGCAAATCGAGGTCATGTCGGAAGGGGTTAAGGCCTTATTCGCCCGGATCAATGAAATTCTGCGCTTTCCTGTGTCCCGGACTGTACCAAAACGTTATTTGCGAATGCAGCATCAATGATTGGCAATCATGATGTTTGCCCGCTATTATCCGAGTGTCTGTGGGGGAGCCTGCCTTCGGTTGAAGGCGGGCGCGATGGGTGGCGAGGGATATGTCGGAAATTGCGGGGGGCTATCAGGGCGCTGGTGCTGGCGGCGAAGATGCCGCGCATCCTATCAGGATATGTCTGGCCGGATCGGGCGGCGGGCATGTGCGGCAACTGCTCGATCTGGAACCGGTCTATGCCGGTTATGATCATTTCTTCGTGACCGAACCGACGGCGCTGGGCGCCAGCCTTCGCGAAAAGAGCCGGGTCCATTTTGTCGAGCATGTCGCGCTGGGGCAGGCGCGCTTCGGCGCTCCGATTGCCATGATAGGCTGCGCGATAAGGAATTTCTGGCAGTCGTTGAAGATCATCATGCGGGAACGGCCCGATGCCGTCATTACGACCGGGGCCGGCGCCATGTTCTTCACTGTCGTCCTGGCGCGGTTATGGGGCGCGCATGTCATCATGATTGACAGCTTTGCCCGTTTTCGTGGCCCGTCCACTTTCGCGCGGCTTGTTTCGCCTTTCGCGCATCGGCGCGTCGTCCAGTCCCTGCAAATGGCAAATGCCTTCGCCGATGCAAAGGTCTTCGATCCCCTCAAGGTGCTGGACAGGCCGCGCCCGCGGAAGAAGGCGAAGATGTTCGTGACGGTGGGGGCGACCCTGCCGTTCGACCGCATGGTCAATATGGTCGCGGCGGCGAAGGAAAGCGGCGCGATTCCGGAGGAGGTTCTGGCACAGGTCGGCGTGGGTGGCGCGCGGCCGGCGGGGCTGGATATTGTCGAGACCCTCCCCTTTGCGCAAATGCATGCGATGCTGGAGGAATCCGATCTGGTCGTCTGCCATGGCGGCACGGGTTCCCTGATTACGGCGTTGCAGCATGGATGCAGGGTGATCGTCGTTCCTCGCCGCTTTGATCTGAAGGAGCATTATGACAATCACCAGGAGGAGATTTCCACGGCCTTGCAGGAGCGGGGATTGGTCGAGGTCGTCCGGGACGAAGCGGATTTCCTGACCGCCCTGGCTGCCGTGCGCGCCAGGGAGCCGGTCTCCGCCACCAGCGATCCGTCGGCATTGCGGGCCTATCTCATATCCTGCCTTGCGGATCTGGCTGAACCGGTGGCGGCGGAGGTCAGTCCCGCCTGACAGGGGTTCAGGGTGCGCGCACCAGCGTGAAGCGGCTTTTCGCGATCACCTTCTGGATGCAGCTCCGGCTGCCTCCGGACAAGGTTGGCGATGTTTCGAGTTGGACGGTGTTTCCGCCGACGCTGGATTTGCGCAGGATGAATTGCCAGGGCTGGATCTCGCACGCGCTGCTGATCGCGGAGGACAGGTCCGCAATATTGCTGGCGCTGGCGGCCGCAAGGCTCTGTCTGCGCTGGACCTGATCCGGACTCGGCAACTGCGCGGCGTCGTTCCGCAGCGAGGGCGTGAGGGTCCTGGTGGACTGCGTGACATTGCGCGACTGCGCATATGCGGGCACCAGGCCGGGCAGCATCGAAGCTGCGGCGATGCACAATAATGATTTGTAATTGAGGCATATGCTCTTCATGCCGATACGGTGCCACATATGGTCATCTGTCGCAATGCGGGCCGTTTCTATTGCTGCTGTTGGGCCATGTCGAATGACGCTTTCGGCTCGAAAAGGGACAGTGCATGCGAAAAGCGCGCCTTGCCCAATTGTGCATCGCAAAAAAGTTGTCGCAAAAAATGTGAACTCTTTTAAATTCATCATTGGGATTTGGACGATCGTTGATTCGTTGGGGGCTTAAAGTTGTCTTATCGTTCCGACACTCGCATCGGGTTTGCGAAAGCGCGCGCGCTCTTGGCATGGCTGGCGCTTCTGTGCGTCGGCGTCATGACAGGAATCGCGGCCGCATCGGCACAGGATCAGGCATCGTCCGTCGCAAATGCCCAGGCCGCTCCTGCGGCCGTCTCCTCAAGTGCGGAAAGCGGCTATAATCTGGGCGTGGGGGACAAGGTTCGGATCATCGTCTTCAACGAGCCGACGCTTTCCGGGGAGTTCGCCGTCGGGAGCGACGGGGGCTTGTCGCTGCCGCTGATCGGGGATGTCCGCGCCACGGGCCGTTCCGTGCAGGAGGTCGTGAAGGACATAGAGGCCAAATTTGGCGACGGCTATCTCCGGTCGCCGAAGGTCAGCATGGATGTGCTGACCTATCGCCCCTATTACATTCTGGGCGAAGTATCGAAGCCGGGCGAATATCCCTATTTCAGCGGTTTGACGGTCATGAATGCGGTCGCTCGCGCGGAGGGGTTCACCTATCGCGCCAACAAGAGAAAAGTTTTTATAAAACATGCCGGGGAGACAACCGAAAGTCTCGTTCCCCTGTCGCCTGGACTGGTCGTCCGGCCGGGGGATACTGTCCGGGTTGGCGAACGATATTTCTGAATATTGACGACTTTCATTTAGTGGGGGATTTGACATGAGGAATCATGTGAAGTGGGCACTACCCGCAGCACTCGGCATGGCAATGGCTCTGTCCGGGGTATCTTCTGGTATTGCGCAGGCGCAAACGGCTCCTGCGCCCGATCCGGAGGCCGTGACGAAACTGGCGTCGGCCATTAAAGCCGCGATCGCCGCGCAGCCGCGCGGCGCCTCGACGACGACTATCCTTGCAGCCATTTCCACTGTGATCGACGGCTCCGGCCAGCCCAGCGATGTTATCGTCGCCGCGCTCCAGCAGGTCATCAATGGCGGCGGCCTTTCCGCCGCGGCCAGGGCTGCGCTCTCGCAGGCGCTGGCGAAATATGGCGATGGCGGTACAGGGGGCACCGGCGGTACAGGAGGCAATGGCAACGGCACTACCACCGGCCTTGGCGCCGGGCCGGCGCTGACGAGCGGCGGCGGGGCAACCGACTACAGCAACGGGCAGTAAGCGTCATGCGCGCTATTCTGACCGCCAGGTCCGCAAGCCGAAGCAGTTGGCTTGCGGCTTTCGCCTTCGTGCTCACATCATCGCTTCCGGGTGAGGGGCATGCGCAGTCCGTCAGCACCCAGGTGTTCGAGACCATCGTGCCTTTCACCTATAATCGGGGACGCAATGAAAGCGTGACCGATCGGCCGCGCCCGGAATATGATCCGGTCGGGGTCAATCTCGGTGGGTTCACGCTGTTTCCGTCCCTGACCCTGGCGGGCGGGTTCACGGATAACGTCTATCAAAGCTCGGCCAAGACATCGTCCGCGATTGCGACCGTGGCGCCTGCGGCGATCCTTCGCTCCAATTGGGCGGTGCATGGACTGCAACTCAATGCCAGGGGGGATTTCGTCCGTTATCTTGCCGAGCCGGTCAGAAACGAGGATGGCTGGAGCGTGGGCGCGCAGGGCCGTCTCGATCTCGGGGCTGACAAGACGCTGACGGGACAAGCGCGGACCGCGCGCCTGTACGAAGCGCCTTTCTCCGGAACGGGAGTTCCCGTTTCGGCCAGGTCCCTGCCGGTGCAGGCGACGAGCTTTCGGGGGGCCGCGGATTTGCGCTTCGCCCGGACCAGGGCTGTGCTGTCCGTCGATCATACGATCTTCAACAATCTGCCGGGTCGCAATTTCAACGGGGATATCGTGACGCGCGATACCTTCGATCGCAATGTCACGCGGGGCACGGGCCATATCGAATATGGGGTGACGCCGGAGACCGGCGTGTTCCTTGAGGCGATCTATGGCGGGACGGACTATCGTTTCCCGCTCAGCCCCTCGGTTGCCAACCGTGATTCAGAGGATGTCAAGGTCCTGGCCGGCGTCAGCTTCGATATCTCCGCGCTCATTCGCGGCAGTTTCGGCGTCGGCTATGTGAAGCGCGACTATAAGTCGCCTTTATATCAGGATATCAAGGGTCTGTCGGCAAGCGGCAAGATCGAGTATTTCCCGTCCGAATTGACCACTGTGACCCTGGTCTTCCGCCGCGATGTCGAGGATTCCACCTTTGCGGGATCGAGCGGCTATTTCAGCAATGGCGTATCCGGCCGGATAGATCATGAATTCCTGCGTAACCTTCTCGGCAATATTGGCGTGGATTACGAACATGACAGCTATCGGGGCGTCAGCGCAGAGGCTGACATACTTCGCGTGGCTGGGGGCGCGCGCTATCTGGTCAGTCCCATGATCTCGATCGACAGCAATCTGAGCTATCGCAAGAGAAGTTCGACCGCCCAAAATCTTGTCGGCAACAATATCGACGAACTTCGCGGGACTATCGGCCTCGCAATTCGGCGCTGACACAGGACAGGTAACAAGACCATGGACGCGCAAACGCGGGGAACGGAAACTTTCGGAACGCCGGCTCGCACAGGGGCGGGGACCAGTGTCGGCCAGATCGTGAGCGATGTGCTCGCGATCCTGCGCCGACGTTGGCTGCTGATCGCGACCATCGTCGTCCTTATCTTTGGCGCTTGTGTTGTCGGGGTCATGATGATGACCCCGAAATATGAGGCGGTGGCCTATATCAAGATCGACCCCTCTCCGAGCGCGGCGGTGGGACAGTTGAGCGCTCAGTCCTCCATTCCCGATCAGGCCATCGTCGACACCGAAGTCTCCGTGATGCAGTCGCTGGACGTGGCACGCGGGGTGGTCCAGAAGCTTGATCTGCTCAACGATCCTGAATTCGCGAAGGGGGATGAGCCCAGGACCGGCCTTACCAAGCTGGAGGAAGCGCGACGGCTGGACGAGGTTGCCGGTTCGGTTCTCGGCGCGATCTCCGCGCGCAGGGAGAAATCGACCTATATCGTGGAACTGGGGGCACTATCGGTCGATGCGGCCAAGGCCGCCCGGATCGCCAACGCCTTTGCCGCGCAATATCTGGAGGCGAGCCTGCGGCGTCGGACCGGCACGGCCGAGCGGGAAGTCGACTTCCTCGACCGGCGCCTCAAGGCCCTGAACGACCAGGCCAATGCGGCGAGCCAGCAACTGGCCGAATATAAGGCGCGTAACGGTGTCATCGGTGGAGGGGGCGGCAGCGCCACCTCGACCGACCAGCAGATCGCGCCCCTGTCCACGCAATATGCCACGGCCCAGTCGGAAGCGGCGGCTGCGGCGGCCAAGCTGCGCTCGGCGGAACAGCAGATCCGTTCCGGTGGCCTCGACAGCGTGTCGGCGGTGCTGAACTCCGACGTTATCCGCAATCTGCGCCAGCAAAGGGCGGGCGTCCTGGACCTCAAGAGCGAGGTCCTGACCCGCTACGGGCCGAAGCATCCCGAGACGCAGAAGGTCAACGAGCAGCTTGCCGCCATTGACGGACAGCTGACGGAGGAGGCGCGCCGGATCGTCGAAGGGTTGAAGGCGGACGCGGCGGCGTCGAGCGCCCGTGCCGCGAGCCTGGCGAGCGAGCTGGAGCAGTTGCGCGGCAAGCAGTCGCAGGAGACCCGTTCGTCCGCGACGGCCGATATCTACCAGCGCCAGGCGGACTCGGCCCAGGCAGCCTATGACCGTCTCGCGGAGAAGGCGCAGATTTCGGCGCAGGCTGCGGGCAGTTCCATTTCGCAGGCGCAGATCATCGAGCAGGCCACGCCGCCGTTGCGGCCGAGCAAGCCCAACAAGCGCGCGCTCCTGGCCGTCGGTCTGCTCGGCGCCCTCTTTGTCGCTTTCGGTGCCGTCACCGCGATCGAGATCGTCAATTCCGGTCTCATGTCGATCGATGAGGTCGAGAATCTGGGCATCCATGTCCTGGGCACCGTCCCCAAACTGGCCGGAACGGCCCTGAAGGACGTGAGTTCGCCCGCGGATTATCTTCTGACGAAGCCGGTGAGTTTCTATGGGGAGGCGTATCGCGCGGTTCGCGGGACCTTGATGCTGGGGCAGCAGTCCGGGTCTCAGGTGATTGCGATCGTTTCGACCTTGCCGGACGAGGGAAAGACGACATCCTCCCTGTCTCTTGCCCGTATCATGGCATTGGCGGGTGAATCGACGATCGTGGTCGATTGCGACCTCCGCCGGGCGGGCCTGACCGAACTGGCCGGGATCAAGTCCGATGTCGGCCTTGTCGAGATATTGAAGGGCGAGGCGTCGATCGATAGCGCGATCCATGCGGATGCTGCGGAAAAGCTCAGCGTCCTGCCGCTATCCTCCCAGATGTTCAGTCCGGAGGATTTGTTCAGCGGCGATGCGATGCTCGATCTCATCGCCGAACTGCGCAAGCGCTATCAGCATGTCATCCTGGATACGCCGCCGTTGCTCGGGGTGATCGATGCCCGCATGATCGCCGCAATGGCGGATAATGTCGTCATGATCGTCAAATGGAACGCGACGCCCAGGCAGGCGGTCAAGTCGGCCAAGCAATTGCTCGACAGCGATCATACATCGGTGACCGGCGCGGTGCTGTCCATGGTCGAGGCTTCGTTCGAAGCCTATGGCGCCATGTACTATTCCAAGAAATATGCCGATTATTATCATGAGAAATAATTTGCCGTCCTTGGCGGGGTGCCCGCACTTTTGAGGCATGCGGCAGTGATCCTGTGCCGTTGGTCATCGGGCGCGGCCCTGCTTGCCATGCTGGGCGTGGCCGCGCTGGCGCTGCGTGACGAGATCGCTGTCCATGCTACGGACCGCTTGGCGCAATTGGCGCCGAATGACGCGCTGGAAGCCGTCCGGGCCGGGCGGGTGGCGGCGGAAGCCGGGAATGTCCCCAGGGGCGCGCTGAACCTGTCTCTGGTAAGGACGCGGGCAGGCTGGGCAACGCCCGATCCCGCGCTCAAAGCCGCCTTATTGTCGGCGGCTCGAACCGATCTCCGCCACGCCCTTGCGGCGCGGCCTCGATGGGGCGCGGCCCATGTGGCGGAGACATATCTGGATTTCGTCCAATGGGGCGCGGGCGACCGGCGTACCCATGCCGCTTTTGCCAAAAGCTACAGGGACGCGCCTTTCATCAACGATGCGGCGCCGTGGCGGCTCACCTATGGTGCGGACCAATGGCAGGCGCTTTCTCCCGTCATGCAGCGGCATGTGCTGGATGAAGCCATATGGTTCGCCCGGACGGAAAAATCCTACCGCGCGGTCAACGAGATATTCCGGCAAAGCGACGCGCTGGAGCCGTTCCGGCAGCAGCATAGAGCATGGTTCAATCTGACCGAGAAGCGCAAGCGCGGGCATCGCGATCGCTGAGCGCTCTCAGCGACCGGCCCCAGAGCATGGCGGTCAACGCAATCGCCAAAGCGCCGAGCGCCGGCACGTCCATCTGGATGTCGACCAGCGAACAGAGCAGCAGGAGGATAAGGGCGGCAAGGCTTGTCCGGATGAGCGGGTCCTGGCGCCGGAACCGCGCTGCCTTCGCGATCGTGGCCAGCATGGTGGCCGCGGCGGCGCATAACAGCGCAAGATAGGGCAGGCCGCCGGTCAGCAGCAGGGACAGCGGCGTGGAATGAGGCGAATGGACATACCATGTCGCGCGCGCCGCGCTGATGTCCCTCACCCTCTCCGCGGAAATGGCGTCGAGGCTCAAGGGGCCATAGCCTGTCCAGGGCGATGCCTTGGCCATGGTCCAGTAGATGTCCCATAGCCGGGTCCGGCTGATCCCGTCCGTCTGGAGCGACATGATGCGCGACAGGGTGATCTCGCCGGTGGTGGTCGCCAGGATCGCCATGACGACGATGCCAAGCGCCATGTAAACAAGGCCGGACCAGCTGAACATGAGGCGCCATAGCAGATCGTCGGCAACCGACGTGGCCATCAACAGGATGATCGTCAGCGCCAGGACGGTGCGCGAACCGCTCGATGCGACGGCGGCGAGGCTGAGGATGATGACGATCAGCATCAACGCGCGCATCGCCAGGGAAAGGGGGCTGTTCCGTCTGCCTATCTCGCTCCTCAGATTCTCGAGCAGAATCCCGAGGGCCAGCAGGGCCGTCATTCCCGCCAGGCAACCGGCGCTGTTGGCGTTCAGCAATGTGCCCGTATTGCGCCCGCCAAGTATGCCGGTGCTGAACCCCCAGACCTGATCGGGGCTATATTGGCGAAAGATCATGCCGACGACCAGGCAGAGCAGGCCGGACAGGACGATGGCGCGCACGCCGATGCGCAACAGCCCGCGCCTATAGCCGATCCACCCGCCCGCCAGCAGCAGGGCAAGGCCGCCAAGCTGGCGCGCCAGGCCCGGAAGAACGAGGTCGGGGGCAGGGCGGGGAGGGGCGTTCGCGATCAGGCCGGGAGCCAGGGACGGCAGCATCAGCCATGCCAGTGCCGCGATGGAGAGGCCTGTCACAGGCCATGCCCTGCGGAAGAATTCGCCGTCCGGTTGCAAAAGGATCAGGACAAGCAGGGCGACGCCAATTTCCGCGACCGCTGCTATGGACGCCAGCAAATGGCCGTTGGACCCCAGCGCCATCTGTTCGTACAACAGCAAAAGCGCGATCAGTACGGGGGCGGTCTTCGCCCTCGATGTTATGCCACGGCTCGACACATGCCTTCCCCCACTCAGCGGCGCCAATAATCATGGCGGGGCATTGTCCCGCAAGCCTGTATGATGTTATGCCTGTGCCAGTTCAGAGCGGGCAGCGCACGGCAATTTCCGGCCGGGCGCATCCATTTCCCCGGCATAGCCTTCCAGACTGCGAGAGATCGTGCGCCCATCTTCCGATCAAAGGCCCGCGCCCATCATCCTCCTGACATGCCGGCCGCAACATAGCGACTTTCGCTATGATCTTGCGCGCGAACTGCATGCGCTGGGGCATGACCTCCTCTATATCTACCTGAAACGCAGGCCAGAGGTTACGGATCTGGCGACGGGCGTGACGGAAACATGGTCTCTCCTGCGTCTTTGCCGCTATTTTATCGGCTTGCGCGGGCGTCGTCCGCGCCCGGTCGTGCTGCAATCGACCAACCTCATATTGCCGCCGGTGATCCTGCTTCTGCAAAGGCTGGGCGGCGCGCGCTGGGTCTTCGACATGCATGACGACCTGCTGTACAACAAGGTCGGCATGGCTCGGCTCAGGGCGCGGTTGAGTCAGAAAGCCATGATCGCGCAGTCCGACCTCATGGTCCATGCCGCGCCGACCCTGAAAAGCCTGTTTCCCCGATCCCGCCATATCGGCAACGGCTCTTCTCTCATGCCCCTGCCAAAGGTGCGGGAGGACCCGTCCCGTGTCCTGATCCTGGCCAGTCTGGACGGACGCATCGACTTCGACCTGCTGTCGGCGGGCGTGCGGGCCTGTCCGGCCCGTCATTTCGAGATACATGGCAGGGTGTCGGAAAATGATCCGGTCATCCGGGCGGCGCTGGAGGCTGTCCTCGCCGGCGCGCCGAACATCAGTTACCACGGTCCTTATACCGACCGTGACCTGCCCGAATTGCTGTCCCATTATCTGGTCACCTTTGCCCCGTACAAGGTTGGCAGCAGGCTGACCCAGTTTATCGACCCCCTGCGTTTCCATCATTGCCTCGCATCCGGCGTCGGCATCGTGTCGACCGCCATTCCGGCCGCGGTGGAGATGAAGGAGGCGATCACGATCCTCGATGCGCCGGAGGCGCTCGATGCCGCGCTGGATCGCGCCGCCGCGCATCGGGGCGGCGGCGGGCGGAGCTGGCGCGAGGTGGCCCTGACCTTTCAGGAAATCGTGGCCGATCGATGATCCGGTCCGCCTTTTCTCAGGCCGGGTTTACGCGCTGCCACACCATGGGATCGTTCATCGACTGGACGCTGACCCAGCTATAGGAGATGGACGACCAGTCCCGGATATAGGGGGTCCGGCTGTCGAGGATCACGTCGCCCTGTTCCGTCCGCGCCAGCAGGACGGTATGCAGGCCGCTTTCGAGCGAATAGACGACGCCGAATGCCAGTTGGTCGGTCGGAAAGCCGTTGCGGATCAGCTCATATCGCTTTTCGATGGCGATATCCTCGCAGTCCCCCTGGGCACCGCGCCCGACCCCGCTGCGCACCCAGAGTTCCTCTCGGCCATGGATTTCCATGTCGGTGCGCTGGCGGACGCGCGAATTGACATAATGGTTTACGCGTTTGAGCATGGCCATCTGCTCTGCCGGGGCAGGAGAGGCCTTCTTCGCCAAGGCGGGGCGTCCATCCTTGTCGGGGGCGATGACGACAATGACCTGCCCTGCGGAGGATGCGTCGAGCGCAGAGGGCACCGCCGCCGCCATCCTGCCGACGGGCGCGCACGGCGCCGTACGCTTCGTCAGGGCGGTCGATGGCGGGATGCTTGTAAAGCGGAACAGGTCCGGCAGATCGATCCGCTGATCCGGGCGATAGCTGCCAAGGCCGATCGGCCCCTGCGCCAAGGCAGGCAGGAATGAGGGCGGGCTTATCTCACCCCGCACGGCGCAGGCATCGGCTTCGAAATGGGCGGCGAATGCCTGGGCGGCGGGCGCTTCGATGGCGGGAAAGGCGTCATGGCGGACGGATGAGGGGCGGGCGCCTATGCCGCCCGTGGCCGCGAAGGCGATCTCCCTGTCGCGGCTCGATGCGGGCGAGGCAAGGGCGCCCGTCACCATGGCCTGATCGGCATCGGCCGGCGGCGAGTCCTGGCCGGCATCCTTCTTCGCGTTCGCGCAGAAAGTGGCATCCGTCATGCACATTTGGAGGAAACCGCGCGGTGCGGTGATCTGCGCCCCCACGGGGATGAAGGCAGGCCCGGTGGAACGGGCGGATGCGGGCGCGGCGACGGTCACCGTGGCTGCCATGGACAGTCCCAGAACCAGATGGGCCATTGAACGAAATTGCTGCACAGTCTGCTCCTTTCCCCGGGAGCACGGTGCGGCCTGGCCGATTGCGTCTGAGTGCAGGGAAAGGGTTTACGGGATTTTTGCCATATCCGGGCGCCGGACTATCAAGGCATCCCGGGATGGAACGCCGCCAATGGTGCGGCGCGGCAATCAATTGACGCGGCTGTTGTGCGATGCGATGGCTCCGCGGTCGCTCCGGCGCGAAAACGCCGCTTGGCCGGTCGTTCGCGGATCGCATCCTGTCTCCATGGAAGGGGCCATGGGAAAGAGATGCCGGGGGTGGGGAATAGTGGCGGATGATCGGGGACATGACGGATCATTTCGGGTGGGCGATACTGGCGGAGCGCGTCCGTCGCATCTGGCCCGCGATCATATTGGGCGCGGGCGGCGTCGTGATCGCCCTTGCCCTGTGGCTCGTCAGCGAAGCGCCGCCGGAGCCGCATAAGCCATCCTATTCAGCCGATGCGATCAGGAAGCTGGCGGACAAGGTGTCCGGCAAGGGAGAGGCGATGCCCGATCCGGATGTCATTCCCGAGATACGGCCGACCGATTATTATGGACTGCCGGAGGATGTCGCGCGCCGGGTCAACGCGCTGATTCCCTTCTCGCGCGCTCCCAATCCGTCCGCGCGTCCCTTCCTCCTCAATGCCACGCCGCAGGAGTTCGAGAAGGCGCGAACCTGCCTGGCGATCGCCGGATATTATGAAGCGGGAGACGATCCGGCGGGCCAGGCGGCGGTGGCGCAAGTGGTCCTCAACCGTCTGCGCCATCCCGCCTTTCCTAAGACCGTGTGCGGCGTGGTCTTCCAGGGGTCGGAGCGCCAAACCGGCTGCCAGTTCTCCTTCACATGCGACGGATCGATGCAGCGCCGCGTGCCGTCGGCGCCCGCTCTGGCGCGGGCGCGTGCCACGGCAAACTGGGCGCTGACCAGCGGCATATTCTCGCTGGTAGGACAGGCGACCCACTATCATACCGATTATGTCCTCCCCAAATGGAGCGGCGAGATGGACAAGATCGTGGCGTTCCACGGTCATCTCTTCTTCCGCTGGCGTGGACGCTGGGGTCAGCCGGCGGCATTTGCCGGGCAATATGCGGGACCGGAGGTGCTCGACCCCCGCCTCCTGTCCTATGTGGACCAGGCGAGCATGGCGGCGTCCGTGCCTCAGGAGGGAGAGGCGATCGCCGGATTGGCGCCTCCTGCCCCCGGTCAGGCATCGGTCAGGCAGATGGTGGACGTCGCGGGCAAGGGGCGGGTCGAGGCAAGCGGGTCGGTTATCCGCGGCGATGATGCGCGCCATGTCTATTATGTCTATTTCGGCGGCGAGGATTATCCCGGCACCTATGCGGTGACGGCATGGAAAGTCTGCGCGGGCAAATCGCCCTGCACAGTCTATGGCTGGCGCTCGCTTGCGGACATTCCGGCGGTCGTGGTGGGCGCGGCTCCGGCGAACCACAGCTTCATGTTCAGCAAGAATGAGCATGGCGCGCAGCAATCCCTGTGGAACTGCAACCAAATACAACGGGATAATCCCGCCCAATGCATTCCCGGCACCTTGCTGGCCAGTACCGTCAAATAAAATCCGGCTTCCCCTGTCCTATTTCGAAAACTCCTAAGCATGGGGGATTCGCAGTGTTGATGTAGGAGATGCCACATGCGACGGAAATTCGGGCTGGGTAGTTTGGCGGCGATCGCGACAATCTTTTCGGGCGGAAATATTGCCATGGCCCAATCGGCCGCATCGGTGCAATTTCCCGGCGACTACGCCCCTGGGGTCGCGCCATGCGTGCGTCAGGGTGACGGAAGCTGCGCCCCGGTATCGACGGACATGCCCTTGCCGGTGGCTTTGCGCCAGGAAAGCGTCGCGCTGGTCACGGCCAATATCGTCGCGTCGCCCGCGACTCTCCTTGGCGGCCATTATGTCGTGAGCCAGATGTGCTCGGCTTATAATGGCGGCTCGGTGCAGGTGCGCTATCGCGGCGCGGATGGGGCCACCATGCTGGTCCTCATGGGGCGCACGGCGAGCGATACGACGGGCGGAACGCTCGTCTCCCTTGGCGCAGGGGCGGTCGTGGATGCGGTCCTGCCCTCCGGATCGACGGGGTGCAATGTCGTGCTGGCGAGGGTGCCGTGATGCGGGGGCTTCTCCTGATGGCGGCGCTGGCCGGAGGCGTGATGCCGCTATGCTCCGTTCCGGCGCAGGTGGTGGG
>JASGGS010000096.1:0-14875 GCA_047602685.1 Sphingobium sp.
CCGGCATCGGCGCGGCGGCGGTCCGGCTGTTCGCGGATGCGGGCGCGCGGGTGGTGCTGGCGGACCGGGACGGGGAGAGGCTGGCGGCGGTCGCGGCGGAGATCGGCGCGGCGGCGACGGCGGTGCCCACCGATGTCGGAACGCGCGATGCGGTGGAGGCCCTGGCGGCAAGGGCGCTGGGCGTGGCGGACCGGATCGACGTCTGGGCCAATGTGGCGGGCATCATGCGCACCGTGCCCCTGATCGAGGCGACGGAGGAGGATGTGGACCGGGTGATCGCGGTCAACCTCAAGGGCGTCTATTGGGGCTGCGCGGCGGCGGGTCGCGCGATGAAGGCAGCCCATGCCCGCGACGGCCGGGGCGGCTCCATCATCAACATCTCCTCGGGCGGGGGCGACAGCGCGCCGCCCAATATGTCCATCTATGCGCTGACCAAGGCGGCGGTGAACTCGATCAGCCGATCGGTGGCGCGCGAACTCGGCCCCTTTGGCGTGCGCGCGAACAGCGTCGCGCCCGGCTATGTCGAGACGCCGCTCGCCTCCCATGGCTTCATGACGGCGGACGGCGCGGTGGACGAGGGCAAGCGGAAAGCGATACTGGACCAGCGGCGCGGCGTGTCCCCCCTGGCCGCCACGGGCGTGCCGGACGATATCGCCTGGATGATGCTCTACCTCGCCTCCGACGCCAGCCGGTTCGTGACCGGGCAGGTGCTGCGCCCCAATGGCGGCGTGTCGATGATGTAGCGCGATCGCGGTCGCTTGACGGCGGACGGCGCTCCTTCTACCAATTCCAATTATCGAATTGAGTGTCGTCATACAGAAATCAGGAGGGGATGGACCATGGCCACGGCAAGGATGAAGCAGGTGGTTCTGCGCGCCCATCCGCGCGGCAACCCGGTGCCGGAGGATTTCGCGGTGGAGGAGGTCGACATCCCCTCCCCCGGTCCCGGCGAGATACTGGTCAGGACGATCTGGCTGTCGCTCGACCCGCTGATCCGCTTCGCGCTGGACGAAAAGCCGCTGACGGGCGTCGCCCGCGTCGGGCTGGGCGAGCCTGTCTATGGCGGCACCGTCTCGCGCGTGGTGGAATCGAACCATGCCGACTATGCCGTGGGCGATCTGGTGGAGGTCCGGTCGGGCTGGCGCGAATATGCGGTGGTCGACCCGGCCAGGCAGGTCATGAACTTCCGCAAGCTGGACCCGGCGCTGAAACCCCTGTCGGCGGCGCTCGGCCTTGTAGGCATGCCGGGGCAGACGGCCCATGCCGCCGTGATCGAGATCGGCCGCGTCGCGGCGGGCGAGACGGTGGTCATCTCCGCCGCCGCCGGCGCCGTGGGCGCCTTTGCCGGGCAGATCGCCAGGGCGCGCGGCGCGCGGGTGGTCGGCATTGCGGGCGGCCCGGCCAAGTGCAAGGCGCTGGAGGAACTGGGCTTCGACGCCTGCGTCGATTACAAGGCGGCGGATTTCGAGGCGAAGCTGGCGGCCGCCCTGCCCGACAAGGTGGACGTCTATCTCGACAATGTGGGCGGCGACGTGTCGCTGAAGGTGCTGCCGCACCTGAAACATGGCGCACGCATGCCGGTCATCGGCTTCATCTCCTATTATGGCGACGGCATGGAGGCGCCGGGGCCGGACAAGCTGCCCGGCTTCCTGCGCTTCGTCATGTCGCGCGGGCTGGAGGTGCGCGGCTTTCCCGGCGCGATGACGGCAGGGCCGAAGGCGCTGGTGGAACTTGCCGACTGGCTCGCCTCCGGTAAGATACGCAATGTCGAGACCGTCGTGGACGGCCTCGAAAACGCGCCCGCCGCCTTTGCCGGGAAATTCGGCGGCAACGACCATATCGGCAAGCTGGTGGTGCGCGTCGGCGACGAATAGGCGAGGAGTTTCCCGAATGGCCGATGGCGTGACGCAGGACTGGCCGCGCGAGCGCGTGCTGCCGCTGGAGGGCGGCCGCAATTTCCGCGACCTGGGGGGCTATCCGACGCTGGACGGGCGCAGCGTCAAATGGGGCCTGATCTTCCGCTCCGGCAGTCCGGCCCGGCTGACCCAGGCCGACTGGGACCATCTGTGCGCGCGCGGCGTGAAGGCGCTGTGCGACTTCCGCACCTCCCGCGAGCGGGAGGCGGAACCCTTTGCCTGGGCCGATACGGAAGGCTTCAGCTATTGGGCGCGCGACTATGCGACCAGCTTCGCCGAACTGCGCGAGACGATGCGGTCCGGCTTCGCGACCGGCGAGGCGGCGAGGGCGGGCATGATCGCGGGCTATCGCGACCTGCCCTATAATCAGGCGGAGGGCTATCGCCGCCTGTTCGCCCATCTGAAGGCGCACGACGTGCCCCTGATCTTCAACTGCTCCGCGGGCAAGGACCGGGCGGGCACCGCGGCGGCGCTGGTGTTGAGCGCGCTCGGCGTCCCGCGCGAGGCGGTGCTGGAGGATTTCACCCTGACCAACGAGGTGGTCGACCTGCACCGCACGCTGGTGCGCCGCGAGGGGGGCCTCGGCAGCCAGCCGCCGGAGGTGAGCGCGGCGGTCCTGCGCGCCGATCCCGACTATATGGCCGCCGCCCTCGCCACCATCGACGAGCGGCATGGCTCGGTGGAGGGCTATTTGCGCGACGTGCTGGATGTCAGCGCAGCGGAGCTGGAGGCCTTGCGCGACGCGCTGCTGGACTAGCGCCCGCCACCCCTCTCCTCCCTGAAGGGAGGTGGCAGATCGGCGCCATGCTCGTCCGTCCCGACGCGCGGCAAAGCCCGGTCCCCGTTTAGCAAGGGAAATGGGCAACGCCGAGGCGATTTCATGCGCGCCTCACGCTTTTCCATGTTCATTCGTCCAGCGACTGATACAGTTGTTGCATAGCTGTGCACCCGTGCGTCACATGAAGGGACAAGACCGCCGGCAGGCGCCCCTCCCGGGCCGATCCGCCGAGACGGATCGACCGAGGAGAAGATCATGGACTGGTCATTGTCCGAATTCCTGAACCTGCTGGAACTGCGCGGGCAGAGCTGGTGCTTCGTCGAATTATGCGGATCGGCCGGGTTCAGCATACCGCCGCATGACGGCGTATCCTTCTACGCCGTGACACAGGGATCGGCCCGCATCGCCGGGATCAGCGGCGGTCCCATGGAACTGCATCCGGGCGATGTCCGCATGATCCTGTCGGGAGAAGCCCATGCGATCCGCAGCCGCTCCGACAGCCCCACCCAGAGCCTCGAATTCCTGCGCGACGAGCAGAATGTGGACACGCCGCCCGTCTTCCGCATCGGCCATGGCCCGCTGACGGCGCGCGTCCTGTGCGGGCGCCTGCGCGTCACATGGCCCGCGGGCCTCCGGCGCATGTCCATGCCGCCCGTCATCGACATGGCGATGAACCCGTCCATGCCCGGCGCCACATCCCTGCGCGTGGAGACGTTGCAGGTGTTCGGCAGCGGGCCGGGCGCGGCGGCGCTGCTGACCCGCTTTGCCGCGATGATGCTGGCGCTGACGCTGCGCAACCATCCGCAATGCCCGCTGCTTTTCCGCCTCTCCGCCTCCAGCGACCCCATCGCCCATTCGCTGCAACTGATCGCGGCGGACCCGGCGGCCAACTGGTCGGTGGCGAACCTGGCGCAGAAGGTCGGCATGAGCCGGTCCAATTTCGCAGCGCGCTTCGCCGCCGAGGTGGGGCGGACGCCGATGGAGGTCATCACGGAGCGGCGCATGCTCTATGCCGCCGAGATGCTGGAGCATGGCGAGCTGAAGATCGTGGAGGTCAGCGCGCGCGCCGGCTATCGCTCCGAAGCGGCCTTCAGCCGCCGCTTCACCCGCTATTTCGGCCTCTCGCCGAGCCAGGTGCGGCGCAAGTCGCAGCATGGCGGCGAGGGTCTGGCGGCCGCCGCCGCGACCGGCGCGGCATGGCAGGGCTATGGCGCGGCGCGGGAGGCGATGCCGCATTGAACCTTCCCCTCCCCGAGGGGGAGAAGCGTCAAACGATCCAGGACGGATCGACATTCAGCCTTGCACCGCGCCATCGCTTTCTGAAACCGTCATGCTGAAACAGGTTCAGCATGACGAAGTGGAATGTGGACCGGTATAATCATTCAGGATTTTTGAATGTCGATCCGTCCTAGGCCTCCGCCGCGCTGCGCGCCTGCGCCAGAAGGTTGCGTGCCGCCGCCACGCAGGGACGCAGGCGGTCGGCGGGGCCTTCTCCGGCAAGAGCGCGCGCCTTCATCGGGATTTCAAGGCCGATGACGCGATCCCCCGGCAGCGCGGCGACCAGATCGGCCAGCGGCAATTCGCCCTCGCCGGGGCAGCGGCGCTCGAAGCTCGCCTCATAGCCATAGCCTTCCGCCGCGACCGCCAGCGGCACATCGCATAGCTGGATATGGCCGATGACCGCCGGGTCCAGCGCGGCGACATCGGCCGCCGTCGCGCCGGAGCGGAAAATGTGCATGGCGTCCACCACCAGGCCGAAATCGGGGCGGCCGACATGATTCACCGCCGCCAGCGCGGTGGGCAGGTCCCCTATGGCGAGGCTCGGCACGAATTCGATGTTCGTCCCCATGCCGCGCTCGCCCGCCAGCCCCGCCAGCACGGCCAGCTGGTCGAAGGCGCGGGCCTGATCCGGCTCGAAGGCGCAGGCCGTGACCGCCCCGGCGCCCAGCTCGGCGAGTATGTCGAGGTCGGCGGCATTGCCCGCCACATCCCGGCCCGGCACGATGAAGAAGCCCTCTCCGCCCGCGACGGCGATGCCATGGTCGGACAGCGCCGCCACGGTATCGCGCAACAGGGCCGGATCGTCGTGGAAATTCCATTGCGGATAGAGTTCGGGCACCGACACCACCGGCTTTGGCGCCAGGGTGATATGGGTGCAGCCCAGCCCGGCCGCGAGCGCGACATAATCCACCGGCGACATGCCGAGGACGCTAATCAAGTCGATGCCGATCCGGTCCGCCATCAGGCTCTCCCTCTCATGGAGCCTGATCCACGTCTTTGGATGAAACGCTTCGCGTTTCGGCCGAAGGCGTGGATCAGGCTCCGATTCCCATTGTCCAGGCGTGCGATGCAAACGCATGCAAGCATCCCTGTCTCCTCCCAAGCGGACGGCAGGTCAAGGGGGGCGTGCGTCGCGGCGGGCCGGATGCGGCAGGTCCGGTCCTATTGCTCAGGGCTGTTTTCCGGCGGCGGCCGGTTCCGGCGTCGTGGCCGCCGCCTGCGCCTCCCCGGCCCCGGCCGGGCCGGTCCAGCCCCCGGCGGTTGCGACATAGAGGCGCGAGACGTTGAGGAACTGGCGCGCCTTTGCCTCCACCAGCGCGAGGCGGGACCGCTGGTAGACGCGGCTGGTGTCCAGCACCTGCAACACGCCGCTATTGCCCACCTGGAAGCTGCGGCGGGAGAGGCGGAGGGAGCGGCCGGCAATGTCGGCCGCCTGCTGCTGCGTCGCGACGGAACGGCTGTCATTGTTCAGCGCGGCGAGCAGGTTCGACACCTGGCCGAAGGCATCGAGCACGGTCTGCCGGTAGGCGGCGGCGGCGGCCTGAGCCTGCGCCTCCGCCCCCCGCTTGTTCGCCTTGAGCGTGCCGCCGTGGAAAATGGGGGCGGTCAGCCCGGCGAAAATATCGAAGCCCCGATAGTCCGCATCCAATATGCCGTCCAGCTGCTGCGCGCCCTGGCTGATGGTCCCGCCAAGCGTGACATTGGGGTAGAGGCGCGCGGTCGCGATGCCGATGGCCGCCGTGGCGGCGTGCAGGTCCGCCTCCGCCTGCAATATGTCCGGCCGCTTGCGCACGAGCAGGGACGGGATGGTGACGGGAATGGCCGCGGGCAGGGTGAAGCTGGCGAAGTCGAAATCGGTCGGCCCCAGTTCCGCCGGGGACAGGCCGACGAGGATGGCGAGCATGGCCCGCGCCTCCGCCAGTTGCTGGTCGAGCTGCGGCTGGTCGGCCTGGTCGTTGGCGAGTTGCCCCTGCGCGCTCAGCACCTCGACCAGCGTGCCCGCCCCGGCCTTGCGCCGCGCCTCCGTCAGGCGGACATTGCGCTGCCCCTCCGCCACGATCTGCCGCGCGGTGGCGATGCGCTCGCGAATGGCGGCGATGGTCAGCACCTGGGACACCACGCGGCCCGCGATGACGAGGTGCGCCGCCTCCGTCTGGTGCCGCTGCGCCTCCGCCTGCGCCACGCTCTGCTCCAGCGCGCGGCGGTTCCCGCCGAACAGGTCGAGGTCGTAGCTGACGCCGCCGCCGACCGAATAGAGGTTGAATTCCGGATTGCCCGCATCCGATCCGAAACTGGCCGGGTCGAAGCCGAAGGCCTGGAGGTTGACCCGCTCCCGCTCGACACGGGCATTGGCGTCGACCTGCGGCAGGCGCTTGCCCGCCACCGCCTCCATGCGCGCGCGGGCGCGGGCGAGGGTCGCGTTGCTGGCGGCGAGGCTCTGATTATGGGCCATGGCGCGATCGACGAGCGAATCCAGATCCGCCGACCCGAACGCCTTCCACCAGCCATGGTCCGGCCCCTCTCCCGGGACGGCGGCGGGCGCCTTGCGCGGGGCCTTGCCCGGATCGGCATAGCCGCCGGAGACGGGCGCCGAAGGCCGCTCATAGTCCGGGCCGACGGTGCACCCGGCCACAAGGGCCGTGAGCGCGAGGAAGAAGGGGGCGCGGCGGAGGGTCATCGCATCATTCCATCACAATATGCATCGGCTCGTCCGCCGCGGACCGCCTGATCGACCGCATGAGCAGGAGGAGCGGGATCATGGCGACCGTCACCACGAACAGGAACCAGAAGCTGTCGACATAGGCCACCATCGTCGCCTGCCGCACCAGATCGCCCATGACCCGCGCGACCTGATCCGGAATGGCGAAGTCGAAATCGGGCAGGCGCATGGACAGGACCGGATTGTCGGGGCGCATGCCCTCGACCAGCCGCGACTGCACCGCCGCCTCATTCCGGACGGTGAGGGTCTGGAGCCAGGAGATGCCGATGGCCGCCCCCAGGCTGCGCCCCAGCGCGCTGAGCGCGGCGCCTTCATTGCGGTAGCGCGGCTCCAGCGTGGAGAACATGAGCGTGGTGACCGGGACGAAGATCAGGCCCGACCCCAGCCCCTGGACGAAGCTGCATATCAGGACGAAGCGGCTGTCCGTCTCCAGCGACATATGCGCGAAGAGGAACATGGAGGCCGCGCTGATGACGAGGCCGACGGCGAGCAGGATGCGCGCGTCCACGCGCTGGAGCAGGCGGCCGGACGCCCACATGGAGATCATGGTGCCGACGCCGCGCGGCATGGTGGCGAGACCCGCCAGCATGGCGGAATAGCCCAGGAGCTGCTGGAGCATGGGCGCGAGCAGCGCCGACACGCCGTAGACGAGCAGGCCGAGCTGGAGGCCGATCACCATGCCCGTCGAGAAATTGCGGTCGCGGAACACGCCGGGCCGGACGAAGGGATGGCGCGCCGTGCCCATGTGGACGAGCGTATAATAGAGGAACACCGCCGCCACCGCCGCCTCCACGCAGATTTCGGTGCTGCTGAACCAGTCCTCTCCCTGCCCCCGGTCGAGCATGAGCTGGAAGGCGCCGATGAACAGGGAGAGGCAGGCGAAGCCCATGAAGTCGAAGCGCGGCAGATTCCCCGCCCGCTTTTCCGACATGAAAGCCGACAGGCCCAGAATGGCGATCAGGCCGAGCGGCACGTTGATGAAGAAGATCCAGCGCCAGTCCAGCGTGTCCGTGATGTAGCCGCCGAGCGTCGGTCCCACGATCGGCCCCAATATCGCGCCCATGCCGTAGAGCGCCATGGCCTGCCCATGCTTTTCCGGGGGATTGATGTCGAGCAGCGCCGCCTGCGCCAGCGGCACCAGACCCGCGCCGCAAAAACCCTGCAGCACGCGGAACAGCACCAGTTCCTCCAGATTGACCGACAGGCCGCAGGCGATGGAGGACAAGGTGAAGCCCGCGAGGGACAGGAGCATGGTCCGCTTGCGCCCGAAACGGTCGGCCAGCCAGCCGCTGAGCGGCGTCGCGATGGCGGTCGCCACCAGGAAGGAGGTCAGCACCCAGACGATCTGCTCCCTGGATGCGGAAACGGTCGCCTGCATGTGCGGCAGGGCCACGTTCGCGATGGTGCCGTCCAGCGCATACATGGTCGTCGACAGGATGCACGACGCGGCGATCAGGTTCCGCGTCGTGGGATCGGGATAGGGATGCGCCGCGTCAGCCAAGGATCGCCCTCACCGGCCGGCGGGCTGGGGCCGGGCCGGATTCCGGGCGGCGTTCGCGCGCGGCTCCATGGGCGGCGTGTCCGCGCCGAAGAGATGCCGCTTGTGGCCGGTGTCGACCGTCACCTCCGCGCTGAGTCCCGCATGGAGCGGAATGCCGGCGGGCACCTGCTCCAGATGCAGCTCGACGGGCAGGCGCTGCACCACCTTCACCCAGTTGCCGGTCGCATTCTCGGCGGGCAGGAGCGCGAAGCTGTTGCCCGTGCCGGGGCTGAAGCTGGCGATGCGCGCGCGCAGCTTCAGGTCGGGAAAGGCATCGATCCTCACCTCGGCGGGCTGGCCCAGCCGCATGTAGCGGAGCTGGTTCTCCTTGAAGTTCGCCTGCACCCAGAAGCGCGTGCCGGTCATGACGAACAGCGGGCGCAGCGCGGTGACATAGCTGCCGACCTGAAGCTGGTGGACGCGGGTGACCACGCCGTCCTGCGGCGCGCGGACAACGGTGTCGTTGAGGGCGATGCGCGCGCGGCCCAATGCGGCGATGGCGCGCCGCACATCGGGCTGCATCTCGACCGGCGCATCGACATTATCGGACAGGCTGGCGCGGGTGCTGTCGGCCTTTGCCTTCGCCGCGGCGATGGCGTCCTTCGCCGTGCTGACGGCCAGGACGGCCTGGTCGACCTGCTGCTGCGAGGAGATGCCCTCCGCCGCGAGCGACCTCTGCCGCGCGGCCTCGCGCTCGGCATAGGCGAGCTGCGCCCGCGCCGCCTGCACGCCCGACAGATTCTCGCGATAGTCGGCGCGGCGCGAACCGACATCGGTGCGGGCCGTGGCAAGCTGCGCCTCCGCCTCGGCGACGGCGGTGATATAGGTGTCGGGCCGAATGCGGAACAGCACCTGCCCCGCCCGCACGCGCTGATTCTCCTGCACCTCGACGGAGATCACCTGACCGCTGACATTGGCGCTGATGGAAATCTGGCCGGTCTGGAGCGCGGCATTGTCGGTCGATTCGAAGCGTCCGCCGGTCAGGTAGAAGAACAGGATGGCGATGACGACAGCGACCGGAGCGAGCAGCAGCAGGGGCTTTCTGAGCGCGGCCTTGCGCGCGGCGGCGCCCTCCGGGGGTTCCGCCATTTCCTGTTCGATGCGATCCGGCATATCGGCCATGACGTTAACCCCTGTTGCAAAGCCCGTGCAATGCCGGGAATTGCAACCGGCGAAGCGCCTTTAGGGTCGATCCGGCATGGAACCTAGTGAATATTGGTCCTTCCGGGTATGAATCCTGTTCATGCTGGACCTCGACCTCAACCTGCTCCGTGTGTTCGACGCGCTGCACGAGCTGCGCAGCGTGACCCGGGCCGCCAGTCGCCTGGGTTTAACCCAGTCCGCAATCAGCCATGCGTTGGGACGGCTCAGGATCGCGATGGGCGACCCGCTTTTCTATCGCGGGCCCGGCGGATTGCAGCCGACCGCCCGCGCGCTGGAGATCGCGCCGGGGGTGCGGGAGGGGCTGGCGCAGTTGCGCGGCGCCCTCACCCCGTCCCTCTTCGACCCCGCGCTGGCGGAGCGGCATTTCACCATCAGCACCGGCTCCTATTTCTGCAACATGCTGATCCCGGACCTGATCGCGCGCGTCCGGAAACTGGCGCCAGCCGTGCGCATCACCGTCTCCAACCCTTCCACGGACCTGCTCCAGACCCTGGACGACGGATCGGTCGACCTGGCCATGGGCGTGTTCGGCAAGGTTCCGCCGCGCCTGATGTACGAAGCCTTGTTCCGCGAGACGCTGGTGTGGATCGCCGCGCGCGACAATCCGCTGCTGGAGGCGCCCGACCGCGCGGAGCGGCTGGCCCGCGCGCCGCGGCTGGAGATCATGTCGGGGCGCCCCTCCGCAGGACTCGGCTCCTTCATCATGGCGGGCGGCCTGGAATGGCGCATCGCGACCGACAGCGGCCCGTCGCGCGACCGGCGCGTCGGCATTTACGACGCGGTGGCCGCCGCGCGCCTGATCGCGCAGACCGACCTGGTGGCGCGCATGCCCCGGCAATTCGCCCTGCGCGCCGCCGCACCGGGCGGCCTCGCCATTGTCGAGCCGGACCCGGCGGCCGAAGGGCTGGAGATGGGCATGGTCACCCACAGGCGGCTGGGCAGCGACGCGGGCCTCGCATGGCTCCGCGCGCTGGTCATCGCCATGCTGCCGGACGTGCTGGAGACGGAAAGGGAGACTGCCGGAACAGGCGGCGGCTGGTCCTGATCCGTCCATTCCGGAGATATCCCGCCAACCCCGATGCCGCTTCCATCCGAAACGGAACAAAACATGTTCAAAATCCTGTCCGAATCGGGCATAAGTGCTCGAACAAACAGGGTACAAGGGGTAAAGGCTGATGTTCCATGGTTCCGATCCTTCGTCTGACATGGCGGGTCCGGCCATTGCCTCCGGCTTGAACGGTCCGGGGAGCGGGACGGGGCCGGTCATGGGCGGCTGGGCCGATGCCTGGGCGCTGGACAGCCGCCCCAGCCTGCTCATCGCCGCCGGGCGGGAGGCCGGGACGGAAGCGGCCGCCATGGCATCGGGCGCGGGTTTCCGCATCGCGGGCGCCACGGGCCTGGACGGGATGGCGGAGCGGCTGTCGCTGACCGTGGGCGTGGATGCGCTGCTCGTCGACCTGCGCGGCCTGGCGGGCGACGATCCCCGCCTGACCCGGACGCTGACCGCGCTGCTCGCCTGGCCCGGCTGGTGCGACGCGCGCCCCCTGCTGCTGGCGGACCTGCCCGCCGTGGAGGCCGTGGCGGCCCTGCTGCATGTCCGGCTCGACCGTATATTGTGCGACCCCACCCTGTCGGACATCGGCGCGGAACTCTGCCTGATCGCGCGCGAGGGGCAGAGCGCGGCCCGGCTTTCCGACATAGGCCGCGACACGGAAGGCACGCGGCTGGAGCAGTTGAGCGCGGAGGTGCGGCGCCTCGCCCAGACCATCGACCGGCTGGCGCGGGAGGAACAGGGCGAGGGCGCGAGGGGCCTCAGGGACCGGGAACAGCCCTATGCGCCGCCTCCCGCGACCGGCGGCGGCGGCGAGGAGCGGGGCGGCGCCACGGCGGAGGAGGTGCGCGTCCTGTTGCAGGCGCGGCGGCTGCGCGAGCGCTTCCTGCCCAGCGACCTGTTCGCCGATCCGGCCTGGGACATGATGCTGGACCTGCTGGGCGCGCGGATCGACGGCAAACGCGTGTCGGTGTCGAGCCTGTGCATCGCCTCCGCCGTGCCGCCCACCACGGCGCTGCGCTGGATCGCGCAACTGACCGAGCGCGGCATTTTCGAACGGAGCAACGATCCGGACGATGCGCGGCGGGTGTTCATCTCCCTGTCCGACGAGGCGGCGGGCAATCTGTCCGGCTGGTTCGCGGCCGCCCGCCGGACGGGCATACGCTTCGCCATCTGAGGAGAGCGGCGCGGCGCATGCGCGGCGGCCCTCCCGGCACAATCGCCCAGTCCGGGCGCCCAGTCCGGGCCAAGCGGCATTGTCATCCGCGCGCTTTGCGGCTATCAGGCCGCGTCCGCCGCTCCGCGCTCCCCGCGCAGAGCGCGCAGGGGGCGATTAGCTCAGTTGGTAGAGCGCTTCGTTTACACCGAAGATGTCGGCAGTTCGAGCCTGTCATCGCCCACCATCCCGCCGAGAAACGCGCGCTTCCGTCTCGCCTTCGGATCGCCGGAAGGGGGGGCGAAGCCATCGGCGGGGCGCACCAGACGCAATTGCGGTTCCTCGTCAGCCTGATCGACCACGGACTGCCGTTGCAGGCCGCATGGAGGCGCTTCGTCGCGGAGCCGGACTTCTACCGGACGCGGATCACCGTCTCGCTCGAAGATCGTTTCCGGGCGGAGGGCCTCCACCCGGGGCACCAGAGCCAGACGGCCGACGCCGATCCTCGCCGCATGGGTTATGCGGCGGGTTATTGAGAGGCATCCCCCCACGAAGCGCGGCGCCGCCCGCCTTGCACGGACCGCCGTTCAGGCGGCCGCCAGCACCCCGGCGATCTGCCGGTCCTCCAGCGCGATCCCTGCCCCGCGCACCACGCATGTCAGCGGGTCCTGCGCGACCTGCACCCTGAGGCCCGTCGCCCTGCGCAGGGCCTCGTCCAGGCGGCCCAGCAAGGCGCCGCCGCCCGTCAGCGTCACGCCCTCGTCGATGATATCCGCCGCCAGTTCCGGCGCCGTCTCCTCCAGCGCCCGCATCACCGCCCCCACGATCTGGGACACGGAATCGCTCAGCGCCTCGGCGATCTGCGCCTCCGTCACCTCGATTTCGCCCGGACGGCCATTGACGAGATCGCGCCCCTTCACGGTCAGTATCTCGCCCTGCCCGTCCGGACGGATGGCGCGGCCGATCTTCTGCTTCACCCGCTCGGCGGAGATTTCGCCGATGAGGAGATTGTGATGCCTGCGGACGAACGAGATCACGGCCTCGTCCATCCTGTCCCCGCCGACCCGCGTGGAGCCGCTATAGGCCAGGCCCTGAAGCGAAAGGACCGCGACCTCGGTCGTGCCGCCGCCTATGTCGACCACCATCGCGCCCCTCGGCTGGGACACGGGCAGCCCCGCCCCGATCGCGGCCGCCATGGGTTCCTCGATGAAATGCACCCGGGACGCGCCCGTATTGGCCGTGGCGTCCCGCAGGGCGCGCCGTTCGACCTTGGTGGCGCCCGACGGCAGCGCCAGGACGATGCTGCCGCGCCGGAACCGGCTCAGGCCGCCCAGCGCCTTGTTGACGAAATGGCTTATCATCTGCTCGGCAATGTCGATGTCCGCGATCACGCCGTCGCGCAGCGGACGAACGGCGCGCACGCCCTCCGGCGTCTTGCCGAGCATGAGCTTGGCATCGTTGCCGACCGCCTTGATGGTGCGCAGGCCGTTTCTGGTCTCGAAGGCGACGACCGACGGCTCGTTGAGGACGATCCCCTTGCCGCGCACATGGACCAGCGTGTTCACTGTGCCCAGGTCAATAGCCAAATCATGTTCGGCTGAGCCGAAAATCCCGGAAAACTTCATCGACGATCAGCCCCTTGGTCGTGTGGCGCTATGACGGCAGGGATTTTCCGGGCAACCGGGAAAGAGACCAGACGAGTGATCAGGCCGGTGGCAGGAAGCGGCGCGCCGGGGCGCCCCGGGTGGATCGCCCGTCCGTCAGTCGCGCCTGTCGAGATAGTGCTTACGCCCATCCGCCGGATAGGCATAGTCCTCCGCTATCCCGCCGTTCAGGATATGCCGGTCGATGATCGCGTCCACGCCCTTTTCGTCGACGCCGCCATAGATCGTCCCTTCCGGCCACACCTGCACCACCGGGGCCAGGCTGCATGGGCCAAGACAGGTCGATTTCGCGCTCATCATCCCGTCGCCCACGGTCCGCAGGGAAAGCCGCGCCTGCCGGTTGCGAAGATGCCCCCAGATGAGGGACGCGCCCACCGCCGAGCAGGGCGCGCCGTGGCAGACCAGCATGCGCCGCTTCTGCGCCGGAACGATGGAGCCTTCGCGCTTGGCCGCCGGCCGCGCGGGCTGCGGAAAACCGGCCGCCGCCTGGACCGCCGCGACGAGCAGGGACCGCGATTCCGGCAGGCTGAAGGGCGCCGGGGCCAGGAATATTTCCGGCCAGTCCCCGCCTGCCTCCCTCTCCCAGCGGGCCAGCGCCTTCGCGATCCAGTTGGCGAAGCCCGGCTCCATGGGAACGATCAGGGGGACGAGGACGACGGACCGCGCCCCGTCCGCGATGCGTTCGGCCAGCCTTTCGCGCAGGGACGGCTCCCCCTGCTCGGTAAAGGCGAAGGTCGCATGTGCTGCCGCTCCGGCGGCGGCGACATGATCCGCGGCCGCCTGCATCTCGGCCAGGGGCGCCGCGGCGATGGCGGATTTGGCGATCACGATCACGTCCGGCAGGTCAGTCATTCTGCAATCGCTCCATTTCCGCGGCGATCAGCGCGCAGGAACGCTCGCGGTCGGCCATGGCGTGGCACCATGTGGTCAGGACCAGCTCCTCCGCGCCCGTGCGCCGGGCAAGCGCCAGAAGGCGGCGCGCCACATCCGCGCCCGCGCCGACGAAGGAATAGGTCAGGCTCTGCGCGATCCTCGACCGCTCGGCGGGGGAATAGGGTTCCGCCGCGGCCGCCTCCGGGGAGATCATCCCGCTCCGCCGGCCCCGGTCAAGCCCCACGCGCCAATGCCCGCGCGGCCCGTAGAGGAAAAGCGCCCGGTCTTCCTCTTCCGCGGCGAGGGCGAAGACGGAGAGGGCCAGCCGGGGACGGGCGGCGAGCGCGCCCGGCCGGAAATCCTCCCTGTAGCGGGCCACCGCCTCGTCGAGCAGGCCATGGTTGAGGTCGTGGGACGCGTTGAAGCAATAGGGCAGGCCCAGCGAAGCGGCCAGAGCCGCGCCGCGCGGGGAGCTGCTCAATATCCACGGCTCGGCCATGGTGGCGACGACGGGATAAGCGCGCAACGGCCGGTCATCCTCCCCCTTGTCGGCCAGCAGGGCGATGAGGCTGGCGACATCCGCGTCGAACGTCCCCTCCCCCTGCCGTCCCAGCGCCTCGGCGGCGGCGGCGCTGCCGCCGGGCGAGCGGCCGATGCCGAGGTCGATCCGGCCGGGCGCCAGCGCCTCCAGCACGCGGAACTGCGCGGCGACCTTCAACGGGGCATAATGGGA
>JASGGS010000097.1:0-14518 GCA_047602685.1 Sphingobium sp.
GTAACGCGGTTCCGACCCCTGGACGAGCAGATTGGACGTGACGATCGGCCCCCAGCCGCCACCGCCCGACGCATCCATGAAACCGCCGATAAGGCCGAGCGGAGCGATATGCTTGGGCGCCCTATGCTCCGGCGGATAATGGCAGCTGCGCCAGAGCAGCCAGATGCCGATGCCCGCCAGATAGGCCTGGATGAACGGTTTGATGTCCGAACCGTCGATATTGGACAGCAGATAGGCGCCCGCCACGCCGCCCAGCACCCCCGGAATGGCGAGCCGGGCGAAGATCCGCCAGTCGACATTGCGATGGAGGATATGGCTGATCGCGGAGACGCCCGTGGTGCAGGTTTCCGCCGCATGCACCCCCGCCGAAGCAGCGCTGGGCGGAACGCCCAATGCCAGGAGAAAAGTGCTCGATATGACGCCATAGGCCATGCCCAGGGCACCATCGATGATCTGGGCGCCAAATCCGACCGCAATGAAGGGCCAGATAGTATCCAAATTTGTCGTTACGGAATCGATCATGCCGCCTCTATCTACAGGATAAGTAGACAATACTAGCAATTTCTACTATCATCCCCTGATGCCGTGCCTATGGGGGACACCCCGTCGCATCAACCGGCCAGCCACTGGAAATTTCCGGTGCGAGCCCTTATTTCAGCCAAGAGCAGGCTGGAAAGGGACCGCAATGGGCCGCCTCATGGACTATCTCGCTTCGGTGAAGGCACGCGACCCCGCGCCCCGCTCACGCGCCGAGATACTGCTCTATCCCGGCGTCTGGGCACTGTGCTTTCATCGGGTGGCGCATATCTTCTATCGCCGCCGTCTCTTCTTCGCGGCGCGGCTGATCAATCATATCTCGCGCATGCTGACCGCGATCGACATTCATCCGGGCGCCCGCATCGGCCGAAACTTCTTCATCGATCATGGTTTCACCGTGATCGGAGAGACGGCCGAGATCGGTCATGACGTGACGATCTATCAGTGCGTGACGCTGGGCGGCACGGACCCGGCCAATGGCATAGCGGGAAAGCGGCATCCCACCATCGGCGACGGCGTTATCATCGGGTCGGGCGCGCAGGTCCTGGGACCGATCACCGTGGCCCATCGCGCGCGCATCGGCGCCAATGCGGTGGTCACGCGCGACGTGCCGGAAAGCGCGGTCATGATCGGCATACCAGCCAGGCCGACGCTGGTCGACGCCACGACCTATCAGAAGGATTTCGTGCCCTACGGCACCCCTTGCAGGGATGATTGCGACCCGCAGGCGCAACGGCTGGACGCATTGACCGCCGAGCTGGACGCGCTTCGCAAGCAGGTGGAGGCCCTGCGCAGCAAGGACCGCCATGGTTCCAACAGGCGCACCATCGCCTGATGGGCAATGTCGCCGAGTTCCCCGCGCCCGGACGGCAACCGTCCCAGACAGGCTTTGACCGGGCCGAACTGACGCGGATCATGGGGCTCTACGGCCGGATGGTTTCAGCCGGTTTCTGGCGCGACTATGCCATCGACCTGCATCGCGACGTGGCTGTCTTCTCCGCCTTCCGCCGTTCTTCCGAGCGTCCGGAATTCCGCATCGAGAAAAGGCCCGCACTTCGCAACCGGCAAGGCATGTGGGCATTGATCGCGGAAACCGGATCGGTCCTGCGCCGCGGCCACGACCTCGGCCCCGTCCTCGCTCCCGTCGAGCGACGACTGATGAAGGTGATCGAAGATTGATCGCCATTGTCATCTTTCTGTCACAGACCGTCACATAAACGTCATCTAACTGTCATAGTCGCGCCCAACCTCGATGGGACGTTTGCCTATGGAAAAGACGACTCTGCTCTCCGGCACTGCCGTTTTGCTGTTCATGACCTCGCCGCTTCATGCCCGGACCGCCCCCGCCCCGTCTGCCGCGGAGGCGGATGAACGGGCAGCGCTGCGTGCGGAGATCGCCCGGCTGAAATCCGCCGTGGCGACACTGGAAGCGCGGCTCGACAAGGTGGAGGGCGTTGCCGGATCGTCCCCCGCTGCTGCCGCCACCACGGAGGGCCAGCAGGGCGGCCAACTCGCGGGGTCGGCGGCGCCACCCCTCGCGGCCGGTGGCGGAGCGGCGAAGGACAAGGCCACCGAAATCACGTGGAAAGGCTCGCCGCAGTTCGTCCAGGGGGATGCCAAGTTCAAGCCGAAGGGGCGCATCCAATATGATGCGGGCTATCTCTCGTCGCCCGCCAACAGCCGTGCACGGGGCTTCGCCAACGAGTTTCGCCGCCTGCGCCTGGGGGCCGAAGGAAATCTGGGCAGCGGCTTCGGCTACAAGCTGGAGGCGGAATTGGCCGACAATGCGGTTCGCATGGTCGATACCTTCATCACCTACCAGCATGGCAAATGGCTCATCACCCTGGGCAATCACAACAGTTTCCAGGGGCTGGACGAGTTGATCAGCGACACCGCCGGATCGGTGATGGAACGCGCGGCCTTCACCACCGCCTTCAACAATGAACGCCGCCTCGGCCTCTCCGCCCAATATCAGCGCGGACCATGGCTGCTGCAAGGCGGCCTTTTCACCGACAGCATCGATTCGATCGCGGATACAGGCACGACAGGCGCCAGCACGGAAACCAATGGCGGCGACAAGAATGACAGCTTCGGGCTGGATGGCCGTGCGGTCTTCGCGCCGAAGCTGGGCGGCAACCAGCTCCATTTCGCGGCATCCTATCATTATCGCGATCTGAACCGCCTGGGCGAAGGGACCCAGCAATATCGCGTCCGCCCCTATTTCCACAGCATCAATGATCGCTATCTCGCCACGCCCCGGATGCAGATACTGTCCGAAACCCATTATGGCGCGGAAGCGGCCGGGGTGTTCGGCCGGTGGCATTATGCGGCGGAGGCCCACTGGCTGACCGCCGCCCGCCCCGGACTGCCCGATCCGACCTTTTTCGGCGCCTATGGCGAAGTGGGCTTTTTCCTGACGCCCGGCGATTCACGGCCCTATTCCAACGGCATATTGGGAACGCCCAAGCCCGCCCACCCCATGGGCAAGGGCGGGATCGGCGCGATCCAGCTCAATATGCGCTACGATTATCTGACGCTCGACGATCGCAGGGCTGGGATCAACGGCGGGACGCAGAACGGCATCATCGCGGGTCTGATCTGGACGCCGATCCAATATGTGCGCCTGAACCTCAACTATGCCCATATGTCCTATATGGACGCGGCCATATTGGCCGGCGGCCGCAACGATTATAGGGCGGATGTGGTGGCGATGCGGGCCGAACTGGACTTTTAGGACCGCATAATAACGGTCATGACCAGCGCGACGCCCGTTCGTCGTCCAGCCCCCTGGCCTCCACCCACTCCCCGCTGCCGTCGGGATGCACCTCCCGCTTCCAGAACGGGGCGGCGACCTTCAGCCAGTCGATCAGGAAAGCGCAGGCTTCCAGCGCCGGAGCGCGGCTTTCCGAGGCCGTGCCGACGAAAACGATGCGCTCGCCCACGGGGAGCGTGCCGAAGCGATGGATGAGGGTGATACCCAATAGAGGCCAGCGGCCCGCCGCCTCAGCCGCGATCCTCTCCATCTGCGCAAGGGTCATGGCGGGATAATGGTCGAGATGGAGGGCGCTCAACCCGCCGTCCGCGCGCACGATGCCGGTGAAGCTGGCGATACCGCCGCCGCCCAACGCCTCCAGGGCGGCGAGTTCGGTGGCGGGATCGAAGCCCCCCGCCTGCACCGCAACGCGGATCATATCGCGCCGCCGCCGGTGACGGGCGGGAAAATAGCCAGTTCCCGCGCCGTGCCGATCACCCTGTCAAGCGGCACATAATCCTGGTCAAGCGCGGCGCGAAGGCGCGTGCGATCCTCGAACGCCGCGGCATGGCCCGCGCTTTGGGCGGCCAGCCGGTCGAGCAGGTCCGCGATGCTGACGTCCGCGCCGGGATGATCGATCCGCTCCTCCGCCACGCCCACACGATCGCGGACCCAGGCAAAATAGAGAATGACGAACTGCCCGGCCATGCATGCCTCCCTTGCGTCAGGCATCCATATGCTTGAGGCCGACGCGCAGATAGTCCCATCCCGTGATAAGCGTCAGGATCGCCGCGAGCCAGAGGGTGAGGACGCCCACGGCATGGACGAAAGGCCAATAGGGGGTGCCGCCGCCCAGGATGAGCGCGCCCAGCGCAATGAGTTGGAAGGTCGTCTTCCACTTGGCGAGGCGCGAGACGGGGACCGAGACGCGGAGGCCGGCGAGAAACTCCCGCAGGCCCGACACAGCGATCTCCCGCAGCAGGATGACCATGGCCGCGATGATATTCCAACCCTCGATATCGCCGGTCGCGCACAGCATCAGCACGACAGCCGCCACCATGATCTTGTCCGCTATGGGATCGAGGAAGATGCCCAGCTTCGAGACAGTGCCCTGCGCCCGTGCCAGATATCCGTCGAAATAGTCGGTGATGCCCATCAGGCAATAAAGGCCGAAGGCGGCGAGATAACCGATATGCCATCTCAATCCCTGCTCCGCCGGCCAGAGAAGCGCGACAAGCAAGGGAACCGCGAAGATGCGGGACAGGGTGAGGAGATTGGGCAGCCACTGCACGGCTGCTGCCTGCCACAGAGCCGCACGCCGCACAAGGGAGGGGAAGTGACTTTGAAACCCTGCGAGGTCATGACGATATCGCCGCGTCCGTCCCGGCGCGGGAAACGGGCTTCGGTCCAAACTCCGCTTGCGGGATGGGGGGCTCTGTCCTTATCTCGTCACATAATTGCCGTCGATCCGACACAAAACAGAAAGTAACCGATGCCCCGAGGGATAAAGCCGGTCGACCGCATACAGCGCAATCTGCTGGCGGCCGGAGAGCGGCGACTGCTCGACTGGATGTGCGCCCATCTGCCACGTTCCATCACGCCGGACGACCTGACCACCCTGGGCTTTTGCGGCGCCCTGCTTATTTCCGCCGGCTATGTGCTGAGCGTATGGCAGGTCCATTGGCTGTGGCTGTCGATATTCGGCTATGTCGTCCACTGGACCGGGGATTCGCTGGACGGGAGCGTTGCTCGCTATCGGCAGATAGAGCGCCCGAAATTCGGCTATTTCATCGATCACAGCACGGATGCGCTGGCGAACCTGCTTGCGCTGGCGGGACTGGGCATCAGTCCGTTCGTCCGCCTCGACGTCGCCCTGTTCGGGCTGATCGGCTATTTCATGCTCTCCATCCACGCTTTCCTTGCCGCGCGCGTGGTGGGCGAGATGCGGCTATCCTATCTGGCGGGCGGACCGACCGAGTTGCGGCTGATCCTGATCGTCATGACGCTGTTGATGATCTTCGTCGGCAATATCCCCTCTTTCGTCGACCAGCTTTCGGCCTATGACCTGTTCGTGCTGGGGGTGGGATCGCTGATGATCGTGTTGTTCATCATCCAGACGACCCGGACGGCGAGGGAACTTATCCGCCACGGCGAAGGATGAAGCCACAAGCGCCGCCCGCGGAACATCCGGTCCAGTCCGGGCTTTCGCCTCGATAACCGACACGCTAGAAGGCGCGCGGGCGGCAACCCGTTCCGTCCGGCAAGAAGAGAGTAATATCCTCCATGCAGGCTTCCCTGCGACTTTTGGGTAACCGGCGCTTCCTGCCGTTGTTCGTCACCCAGTTTCTCGGGGCTTTCAACGACAATCTGTTCAAGACGTCGATGATCCTCTTCGCAACCTATGCGGTCTATCGCGATCCCCAGCAGGAGGCCAATTTCAACGCGCTGGCGACCGGCCTGTTCGTCCTGCCCTTCTTCCTGCTGTCCGCCCTGTCGGGACAGCTCGCCGACACGATGGACAAGGCGAAGATCATCCGCGTCGTGAAGCTGGCGGAAATCGCGATCATGGCGCTGGGCGCCGTCGGCCTGGTCCTGTGCGAAAGCGAACCCTTGCTTGGCGTCGGCCTGATGCTGGGCGCGGTATTCGCGATGGGCATCCACTCCACCTTCTTCGGCCCCATCAAATATGCCATCCTGCCGCAGCATCTCCATGCGGACGAAGTGCTGGGCGGCACGGGGCTGGTGGAAGCGGGCACCTATATCGCCATATTGGGCGGCACGATCGCGGCCGGATGGATCAGTCCCGGCACGACGGCCGCCGTGGTGCTGGCCGTGGCCTGCATCGGCTTTCTGTCGGGCCGCATGGTACCCCCTGCTCCGCGCGTCGGCCCGCCGCTGGTGCTCGACTTCAACGTCCTGCGTTCCTCCTGGCGGCTCATCAGCGGCACGATGCATATACCGCGCCTGTTCCTGGCGATCATGGCCATCAGCTTCTTCTGGATGGTGGCGACGGTGCTGGTCGTGATCTTCCCGCCGCTGGTGAAGAATGACTTCACCGCGACCAAGGAGGTTGCGAGCCTCTTCCTCGCCATTTTCTCCATCGGCATCGCCGTGGGTTCCGTCGCGATCAATCGCCTGTTGCAGGGCGAAGTCTCGGCGCGCTACTCACCCGTTTCCGTCATCATCATGGCCGGATTCGTCTGGTTCTTCCAATATGTCGCCGTGTCCTGGGTCCCTGCCCCGGAAGGCACGCATTATGACGTCGCGACCTTCCTGGCCCAGCCCTATAGCTGGCGCGTGCTGGTCGCCCTGTTCGGCATCGCGGTGTTCGGGGGCATGTTCGTCGTGCCGCTCTATGCCTTCCTCACCACCACCGTCGGCAAGGACGAGACCGCCCGCACCGTGGCCGCCAATAATGTGGTGAACTCGGGCGCGATGGTCATCGGCGCCCTGGTCATCATCGCAGCCATGGGTTTCGGCCTGTCCAACCGGCAAGCGCTGCTGATCGTGGCAGCGTTGTGCATCGTATCGGCCATACTCGCATGGCGGCTGCACAAGGCCTGCGAAAACCACGCACGCGAACAGGCGCGGCGTTAATCGCCCTTCGACCTACAGGATAAAGCTGTAGGCGGCGAAGAAGAAGGCCGTGAAGCTGAGCAGAAACAGCTTCCAGTCATTGTCGGACGATTTCGCAGGCCTCAATTCGGCCACGGGCAGCCGCGTCACATGCTGGGGCAGCATGCGACGGAAAGGATGGCGGGCGCCCTCACTCGTCAGGACAAGCGGTCTCTTCATGCCCGGCATAACTATCGGATGGTTAAGGAGTCGCAAAGGTTAATAGATGGTTAACCCCATCCCCGTCCCCGGCTGGGACAGGAACCGGATATGAAGGCGCAAATCGCCCAATATTACGGAATGCGAACGGCGGGATTTCCGCTCGCGCCCCGTCAGAATCCGTAAAATCCGGAAAAGGCGTTCAGACCACGCCAAAGGCCAGCATGGCATCGGCGACCTTCTTGAAGCCCGCGATATTCGCGCCCTTCACATAGTCGATATAGCCGTCCGACACCCGGCCATAGGTAAGGCAGCTATCATGGATGCCTTCCATGATATCGAGCAGCATCTGTTGCAACTCGCTCTCCTTCCAGGCGCGCCGCTCGCTGTTCTGGCTCATCTCCAGACCGGATACCGCCACACCCCCCGCATTCGCCGCCTTGCCCGGCGCATAGAGGATGCGCGCGCCCTTGAAGACATGAACGCCATCCAGATCGGTGGGCATGTTCGCGCCCTCGCTGACCGCGATGCAGCCATTTTTCACCAGCGTCCTGGCATCGTCGCCCAGCAGCTCATTCTGGGTGGCGCAGGGCAAGGCGACGTCGCAGGGCACACCCCACGGGGTCTTGCCCTCGTGGAAGCTGGCGCTGGAATGAGCCTCCACATAATCCTGGATGCGCCCGCGGCGGTGCGTCTTGTGCGCCTTGACCCACTGGATCTTCTCCAACGTGAAGCCGTCCGGATCATGGACGAAGCCGCCGCTGTCTGAAAGGGTGACGACCTTGCCGCCCAACTGCACGATCTTCTCCGCCGCATGGGTGGCGACATTGCCGGAACCGGAGATCACCGCCGTCTTGCCATGAAGCTCCTGTTCCTTCGCGGCCAGCATGTTGGCGAGGAAATAGACGGCGCCATAGCCGGTTGCCTCGGGCCGGATCAGCGAGCCGCCATATTCGAGGCCCTTGCCCGTCAGCACCCCGGTAAAATGGCCGGTGATCCGCTTATGCTGGCCGAACATGAAGCCGATCTCGCGCGCCCCGACGCCGATGTCACCGGCGGGCACGTCCACATCCGCGCCGATATGGCGGTAAAGCTCCGTCATGAAGCTCTGGCAGAAGCGCATGATCTCCCGCACGCTCTTGCCCTTGGGGTTGAAGTTGGAGCCGCCCTTGCCCCCGCCCATGGGCAGACCCGTCAGCGCGTTCTTGAAGGTCTGCTCGAAGGCCAGAAACTTCAGCACGCTCTCATTGACCCTGGGGTGGAAGCGTATGCCGCCCTTATAGGGACCGATGGCATTGTTGTTCTGGACGCGCCATCCGCGCTGGACACGGATATTGCCATTATCGTCCTCCCAGCAGACGCGAAAGGAAACGATGCGGTCCGGCTCCGCGATGCGCCGCAATATCTGTTGCGCATGATATTCTTCCTTATCCTCGATGAAGTCGAAAATATCCTCCGCGACTTCCTGAACGGCCTGAACGAATTCGGGCTGATAAGGATTCCGCTTCTTCACGCCCTCCATGAAGGTCGGCAAGTCGACATGATCGGAAACGGCCATCGTGATCCCCCCTCTGGGCTGATTGAAGCTCGACCCGGATACGCGTCCCTCATTGCGAGTCGGGGACGTTCTGATATCGAAACTCTAGCGATATTGGGGGAAAAGTCGCGGGGATTGCGTGACGGGTCACGCCCGCTGCACGTCATGCATTCAGCAAATCCGCCTTCGTCAAAGCGGCGAAGACAGGCACGCCGGGCAGCGCCGGAATATGCGGATCGCCCTCGCCCCGCCATATCGCGCACAGGATGGCGCGGATGCGTCCGCCCGCGTCCCGCACCAGCCGGGCCGCATCGACGACGGCACCCCCGGTGGTGATCACGTCCTCGACCAGAACCAGGGATCGGCCCGCTATGTCGCCGCCCTCGACCGCGAGGCAGGTGCCATAATCCTTCGCCTGCTTGCGCACGAACACGACCGGCATTCCGGATTGCAGGGACATGGCCGTGGCGATGGGCACGCCGCCCAGCTCCAGCCCGGCCAGCAATTGCGCATCCGGCGGGAGATGCGCCAGCATGGCGTCCGCAATCCGTTTCAGCAAGGCGGGCTGGCCCTCGAACCGATATTTGTCGAAATATTCGGAAGCGGTCCGACCGGAACGAAGCAGGAAGCGGCCCCGCAAATGGGCAACGGCACGGATGTCGCGCGCAAGCATCCTGTCGGTCATAAGCCCCCCTGAAGGAAAAAGGGCCGCCCCGAAGGACGGCCCCTGATACAATCAGCGATCGAGGATCGCTTCTATCTGGCGGGTAACTTCCCCGATATCGGCCATGCCGTCCACACGGGACACGATGCCGCGCGCTTCGTAGATCGGCAGGATCGGGGCGGTCTTCGCGCGATACTCCGCCATGCGGGTGCGCACCGTCTCCTCATTATCGTCCGGACGACGCTTGAATTCGTGGCCATGGCACTTGTCGCACTCACCCTCGACCTTGGGCTGCTCGAACTTGTCATGATAACCCTTGCCGCAACTGGCGCAGGTGAAGCGGCCCGTGATGCGTTCCACCAGCGCATCCTCATCCACTTCCAGTTCGATCACATGGTCGAGGCTGCGATTGCGGTCGCCGAGCAGCCCGTCGAGCGATTCCGCCTGGGGGGCCGTACGCGGATAACCGTCGAAGATGACGCCCGTTTCCGGCGACAACGCATCCAGCGCCTCGCCAATGATACCGGATACGATCTCATCGGAAACGAGCTGGCCCGCTTCCATCACCTGCTTTGCCTTCAGGCCGACGGGCGTGCCCGCCTTCACGGCGGCACGCAGCATGTCGCCCGTGGAAAGCTGGACCATTCCGCGCTCAGTCACCAGTCGCTGCGCCTGCGTGCCCTTGCCCGCACCCGGCGGCCCCAGCAGAATGATGTTCATCGCCCTCTAATCCCCTGTGTTTCTCGTTTGCCTGTGCGCGGACGGACAGCGCCGGTCAATTGGACCAACGTCTATCCGCTCCGGCGATGCCTAGCGGAGGCGACCCTTGAGCCGCGCCTTCTTGATGAGATCGCCATATTGATGCGCGATCAGATGGCTCTGGATCTGGGTGACGGTATCGACCGTCACATTGACCACGATCAGCAGGCTGGTTCCGCCCAGATAGAAGGGGATGCCCGCCTTTGCGATCATATATTCGGGCAGCAGGCAGATGATGGCCAGATAGGCCGCGCCGATGACCGTGATGCGCGTCAGAACATAGTCGAGATAGTTCTCGGTATTCTTGCCCGGACGGATACCGGGAATGAAGCCGCCATTGCGCTTCAGATTGTCCGCCGTCTCCTCCGGATTGAACACGACCGCCGTGTAGAAGAAGCAGAAGAACAATATGCCGAGGCCATAGAGCGCCATGTAGACCGGGCTGCCATGTGACAGATACTGGTTCAGGCTCAGCAGGAAGTCGCCCCACCTGCTCTCGCCCTGCACGTGATTGCCCGCGAACTGCGAGATGGTCAGCGGCATCAGCAGCAGCGACGAGGCGAAGATCGGCGGAATGACGCCCGCCGTGTTGACCTTGAGCGGCAGATGGCTGCGATCCGCCTGCATCAGGCCCTGACGCGTCTGCCGCTTCGGATATTGGATCAACACACGGCGCTGCGCCCGCTCCATGAAGCAGATGAAGGCGATGAGGCCGAGGCAAAGCACGATCACGGCGAAGATCAGCAGGCCGGAAATGGAACCTTCCCGGCCGGATTCGAACAGGTTCGCCAGCGTCACGGGAAGCTGGGCGACGATACCCGCCATGATGATGAGCGACGTGCCGTTGCCGATGCCGCGGCTGGTGATCTGCTCGCCCAGCCACATCAGGAACATGGTGCCGCCGATCAGCGAGATGATCGCCGCCACGCGGAAAAGCAGGCCTGGATCGATGACGGCACCGCGCGACTCATATCCGATGGCGATGAAATAGCCCTGGATCGCGGTGAGGCCGACCGTACCGTAACGCGTGAACTGGTTCAGCTTCTTGCGGCCGCTTTCCCCTTCCTTCTTGATCGCGGCAAGCTGCGGGGAGAGGGAGGAGGCAAGCTGCACCACGATGGACGCGGTGATGTAGGGCATGATGCCCAGCGCGATGAGGCTGGCGCGCTCCAGCGCACCGCCCGCAAAGGTATTGAAGATGTCGAGCACGCCGCCGCGCGTATTCTGCACCGCCACCTGCAACGCCGTGGGATCGATGCCCGGCAGCGGGACGAAGCTGAGGAAGCGAAAGACGATCAAGGCCCCGATGGTGAACCACAAGCGCTTCTTCAGGTCCGTGGCCTGGCTGAACTTGGCCAGGCTGAGGTTGGAGGCGAGTTGGTCGGCTCTGGATGCCATGATGTGATTCTATCCCGAAAACCCCGCGCCGCTGCGCGTCTGTGCGAGGCTGTTTAGCGGCATGAAGCCCGGCTGTCGAATGAGGCGTTATCTAATCGCGGCGAGCCGCCGCACAAGCCCCAAAAGCATCGCTTCCTCGATAGAAGCGGCGGAAGGCGACGCATGTCGTCGTCCAGCTTTCGTCCGCTTAATCCGGGACGAATGAAAGAGAGGAGACCCGGCTTCGCCCGTGTCCCCTCAATTCCCTGTCACTCAGCGGCGGCCTTTGCCTTGGCGAGGATTTCAACCGATCCGCCAGCCTTCTCCACTGCCTCGACAGCAGCCTTGGAAGCGCCCGCGACGGCGAACTTCACCTTGGCGGTCAGCTCGCCCTTTGCGAGAAGGCGCACGCCATGCTTGCCACCGCGCGAGATACCGGCAGCGCGCAGCGCGGCTTGGTCCACCGTGGTGGAGGCATCAAGCTTGCCCGCGTCGATCGCCTTCTGGACGAAGCCCAGATTCACCTCGGCATAATCCTTGCGGAAGATGTTGTTGAAGCCGCGCTTCGGCAGGCGCATGTGGAGCGGCATCTGGCCACCCTCGAAGCCGTTGATGCTGACGCCCGAACGGGCCTTCGCGCCCTTCTGGCCGCGACCGGCGGTCTTGCCCTTGCCCGAGCCGATACCACGGCCAACGCGCATGCGGCCCTTGCGGGCGCCATCATTATCGGAGAGTTCGTTCAGCTTGAAAGTCATGATGCACTCGCTTTCGCTTTTGTCGCGCAAGGTAGGTAAGCCAAGCCTTCCTACCGCTGCCCAGCACAGGCTGGAGCTTGGTGAAGCCGGGTCGTCCCCTGGAGGTCCGGCCCGGCCGACGAGGATCCCAGTCTACGCCGGGATGACGGAAGGCGCGCCCATAACGCCCTTCCACAAAAAACGAAAGAGGGGTTGCCCCCTCTCCCGCTCAATTTCCTTTCAAGGGCGAGGGCTTCAGCCCTCGACCACCTGGACCAGATGGGGCAGCTTGCGGATCGCGCCGCGAACTTCCGCTGTATCCTCCAGCTCGACAACCCGGTGCAGCTTGTTGAGACCCAGGCCGACGAGGATCTTCCTCTGGGCCTCGGGACGGCGGATCGGGGAGCCGATCTGCTTGATCTTGATCTTGGCCATGTCTCTTACTCCGCAATCGCTTCGGCGTCAGCCGCAGCAACCTCGGCAGAAGCACCGCCGCGACGCAGCAGGTCAGCAACCTTCTTGCCGCGGCGCTGGGCAACAGCCTTGGGGCTGGACTGATCGGTCAGCGCCGAGAAGGTCGCCCGGATCATGTTATAGGGGTTCGACGTGCCGTTCGACTTGGTTACGACATCCGCCACGCCCAGGCTTTCGAAGACGGCGCGCATCGGGCCGCCCGCGATGATGCCGGTGCCCGGAGGAGCCGAGCGCACGGTCACCTTGCCGGCGCCGAAATGGCCCTTGCCGTCATGGTGCAGCGTGCGGCCTTCCTTGAGCGGAACGCGGACCATCGCCTTCTTGGCGGCGGCGGTCGCCTTCGAGATCGCCTCAGGAACCTCGCGAGCCTTGCCATGGCCGAAGCCCGCACGGCCCTTGCCGTCGCCCACGACGACCAGAGCGGCGAAACCGAAGCGCTTACCGCCCTTCACGGTCTTGGAAACGCGGTTGATGTGGACCAGCTTCTCGACGAATTCCTCGCCGCCATCCTCATCATTATTGCCACGGCCACGACGGTCGTCGCGGCGGCCGCGGCCACCACGCTCGCCGCGTTCACCACGGCCACGGCCACGGCCACGGCCTTCGTTCTGGGGCGCGGCTTCCGCCTCGACGCCCGGAGCGACGGTTTCGATGTTGTTCTCTTCTGCCATGCTCAGAACTCCAGTCCGCCCTCACGGGCGGCATCGGCCAGCGCCTTCACGCGGCCATGGAAAAGGAAACCGCCACGGTCGAACACCACCTTGGTGATGCCGGCCTTGGTCGCGGCTTCCGCCACGCGCTTGCCGACATCGGCAGCGGCAGCGGAGGTCGCACCGGGGGTGCCACGCACGTCCTTGTCCAGCGTCGAGGCCGAGGCAACGGTCCTGCCAGCGGCATCGTCGATGACCTGGGCATAGATGTGGCGACCCGAACGATGCACGGACAGACGGGGCTTGCCGCCGGCGCGAGCCTTGAGGGCGGTGCGAACGCGGCGACGACGCCGCTCGAATCCAGAAAGTTTCGCCATGGCTTACTTCTTCTTCCCTTCCTTGCGGAAGATAAACTCGCCGTCATACTTGATACCCTTGCCCTTATAGGGTTCGGGCTTGCGCCAGCGACGGATCTCGGCGGCGACCTGGCCGACCTTCTGCTTGTCGATGCCGCTGATCTCGACCGTGGTATTGTCCGGGGTCTTGATCTCGATGCCTTCCGGCACCGCGAAATCGACATCATGGCTGTAGCCGAGCTGAAGCTTCAGGGTCTTGCCCTGGGCGTTCGCACGATAGCCGACGCCGGTGATGAGCAGCTTCTTCGAAAAGCCCTCGGTCACGCCGGTGATGAGGTTCTGGACCAGCGTGCGCTGCATGCCCCAGAAGGAACGGGCGCGCTTGGACTGGTTGACCGGCTGCACCGAGATGCTGCCGTCCTCGACGGCATAGCTCACTTCATCGGCCAGCGGGATGGAAAGGGTGCCCTTGGGCCCCTTCACCGAAAGCTGGCCGCCGTCGATCGAAGCGGTGACACCGCTCGGGATCGCAACGGGCTTCTTGCCAATGCGGCTCATCAGAACACCTCCGCCAGCACTTCGCCGCCGACATTCTGCTCGCGCGCTTCCGCGTCGGACAGAACACCCTTGGGCGTGGAGACAATGGTGATGCCAAGGCCGTTGCGGACCACCGGCAGTTCCTTCGAACCCGAATAGACCCGGCGGCCGGGCTTCGAGACGCGTGCCACATGCTTGATGGCGGGCTGGCCCTCGAAATATTTCAGCTCGATGCGCAGGCCCTTATGGGCGCCGAGCGCTTCCTCGGTGTAACCGCGGATATAGCCTTCACGCTGGAGCACGTCGAGGACGCGCGCGCGCAGTTTCGACGCGGGGGACACAACGCTGTCCTTGCGCGCCTGCTGGC
>JASGGS010000098.1:0-14341 GCA_047602685.1 Sphingobium sp.
CGACCGGCCGCCGGAGGGGCCGCCGCTGCGCGCGCGCCGCTCGCCGCGCCGCTCCTTGCGATATTGCTTGGCATGCGCCTTGGCCGCCTGCTTCTCCACGTCACGGCGCGGCGCCCTGGGCAATTCCTCGTCCAGCGGCAGATCGCCCAGGTCAAGGTCGAAGCCGAGATCGGCAAGCGTCTCGCGGAAATGATGCGGCAGGTCGGCCCGCACATCCAGCGGCGATCCGTCGGGATGGTCGATGCGGATACGGCGGGCATGGAGGTGCATCTTGCGGCTGATCGTGCCGGTCAGGAAAGCATCCTTGCCGCCATATTTGCCGTCGCCGACAATAGGATGGCCGATGGCCGCCATATGCACGCGAAGCTGGTGCGTGCGCCCCGTATAGGGCTGAAGCTCCACCCAAGCGGCGCGATTGCCCGCGCGCTCGATCACGCGGTAGCGGCTGCGGGACGGCGCCCCTTCCTTCTCGTCCACATGCATCTTCTCGCCGCCCGTGCCGGGCTGCTTGGCGATGGGGAGGTCGATGATGCCATCCTCGACGCTCGGCACGCCGATGACGAGCGCCCAATAGACCTTGCGCGCGGTGCGCGAGGAGAATGCCTTTGCGAAATGGGCGGCGCTCCTCGCCGAGCGAGCGAGGAGCAGGGCGCCGGACGTGTCCTTGTCGAGACGATGGACAAGGCGGGGCCGGTCGTCCCGCTCGAACTCCAGCGCGTCGAGCAGGCCGTCCACATGGTCATGCGTCTTGGTCCCGCCCTGCGTGGCAAGGCCCGGCGGCTTGTTGATGACGATGGCCTGCGCGTCGCGGTGGATGACCAGGTTCTGAGCGAACTCGACCTGCTCGTCCGTCAGGGGCACGCGCTGGCGCTGCGGTTTGGCGGACGCGGCCTTGGTCGGTTCGGCGGGTGGCACGCGGATGGTCTGCCCCTCCTCCAGCCGGTCGCCGGGCGTAGCGCGCGCGCCGTCCACGCGGAGTTGCCCGGTGCGCGCCCAGCGCGACACGATGGCGAAGCTGACATCGGGCATGTGACGCTTGAACCACCGGTCGAGACGAATCCCGTCATCGTCCGCGTTCACGCGGAACTGGCGCACGGCGGACGGATCGGTGCTCTTGTTGATGCTCATGCGCCCGCTCCCAGCACGGCGCGGGACAGACCGAGGCCGAGGCCGAGGGCGCCGACCGACGCGACGACCGACAGCAGCACATAGCCCAGCGCAGAGGCCAGCTCGCCCCGCTCGATCATCAGCATCGTCTCCAGGCTGAAGGCGGAGAAGGTGGTGAAGCCGCCCAATATGCCGACGGCGAAGAAGATACGCAGAAACTCGCCGCCGCCTGCGCCGCGCAGCGCCAGCCAGCCCGCGAAGAGGCCCATGACGAATCCGCCGGAAACATTGACGAACAATGTTCCCCATGGCCAGGCGGGGCCAAGGAGGGCAAGGCCGATCCGGCCCGCATGATATCGCAGGGCGGAACCGATCGCGCCGCCGGTCATGACCAGGAGAGTCTGTAGCATCGCAACGCCCTAGCGGTTTTACGCCGTCGTGAAAATGGTTCTGCGGCCCAGGCTCTGGCGAAGGGTGCCGCAATGGACTAGCCACCCGGGAAATCCCGCGTTGCGGGACGGCAGACCCACAAGAGACATGAGGGGAAGAAGATGGTGGACATGACGAATGCCTCCGCTCTCGTCACCGGCGGCGCCGGCGGCTTTGGCGGCGCGACCGCGCGGCGCCTCGCCCGGCTGGGCGCGAAGGTGGTGATCGCTGATGTCGCGGACGATCGCGGGCAGGCTCTGGCGGAAGAGATCGGCAATGGCGCCGTCTATGTCCGCACCGACATCACCGATTTCGACTCCATCGCCAATGCCGTTAAGACCGCCGTCGGCCTTGGCCCGCTCCGCGCCGCCGTCATCACCCATGGCGGCCCGCCGCCGCCGGACCGGGGCGGCCGCGTGATCGGCAAGGACGGATCGCGCCTGTCCTATGCCCATTTCTCGCACATGGTGAACATCTTCCTCAACAGCGCCTTCGAAGTGACGGCGCAGGCGGCGGAAGCCATGGCGAAGAACGATCCGCTGGCTTCCAACCAGCGCGGCGTCATCATCAACACCGCTTCCATCGCGGGTTATGAGGGCCTGCCGGGCCAGGTGCCCTATTCGGCGGCCAAGGGCGGCATCATCGGCATGACGCTGACGCTGGCACGCGACCTGGCGCCGCTGGGCATCCGGTCCATGGCGATCGCGCCGGGCACTTTCCTGACGCTCGCCTATTCGCGCATGATGTCGGACGAGGAGGCGCAGGCGAAATTCGGGGCGACCGTCCCCAATCCCAAGCGTATGGGCGATCCCGACGAATATGCTACGCTGGCGCAGCAGATCGTCGAGAACGATTTCCTGAACGGCACGACCATCCGCCTGGACGGTGCGCAGCGATTCAATTGACGGGATCGGCCTTCCCCCGGTTCGCCGGGGGGAGACTGTTCAGGCCGTCGGTCCGGCGCTCGCGACGATATCGACTTCCGTCACGCCCTTCGCGCTCCGCCGGGCGAACAGCAGATAAGCGGCATCGTCGCCTGACCGCGTGCCGCCAAGGCGGATTTCCGTCTTGCAGGGCTGGCGCTCCGCATCGAAGCCCGCTTTGCGCACCTGCGCCGCATAATGGGCGACGACGGTTTCCGGGCTGTCGGCGGTGGTGAAACTCACCACCCGCAATGCACAGCGGCCCGTGTCGGTCCCCGCCGCCTCGGTCAGGCGCGCACCGGGATAGAGGCCAAGCCCGTCCGGCATCGCCTTTGCCCATTGGTCGCCATAGGTCAGGCCGCGCCCCACGCATCCCCCCACCGGACGCCCGGCCGCATCAGCCAGCTTCCGGGCGGCCACCGCGCCGTCTCCGCCCGAACGCTGCGCCTCGGCCAGATTTCCCAGCGTCGGGGCGCCCGCTGCCTCGCCCTTTCCAGGGGACGCGGAGCCGTCTTTGGGCGCGGCCGCGTTGGTGGGGACGACGCGATTGTCCTGAGCGCCGCCATTGGTAAGCCGGGTATCGAGGGACGCCAGCGCATTATTGCCTTGCTCGCCACCGCCGCCGCAACCGCCCAGCGACAGGATCAGGGCGAGCGCCCCAACGGCATGATGACGAGCAAAACGGTACATCGAATCGGCCCTCCCGGATTCGTAAACAAAATCTTAACGCCTCCTTTGACCGGCATAGGTTAAGATTCCGTTAGGGGAATTGGTTAACGCCGCATTTTCCATGTGGGCAGGGCGAGGAGAGCCTGGAAGCGTTCTTTGCGTCCTGCCCATGCAGGCGCTTGACGGGCGGGCAGCGCCTCGCGCAATGCACAGGCATGCAGCACGACAGCAGCGATTACCGGCGGGGCCTTATCTTCGCGTTTCTGGCCTATGCCTCATGGGGCCTGCTGCCCATTTATTTCCGCATGGTCGCGTCCATCGGCCCCATAGAGGTGCTCTCGCATCGCGTGCTGTGGTCTTGCGTCTTCATCATGATCATCCTTCTCGTGCGGCGGGAATTCGGCCGCTTTGTCGAGACGATGCGCGATCCGCGCCTGTTGGTCGCACTGACGATCAGCGGCATATTGATCGGCCTCAACTGGCTCGTCTATCTCTGGGCGGTGATGAACGGGCATATCGTGGCGACCAGCCTTGCCTATTTCCTCAACCCGCTGGTCAATGTGCTGATCGGCGTCGCCATGCTGGGCGAGCGGCTGCGCGGCATCCAGTGGTTCGCCATCGCCCTCGCGGCGGCAGGCGTCGCCATATTGGGCGCGGGCGCGCCGCAGACATTGGGCATCAGCCTGTTCCTCGCGATAACCTTCGCCATTTACGGACTGGTACGCAAGCTGACGCCGGTATCGCCGCTCATCGGCCTGGGCGTGGAGACGCTGGCGCTGGTGGCGCCCGGCCTCACCGGCCTCGCCTGGGCGTCCTCGCACGGCGGACTCGGCATCGGACAGCATGCCGGGACGACCGCGCTGCTCGTCGGCAGCGGCCTCATCACCTCCATCCCGCTGCTTCTGTTCGCGGGTGCAGCGCGCCTACTGCCCATGGTGACGCTCGGCCTCATTCAATATGTGACGCCGACCATGTTGTTCCTGTCGGCGCTGCTGCTGTTCGGCGAGCATCTGACGCCCGCCAAATGGGCGACCTTCGGCCTGATCTGGACCGGCCTGATCCTCTTCGCCGGCCACGCGCTGCACGGCGCGCGGACACGGACGGCCAATATCTAGCTAGGCGAACTCGGTCGCCTCGAAGCGCAGCGCCTCGCCGCTCGCTTCATTGGCAAGGCTGTCCTCCCACATCACCCGGCGGCCACGGATGATGGTGCCGACGGCCTTGCCGGTCAGCATGTCACCTTCGAAGGGCGACCAGTTGCAGCGTGAAGCGAGCCAATCGCTGCCGACGGTCCAGCGCTTCTTGAGATCGACGACCGTGAAATCGGCATCATAGCCCGGCACGATCCGGCCCTTGCCGACCAGCCCGAAAATCCGCTGCGGACCGGCACTGGTCAGATCGATGAAGCGCTGGAGCGTCAGACGCCCCTCCGCCACATGGTTGAGGAGCAGAGGCACGAGCGTCTGCACGCCCGGCATGCCGCTGGGCGAGGCGGGATAGGGCCTGGACTTCTCCTCTACCGTATGGGGCGCATGATCGGAGCCAAGCACGTCCGGCACGCCCTGCCGCACCCAGTGCCACAGGCCATCCCTGTGGGCGGCGCTGCGGATCGGCGGGTTCATCTGCGCATAGGTGCCGAGGCGCGGATAGGCATCCTCGCCGGCCAGCGTCAGATGCTGCGGCGTCACCTCGCAGGTCGCGATATCCTTGTGCCCCGCCAGATATTCCAGTTCGGCGGGCGTGGTGATGTGGAGGACGTGGATGCGCCGCCGCGCCTTGCGCGCCAGGCCGACGATGCGCTTCGTCGCCATCAGCGCGCTCTCGTCGTCGCGCCAGACAGGGTGGCTGGAGGCATCGCCCTCGACGCGCAGATCCTTGCGCGCATTCATCCGCGCCTCGTCCTCCGCATGGATGGCGACGCGGCGCGTGCCGCTGGCGAGGACGGCGGACAGGGCGCCGTCCTCCGCGACGAGCAGGCTGCCGGTGGATGCGCCCATGAAGATCTTGACCCCTGCCGTACCCGGAATGCGCTCCAGTTCCTTGAGGTCCGGCGCATTGTCCGCGGTCGCACCGACATAGAAGGCATGATCGCACCACATGCGATGATGGGCGCGCTTCAGCTTGTCGGCCACCCGCTCGGCCGTATCGGTGTTGGGATTGGTGTTGGGCATCTCGAACACGGCCGTCACGCCGCCGAGCACGGCCGCGCGGCTGCCCGATTCGAGGTCTTCCTTATGTTCAAGGCCCGGCTCGCGGAAATGGACCTGGCTGTCGATCACACCGGGCAGGACATCGAGGCCGGTGCAGTCGATCCGCTCGCCCGCATCGCCCAGCGACGTGCCGATGGCGGCGACCTTGCCGTCCGTCACGCCCACATCGACCTGCGCCGGGCCGCCGGGCAGATGCACCGTGCCACCGGAAAATATGAGGTCGAAACTCTGGCCCATGATGACGATCCCTTTGCGCGAAACTGGGATCGGTCCTACCTAAGCGGCATGACAGATGCCACCCCCCCGCTTGACCGAAAGTCCGACCAGCCCGACCGCGCGACATGGCTTTCCGACCGGGCGGTGATCCGCGTCGGCGGGCCGGAGGCGCGCGCCTTCCTCAACGGTCTCGTCACCAATGACGTGGCGCATCTGGAGGAAGGCCGGCCACGCTGGTCCGGCCTGCTGACGCCTCAGGGCAAGGCGCTGTTCGACTTCATCCTGTGGGCGGACGGGCAGGAGGACGTGCTGATCGACTGCGAAAGGGAGCAGGCGGATGCATTGGCGCGCCGCCTCAGCCTCTATCGCCTGCGGCGTCCGGTGACGATCGCGCAGGATGAAAGCCTCACCGTCCACTGGTCACCGGAGCTGGACAGTGGTTCGGGTGACAGGCCGCTGGACCCCCGTCTGTCCGCGCTTGGCCATCGCTGGCTCGGCCCTGCCGATCCGCGGCCCGCCACCCATGCCGATTCGGTCTGGCGCGCCTGGCGGCACAGCCATGGCGTGCCGGAAGGCGTGGCGGAACTGGGCAGCGACCAAACCCTGTGGCTGGAGACCAACGCACGCGAGCTGAACGGGGTCGACTTCACCAAGGGATGCTATGTCGGGCAGGAGAATACCGCCCGCATGCACTACCGGTCCAAGGTGAACCGCCGCCTCGTCTTCGTGCCGCGAGACCTTTCCGACCCTGCCCGCCAGCGGCTCGACCTGCCGGAAGAGGGACTGGCCATCGATTTCCGCCGTACGGAGGATCTGGGAACGCTGCCGCTGCCCGGCTGGCTGAAGGAGGCGCTGGCGGGCGAGCAGGCCGAATGAGGCGTTTCCTCGCGGGGCTGGCGCTCCTCCTCATCGCCGCCGCGCCGGCGCGCGCCGACACGCGCTGGACGCTGGTGGAGGAATTTCCCCATGACCCCACCGCCTTCACCGAGGGGCTCCTGGTGCATGACGGGCTGCTCTACGAATCGACGGGACTGGTCGGCCGGTCCGAAATCCGGGTCCAGCGCATCGCCGATGGCAGGATATTGCGCCGGGTGAAGGTGCCGCCGCCCTATTTCGGGGAGGGCATCGCCATGTGGAAGGACAGGCTGGTCAGCCTGACATGGCGGCATGGCAAGGGATTCCTCTGGTCCCCCGCCACATTCAAGAAGACAGGTGAGTTCCGCTATTCCGGCGAGGGCTGGGCGCTGACCCATGACGATAGCCGTATCATCATGAGCGACGGCACCGCCGAATTGCGCTTCCTCGATCCCCAGACATTGCGGGAAACGGGAAGGATCGCGGTCCACACCGCGGACGGCCAGCCCGTGCCGATGCTCAACGAGCTGGAATATGTGGATGGCGAGGTGCTGGCCAATGTGTGGATGACGAACCGCATCGTGCGGATCGATCCGGCGAGCGGCCTCGTCATCGACTGGATCGACCTGTCGCCGCTGGTGACGAAGGTGCAGGCGGAAGGCGCGGATGGCGCGGACGACGTGTTGAACGGCATCGCCTGGGATGCGGCGAAGAAGAAGCTCTATGTCACCGGCAAGAACTGGCCGAAACTCTATGAAATACGCATGGAGAAGCGGCCTTAACCGTCACCCGGCGAGCCGAAAAAGGCGATCAGATTGCCTTCCGGGTCGCGGACCAGCGTCATGGCCCGCTCCGGCGAGAGACGGCGCATCGACCAGAGTATGGTGACGCCCTCCGCCCGCAAATGCCGGTCAAGCCCGGCAAGATCGTCCGTTTCGAGGTCGAGCGTCTTCCAGCCCGTGCCGTCCAGATGGGCCGGGGGCTGGGACAGCGTTTCAGGAATCAAGGGGACGCCGGTGCGGGACACAAGCTCGACCGCCGTGCCCGCCCCCTCCATGATGGTGAAAGCCGTGCCTGCCACGTCCGATCCGCCCGACAGCCTTTCCCGGAACCCGAGCACCCGGCCATACCAGGCGCGCATGGCGGGAAGGTCCGTCACGGCCAGCACGATGCTGTAGAAACGAAGCGGAGGCGGGGCCGTCACGACAAGGCTTCTTCGCCTTCCAGCGTCGTGCGGTGCATCAGCCGGTCGCTGTCCAGCGCATAAGTGTCGGCACGGTGCATGGTGCCGGTATTGTCCCAGACGAGCAGGTCGCCCACGCGCCATTTATGGCGATAGACGAACCTGTCCTGCGTCGCATGATCCTGAAGCCGGCAGAGAAGGGCGTCGCTATCCTCCGGCGACATGTCGTGGACATAATAGGCCGTCGCGCCGAGGACGAGCGATTTGAGGCCCGAATCCTTGTGATGCCAGACCAGCGGGTGGGTCTGCGACGGACGGGTGCGCCAGCGCTGAAGCTCCGCATAGCTGGGATCGGGATGGACCATGCGCTGCGACGCCTCCAGCGCGTGCCGCACTCGGACGGTGGACAGCGCCTCCTTCTCCTCGTCGGGCAGATCATCATAGGCGGCATAGGTATTGGCGATCAGCGTGTCGCCGCCCCAGTCGGAGAGGCGCTTGGCCGTCAGCATCGTCGCCTTGGCGGGATAGACATCGTTCGCGCCATCGATATGCCAGTAGAAGGCGCCTCGCGTATAATCCGCGGTGTCGGACACCTTGGGGTCCAGAGAAATCTTGGAAACCCCCTCCTCGCCCAACGGAACGATGGTGCCGATGGTGCTGGCGAACTGGAGCTGTTCGTCATCCTCCAGGAACATCTCGCGAAAGACGAGCGCGCTGCGCGTCTTGAGAAGCGCCTCCATCTCGCCCGCATATTTGCCGCTGACAAGGTCGGCCTTGCCGATCTTCACCTCGGTGCCGACTCGGGGGGAAATATCCGTGGTCTCGAACATTCAGGCTGCCTCTTCCTCTATAGCGGTTTCACAGGCTCCGGTCCCGTGGCCGACCGGCGCGCGCGTATAAAATGCATTCTATGCCCGGATGCCCGAAATCGCGAGCCGCACCCGCGATAAATGCGACGGTCCGATGCCGCATGGGGCAGGCGCCGCCAAGGGGCGGAAGACGGGCGTTCCGGCGCATATGCCACAGGGAAAAATGAGAACGGTTCTCGGCAAGCCCAACATCATTGACAGCGCGCCCGTTACCGTTATTGCGCTGCGGCATCGGACGAAACCGCCTTGGCCGCTGGTTGAGCTGACAGGACCGGCCACTCATTGCCCCGCCTAGTTCCAGGGCACATGATGCAGGTCTTTCGCGACGGACGCGCGACAGCCGCGTACGTTCGTGTCGCTTCCTCCCCTGCCGGTCCGGCAAGGCCGCCACGAGGAAGGGAATCGGGCTACATGACCGCAATCGGACAGGATACGCTGGGCACTCGCGAAACGCTGGATGTCGGCGGCAAGTCCTACGGCTATTATTCGCTGGCAAAGGCCGCAGCAAAGCTGGGCGACGTGTCCCGCCTGCCCTTCTCCATGAAGGTGCTGCTGGAAAATCTCCTCCGCTTCGAGGATGGCGTCACCGTCACCACCGATGACGTGCAAGCCGTCATCGACTGGACGAAGGACAAGGGCAAGGCCGAGCGCGAGATCCAGTATCGCCCCGCCCGCGTGCTGATGCAGGACTTCACCGGCGTTCCCTGCGTGGTCGACCTCGCCGCGATGCGCGACGCGATGAACAATCTCGGCGCCGACGCCAGCAAGATCAATCCGCAGGTGCCCGTCCACCTCGTCATCGACCACTCGGTCATGGTCGACGAATTCGGCACGCCCAAGGCGTTCGAGCAGAATGTCGAGATCGAATATCAGCGCAATTTCGAGCGGTACGACTTCCTGAAATGGGGCTCGAAGTCGCTCGACAATTTCTACGCCGTGCCGCCGGGCACCGGCATCTGCCACCAGGTCAATCTTGAGAATATCGCGCAGGCCGTGTGGTCGAGCCAGGCGGCGGACGGCACGACCATCGCCTATCCCGACACCTGCGTCGGCACCGACAGCCACACGACGATGATCAATGGCCTGGGCGTCCTCGGCTGGGGCGTGGGCGGCATCGAGGCGGAGGCGGCCATGCTCGGCCAGCCCGTCTCCATGCTCATCCCCGAAGTCGTCGGCTTCAAGCTGACCGGCGAGCTGAAGGAAGGCGTGACCGCCACCGACCTCGTTCTGACCGCCACCGCCATGCTGCGCGCCAAGGGCGTGGTCGGCCGCTTCGTGGAATATTTCGGCCCCGGCCTCGCCTCGCTGTCGCTTGCCGACCGCGCGACGCTGGCGAACATGGCGCCGGAATATGGCGCGACCTGCGGCTTCTTCGGCGTTGACGACAAGACGCTGGACTATATGCGCCTGACCGGCCGCACCGAGGAGAATATCGCCCTCGTCGAAGCCTATGCCAAGGTGCAGGGCCTGTGGATCGACCCCGCCGCCGCCGACCCCATCTTCACCGACACGCTGGAACTGGACCTTGCCACGGTCGTCCCCAGCCTCGCCGGCCCCAAGCGCCCGCAGGATCGCGTCGCGCTGCCGGAAGTCGATGACGTGTTCAACGCCGACATGGCCAACACCTACAAGAAGCAGCAGGCCCGCGTCCCGGTCGAGGGCAAGGACTTCGACATCGGCGACGGCGACGTCACCATCGCCGCGATCACGAGCTGCACCAACACCTCCAATCCCGGCGTGCTCGTCGCGGCGGGCCTCGTCGCCAAGAAGGCGAACGAACTGGGCCTGAAGCCCAAGCCCTGGGTCAAGACCTCGCTCGCGCCGGGTTCGCAGGTGGTCACCGATTATCTGGAGAAGGCCGGCCTCCAGTCGCATCTCGACGCGGTGGGCTTCAACCTCGTCGGCTATGGCTGCACCACCTGCATCGGCAATTCCGGCCCGCTGGCGGAGCCGATCTCCAAGGCGATCAACGAGAACGGCCTCGTCGCCGCCGCCGTCATCTCCGGCAACCGCAACTTCGAAGGCCGCGTGTCGCCGGACGTGCGCGCGAACTTCCTCGCCAGCCCGCCGCTGGTCGTCGCCTATGCGCTGAAGGGCACGGTGATCGAGGACTTCATCACCACCCCGATCGGTCAGGGTTCCGACGGTCAGGACGTGTTCCTGAAGGATATCTGGCCGACCAATGACGAGGTTGCCTCGACCATGGCCGGCTGCATGGACCGCGGCATGTTCCAGGCGCGCTACGCCGACGTCTACAAGGGCGACGCGCATTGGCAGGCGATCGACGTCACCGGCTCCGACACCTATCAGTGGCGCGCCGGTTCCACCTACATCGCCAATCCGCCCTATTTCGAGGGCCTGGAACTGACCCCGGCGCCGGTCACCGACATCGTGGATGCGAAGCTGATGGCGATCTTCGGCGATTCGATCACCACCGACCACATCTCGCCCGCCGGCAACATCAAGGCGTCCTCGCCCGCCGGCATCTATCTGCAAGAGCATCAGGTCGCGGCCGCCGACTTCAACAGCTATGGCGCGCGCCGCGGCCATCATGAGGTCATGATGCGCGGCACCTTCGCCAATATCCGCATCAAGAACCTGATGCTGGATGGCGTCGAGGGCGGCATGACCAAATATAAGGGCGAAGTCATGCCCATCTATGACGCGGCCATGAACTACAAGGCGGAGGGCACCCCGCTGGTCGTCGTCGCGGGCAAGGAATATGGCACCGGCTCGTCGCGCGACTGGGCCGCGAAGGGCACTAACCTGCTCGGCGTGCGGGTGGTCATCACCGAGAGCTTCGAACGCATCCACCGTTCGAACCTGGTCGGCATGGGCGTGCTGCCGCTCCAGTTCAAGGCGGGCGAGAGCCGCGAGACCCTCGGCCTTACCGGCGACGAGAGCTTCACCATCACCGGTGTCGCCGACCTCAAGCCGCGCCAGGACGTGACGGTTCAGGTGACCCGCGCCGACGGTTCGACCTTCACCTTCGAGGCGCTCTGCCGGATCGATACGATCAACGAACTGGACTATTTCCTGAACGGCGGCATCCTGCAATACGTCCTGCGCAAGCTGGCGGCCTGATCCGGACATGAAGACGCGGGGACCGGCGGCGATGATCGCTCTGGTCCCCGCGCTTTTTCCATGCGCGGCGCTGCCCGCACGGACGCCCGGCCCCAGGCCTGTCATCGAGCATATCTCGATGCGGCTTCTCTATATCTACAGCGGCACCCTGTCCGGCGACATAGCGCCGCCCGCCAGCTTCGATGGCTGGAACACGGTCATCGGCGAGGGCGATGCGAAGGAAGCGGCGGACGACATGCTGGTGACGGTCCGCTTGAAAGGCGTGCCGGAGGCGGGCGGCTTCCCACCGGTCACCATCGAGGCGCGCAACGGCAAGGGAAAGCTGGTGGGCAGCCGCAAGGCCGATCCTTATCTCACAGATTTGAACGGCCGTGCCCATGTCGCGCTCTGGCTGCACACCATCGGCTGCGCCGGAAAGCTGACCGTCACCGTCCGCATGGGTCAAGCGGTCAAGGCGGCCTCCGTCAATCTCGACTGCGGTGAATAATCGCGCATCCGCCGAATAGCGGATTTTGCTGCGAGACAAGCCGAACTCATCCTTTCTCAAGCGGCTTTCGCTTGCCTTTCCACATATTTTGCGGATTCCTCCCATGCAGGGGGGCGGCCGCATGACGGTATCTGAAATTGCGGCCGCGTTCGTCGCGGGCGCGCGGAACGAGTTGTTGCTGTTCGCGGGCATCGGCCTGCTGCTGGGTGGAATCGACGATCTCATCCTCGACATCATCTATATTTCGCGCCGTCTGTGGCGCAGGGCCACCATCTACAGCCGGTTTCCCCGCATGACCGCGGCGACCCTGCCGCCGAGCGCCAAGCCGGGCACGCTCGCCATCTTCATCCCTGCCTGGGACGAAAGCGCCGTGATCGGCTCCATGCTCCAGCATTGCCTGTCATGCTGGACGACGGACGACGTGCATCTGTTCGTCGGCGTCTATCCCAATGACGGGGCGACCATTGCAGCGGTGGAGGCGGCCGCGGCGACGCATGGCCGCGTGACGATGGTGGTCAATCCGCTGCCCGGCCCCACGACAAAGGCCGACTGCCTGAACGGCTTGTGGCATGCCCTGACGCGCTGGGAGACGGAGCGCGGCGCCCTTGCAAAGGCGATCGTCCTGCATGACGCGGAAGATGTGGTGCATGGCGATGCGATCCATGTGATGTCCGCCCTGATCGACCGGTTCGCGCTTGTGCAGTTGCCCGTCCTGCCCCTGACCTCAAGCCGCTCCCGCTGGATTTGCGGCCATTATTGCGATGAATTCGCGGAGAGCCACGCCAAGGCCCTGCTGGTTCGGGAAGCGCTGGGCGCGGCCCTGCCCTCCGCGGGTGTGGGCTGTGCGATAGCGCGGGACATGATCGGCAGGCTCGCCGAGGACCGTCAGGGCCGCCCCTTCGATCCGGACAGCCTGACGGAGGATTATGAGCTTGGCCTGCGCATCGGCGAACGGGGCGGGCGCGGCATATTGGTGCGCATGCGGGACGCGCAGGACGAGCTGGTCGCCACGCGGGAATATTTTCCCGACACGGTGCGCGATGCGGTCAGGCAGAAGGCGCGCTGGACGGTCGGCATAGCGCTGGCCGGCTGGGACCGGCTCGGATGGGGGCGGGGATGGACGGAAGCCTGGATGCGCCTCCATGACCGGCGCTCGCTCCTTGCGGCCTTCGTGCTGGCGGCCGGCTATGGCGGCATCCTGATGGCAGCGCTCCTGGAGGGGCTGAGCCTCGCGGGAGCGCTGCAACCCGCGCCGCTGCCCGATCCCCTGTTCTTCCTGCTCCGCGCCAATGCGCTGTTGCTGGCATGGCGGCTGATGGTGCGCATGCTGTTCGTCCATCGCGCCTATGGACGCGAGGAAGCCCTTCGATCCGCTCCCCGCATGCTGGTCGGCAATCTGATCGCGATCATGGCCGCCTATCGCGCGGTCATCCTCTATCTCAAGCTCTGGGGCGGAGGGGCATTGCACTGGGACAAGACCGCACACCGCTTTCCCGACATGGAGGAGGCGGAGCAACCGGGATGATTCGCGGCAGGCCGGTGCGCTTTCTGGTAACGGTGCTGGGCGGCTGGACGGCCATGCGGGCGACCATGCTTCTCCATGGGCCGGTTCCGGCCGACGGGCGCCGGGTAAAGCCAGCAATCGCGGAACCATCCGCGATCGGGACCGGCAAACATCCCGTCCCGCTGGCCCATGCCGCTCCACCAGCCATGGTGCCATTGCCAGCAGGAGCAGCCCCGCGCGCTTCTTCGGCAGAGGTTCCGCGCCCGGCCGGGCAGGCTTCCGTCCGCCTTGTCCCCCGCCCTTCAATGGGACGCGGCGCATGGCTGCCAGCGGAGGATGAACCCGGCGTGCCGGCAGCGATCACCGCCTTTGCCGCCCCGCCGCAGCCGCCGCTCAGCCTCGCCCGATTCATACCCGGCGCGGGGCTGTCCCCGGCCGAGGCCGGGAGCGGGCGATCCGCCGGACCGGCGCGCTGGTCCGGGGCGGCATGGATGATATGGCGGGACGATGAGGGAGGACCGGCCTACGCGCGCGGCCCCCGCCTCGGCGCATCGCAGGCCGGTGTGCGGATCGACTATGGACTCGCGCCCTCATCCTCGCTGCGCCCGACCGCCTATGGCCGGCTGAGCAGCGCGCTTCAGGGACCGGCGGCTGCGGAGTTCGCGGGCGGCATCGCGGTTCGCGCGCGCCTGCCGGTGCCCGTGCTGATCGCCGTCGAACGACGCGAGGGCCTGTCCGAGGGTGGGCGCAGCGCCTTTGCGGTCCTGATGGCGGGCGGGATAGACCCGGTGGAGATCGGCCAGGG
>JASGGS010000099.1:0-14164 GCA_047602685.1 Sphingobium sp.
CTTGACCGATAAATTGCGTGCCCCCTACCGTGAAGCCAAGGGGGGGTTGACCGTTCCCGGCCAGATGCTCGACGAGATCGTCGCCGCCAATCCCGCCCGCCGCACCTTGTTGAAGAACAGCGTCGGCATGTCGCTGCTGTCGGTGTTCGGCATCACGTCGCTGGCCGCCTGTGGCGGCAGCGGCTCCGAAACCCCGTCCGGCGACGGCGGCGGCACCACGCCTACCGGCCCCGACTACTCGGTCACCTTCAAGCCGCTGCCCGGCAAGACCGCCGCCGACACCGTCACGGTGCCGGAAGGCTACGTGGCCGAGGTGCTGTACTCGGCCGGCGACAAGTGCGTGGCCGGTTCGGCCGGTTACGCCGGCGTGCCGCAGTCCTATCCCGCGACGGAAACCCAGGCCGGCGGCCAGCACGACGGCATGCACTTCTACCCGCTGGACGGCGTCGATCCGAACAAGGGCGGGCTGCTGGTGCTCAACCACGAGAACGTCGATAGCGCCACCCTGGACCTGAGCGTCGAGGCGACCCGCACCAATCTCTCGAACGTGGGCGTGTCGGTGATCGAGATCGCCCGTGCCGACGACGGCACCTGGTCGGTCAAGCAGGGTTCCCGCTACAACAAGCGCTATACCGGCAATACCGTCTACAACGTGGGCGGCCCGGCCGCCTCGGTCGTGGGCCGGACCGTGGTGGGCACGCTGAACAACTGTGCGAGCGGCAACACCCCGTGGGGCACCTACCTGACCTGCGAGGAAACCACCAACAATTACTGGGACAATACCCGGGATGCGAAGGGCTACGGCTGGGTCGTGGAAATCGATCCCCAGGATCCTTCCTCGACCGCCGTCAAGCGCACCGCGATGGGACGCTTCGCCCACGAGAACACGGCCTACATGGTCGACGAGAACAACCGCGTGGCCTTCTACATGGGCGACGACAGCACGCCGGGCTGCATCTACAAATTCGTGCCCAGCCGCGCCTATAGCAGCACCAGCCGCTCGGCGAACACCAACCTGCTCGACAATGGCACGCTCTATGTCGCGCGCTTCAACGCGGACGGCACGGGGGAATGGCGCGCGCTGGTGGTGGGCCAGAACGGCCTGACCACGGGCGCGATCGATCCGGGCAACGCCAGCCAGAGCACGACGGCGCCGACGCCCGTTACGGTGAACTTCACCAGCCAGGCCGATGTCGTCATCAACTGCGCCTCCGCCGCGCGCGTCGCGGGCGGCACGGTCATGGACCGCCCGGAGTGGATCACCGTCGCGCCGAACAAGCAGTCGATCTTCGTCACGCTGACCAACAATGGCAGCCGCGCCGTCGCCGACGCCGCCAATCCGCGCACCCAGAACCTGCACGGCCATATCCTGAAGTTCCGCGAGAATGGCGACTCCCCGCTCGCGCTGGGCTTCACCTGGGAAATCTTCCTGCTGGCGGGCAATCCCAGCGTCGCGGAGGCCAATCTGAAGGGGAATATCAACGGCGACTATTTCTCCAGCCCGGACGGCATCCGGATCGATCCGCAGGGCCGCCTGTGGGTCCAGACCGACCATAATCTGACGGGCAATGCCGGCACGCTGAACGGCGCCGCCACCAACATGACCGGCGCGTTCGGCAATAATTCGATGTACCATATCGACCAGACGACGAAGCTGTCGAAGCGCTTCCTCGTCGGGCCGGAAGGCTGCGAGATCACCGGCATCGCCTATACGCCGGACCTCAAGAGCTTCTTCATCAACATCCAGCATCCGACGAAGAACTGGCCGGTGGACGGGCAGCAGCCGCGTTCGTCGACCATCGTGGTGCGCCGCACGGACGCACAGCCGGTCGGCAACTGATCGGGGACTGCGGGAAGACCGGAAAGGACCGGGAGCGATCCCGGTCCTTTTTCCTTGCGAAAGCGCCCCTGGAGCATTTTCAACTTGGCCGTTCCCGGTCAACGGCCCGGAACATGCGGCATCGAAAGACAAGGGCGTTTCCGCTCTATGGGGAAATGCCCTTGTCAGCCAGCGGACGGGCGCCCTGTCAGGATCTTCCATATGCCGTCGAAGCTGAGCACCGGGCGGTCCGCCGTGCGCATCAGGCCGCGCAGGAACAGGATTTCGCGCGTCCGGCGGACGATCTCCACGTCGCAGCGCACGAACTCCCCGATCCGCGCGACGGCGGTGAAATGGCATTGGAGCTGGAGCGTCGCGCAGCGCATATGGCCCAGCGCCCGCGCCGTCGCGAAGCCGCCGCTTATGTCCGCGAAGGTCATGGCCGCGCCGCCATGCAGCGTGCCGAGATGCTCGTTGCAATGCCCGGCCTCCACGAAGAAGCCCGTGCTGAGCGCCTCCCCCTCGGCCAGGAACCAGAAGGGTGCGATATGGTCGGAGAAGCCGGCGAGGTCCTGCTGCACGCTCCACCCCTCCGCCTTCAGGGTTTCGGGTGCGATGGCGGCTGGGGGACTCCGGTTCATCCCCGCGCGATAGACGCGCGGGCGCCGCAACTCCAGTCCTTGAATGCCGCATTTCGGGCCGGCCATCGCAAGGGATCGGCCCGAAATCGCTCAGATATGCCCCAATATGCCGGCGCGCGCGTCGAATATGTCCTGGAGATGGTTGACCGGATCGCCCGCCGTCACGCCCGCCTCCACCGGGATGGCGATGCCCGTCACCTGCCGGGCACGGTCGCTGGCGAGGAACAGGGCGACTTCCGCCACATCCTCCGGCTGGCCGCGCCGCTTGAGCGGCTGGTTGGAGAGGTAGATGGCGTCGATGGCAGCTTCCAGCCGAGCGGCGCTGTCCGACCGCGCATCCTCCGAAAAGCTGCTCATCGGCGTGCGGATATGGCCGGGCACGATGCAATTCACCCGGATATTGTAGCGGGCAAGGTCGATGGCGGCCGACTTGCTGAAATGGATGAGGCCCGCCTTGGACGCGCGATAGGTCATCATCGCCTGCCCGGCGAGCACGCCCGCGATGGAGGCGTTGTTGAGGATGACGCCGCCGCCATGCGCCTTCATATGGCGCGCCGCCCGCTGGGTGCCGACCATGGGGCCGTAGAGATTGACGCCCATGACGCGCTGGAAGTCGTCCAGCCGGTCGTCCACGAAATCCGGATAGGCGCCGCAGGACATGCCCGCATTGTTGAAGAGGATGTGGAGGCCGCCATAATCGCTGACCGCCCTGTCCACCGCCGCCTGCACCGCATCCGCGTCCGACACGTCGGTCCGCTGGAAGACGGCGGCGTCGCCCAGCCTGTCGGCCAGAGCCTGCCCCGCCCCTTCGTCCATGTCGGCGATGACGACCTTCGCGCCCTGCGCCACGAACAGTTCCACCGTCGCGCGGCCGATGCCGCCCGCGCCGCCGGTGATGACGGCGACCTTGCCTGCCAGTTCCTGAGCCAAGTTCCTGCCCTTCCCCTCTGCCCCAATCTCAGGCCGTGCGGCGCGTGAAGGTGACGGGCAGGTGCTGCATCGTCCGGGTCGCGACGGTGGGGAGATAGTCTATGTCCTCGACCGCTATGTCGAGCTTGATATTGTCGAGCCGCTTGATGAGCTCGCGCGCGGTGATCTTGATCTCCATGCGGGCGAGGGCGAGGCCGATGCAACGGTGGACGCCGCCGCCGAACGCCACCTGACGGCCGACATTGGGACGCGTGGCGTCGAACTGGCGCGGACAGGGGAAGACGTTCGGATCGTCATTGCCCGACGCGTAGAGGTTCAGCATCATCGACCCCTTGGGGATCAGCGTGCCGCCCAGCTCCACGTCGCGCGTCGCCATGCGGGACAGGCCGCGCACGGGCGGCTCCAGCCGCAGCATCTCCTCCACGAAGCGGTTGAGGAAGCGGTCGTCATCCGCATTGTCGCGAAGCTGTCGCGCGATCTCCGGCTGGGTCGCGAGGATGAAGACGAGGTTGGTGAGCGCGGTCGCCGTCGTGTCGTTGCCCGCGATCAGGATAGCGCGCACCAGCGACACCGCCTCCGCGAAGGTGAGGGCAGCGCCATCGCCGTCCGGCGATTTGGCATGCACCACGTCGGAGATCATGTCCTCCCGCGGATTCTCCTCCCGCTCGCGCATGCGGGCGATGAGGTAGTTTTGCAGGTCGCAGATGTGCCGGGCATTCTCGATCATCTGATCGCGGTCCTGCATCGCGCTGATCTGCGCGGTGACGGCCTGGGACCAGCGGCTGACCTTCGCCGCGTCGAAATGGTCGAGGCCGAGCTGCTCGCAGATGACGTGGATGGTGATGGGCACCGCGAAATCGTCCACCGCGTCCGCCCTGCCCTTGTCGGCAATGCCCTCGATGAAATCGACGATGACCTTGGCGATGCGCGGCTCCAGCTCCTTCACGCGATGGGCGGTGAAGGCGCTCTCCATCAGCTTGCGGATGCGGGTATGATAGGGCGGGTCGGACATGATCGCGTCGGGGAAGAAGCCGCCGCCGTCGCGTTCCAGTATCTGCTTGAATTCCTCGAAATGCTCGCCGCCATAGATATGCTTGAACCCCTCCCCCACGGAGAAGGTGACGGGATCGGCGAAGACCTTTTGCAGATCCTCGTAGCGGGAGACGAGATACATGCCGAGCTTCGCGTCATAATGGACCGGAGCCTCCGCGCGCATCGCTTCATAATAGGCATTGGGATGCGCCAGGACATGGGGGTCCTTGAGGGTGGATTCGGCCAGGACCCTGCCATGGTCGACCGGGCAACCCGTCTTTTCCTGCCCTTCGGCCTGCACAGACGCCATGGAACATTCCTCCTCTCGAAAAACCGTCATTCGCGCGCCCTTCCGATGGCGGGCGCGGCACGTCATCATAATGGGGACCGACGCGCGCGGGCACCATGACCGGCCTCGACATCGGCCTTGCCCGCAGGGGTAATCAATAGGCGGACGAGGGCGCTACCGTGACCGTCAGGCCGTCCAGTTCCTCCCGCATCCTGATCTGGCAGCAGAGGCGGCTATTATCCTGCGCGACGTCGGACACCATGTCGAGCATGTCCAGCTCGATATCGTCGGGCGCGCCGACCTTCTCCCGCCATGCCTCGTCCACGAAGACATGGCAGGTCGCGCAGGAGCAGGCGCCGCCGCAGTCGCCCATGATCCCCTCGACGCCATTTTGCCGGGCGATCTCCATCAACGACAGCCCCTCCTCGGCATCGACCGGGCGCTGCGCGCCGCTGGCTTCGACGAAGGTGACTTTATACGCGGCCATGGCCAGCTCTTCTCCTCTGACTGTCTTTCCCCTCGCAATGCCCCATCGCCGGACGGGAGGAAAGCGCGGGGGCGGCGAGGCCGCTTGACTGGCGGCGCAAGGAAAGCCGCCGGATTCCGCCGCTCTCGCCGTCAGGGGATATGCCCTCTGCCCGGACAGTCATTCAGTCCCCCCGCCCGATCCCCTATTTTCGGGCCTCTCATAAAAGCGAGGCCGGGACCCAAGCGGCCGCGAGGAGGGACGGACAAGTGGCGACGACATTGATCGCGAATGCGACCATCTTCGACGGGACAGGCGCGAAGCCCTTCACGGGCGATCTCTTCATCGACGGCAACCGCATCCGGTCGGTGACGCCCAAGGATTCCGGGGCAGGCGCCCGTCCCCGCCCCGCCGCCGACACCGTGCTGGAAGCGAACGGCCAGTTCCTGATGCCCGGCATGACGGAGGGGCACACCCATCTCTCCTTCGAGAATGTGTGCCGGACCGAAGACCTCATCACCCCCTCGCCGGAGGAGCAGGTGTTCACCGCCGCGCGCGGCGCCAAGGCGCTGATCGATGCGGGCTTCACCTCCGCATATGGGGCTTCGGAGGCGAAGCTGCGCCTCGCCGTGGCGGTCCGCAACGAGGTGAATATCGGCCGCCTCCCCGGCCCCCGCATCCGCGCGGGCGGGCTGGAGATCAGCGTGACGGGCGCCATGGGCGACGAGGGGCGCGAGCATGACCCGCGCCCCGGCGGCCCCGCCACCATCGTCAATGGCGTGGAGGAGATGCGCCGCGCCGTGCGCCTCCATTGCCGGGAGGGCGTGGACAATATCAAGCTCGACGTATCGGGCGACCCCTTCTATCCCTCCACCCCCGGGCATACGACGCCCATGACCTTCGAGGAAATCCGGGTCGCGGCGGAGACGGCCCATGCCTATGGCCGCAGGATCAATGCGCATACCCGCTCCATAGAGGGATCGAAGCATTGCGTGCGGGCGGGCGTCGACGGCCTGTTCCATACCGAATATTCCGACGAGGAGCTGCTGGACCTGATGGAGGCGGCGAAGGACCGCATCTTCGTCGTGCCCACGGTCGGGCTGTTCCACCAGATCATGAACGGCGAGGCGTCCGCGCACGGCCTCTCGCCGGAGGTGGGCGGCTATATGAACATTCCCGACCTTCTGGAAAACAGCATCAAGACGCACACCGAACTGCGCAAGCGCGGCATCCGCCACCTGATCGGCGGCGACTATGGTTTCGGCTGGTCGAAACAGGGGGAACAGGCGCGCGACCTGCAATTCTTCGTCCAATATTATGGCTACTCGCCGGAGGAGGCGCTGCTGTGCGCCACCCGCAACGGCGGCCTCGCCATGATGGACGGGGGCGGCCTCGGCACGTTGAGCGAGGGGAGCCTTGCCGACCTGATCCTGGTGGACGGCGATCCCGTCAAGGACATCGCGGTGCTGACCGACCATGCGCGGCTGACCCTGATCATGAAGGACGGCGTGATCCACAAGAACGGCGTGGCGGCGGTCGAGCGCCGCGCGGCGGCCTGACCATCCAGAGATTTGAGAGCGGAGACGACCCATGAACCTTGAATCCGGCAAGCTGGCGCCCGGCCAGGCGCGCTGCCCCGCGGAAACCACACAGGAGATCATCGCGCGCGACCGCGTGCCCGCGCCGGAATGGGCGCGTTCGGAAAGCTACGAATATCTGGGCAGCCAGGATGTCACCAAGGATCGCTATATCGATCCGGACTTCCAGAAAGCCGAGTTCGAGAGGCTGTGGACGCGCACCTGGCAGATGGCCTGCCGGGAGGAGCATGTGCCGGAAGCGGGCGACTATCATGTCTATGACATCGGCCCCTACAGCTTCATTATCACCCGCACCGGGGACGGCGACATCAAGGCGCATTTCAACGCCTGCCTCCATCGCGGCACCAAGCTGAAGCCGTCGGGCACGTCCGGTTTCGCCAACGACCTGAAATGCCCCTTCCACGGCTGGACCTGGAACCTGGACGGCACCAACAAGACCATCCCCTGCCAGTGGGATTTCGGCCATGTGGACAAGGCGAAATTCGCCCTGCCCGAAGCGCGGGTGGAGTTGCTGGGCGGGTTCGTCTTCATCAACATGGACCCGGACGCCCCCTCCCTCGCCGAGTATTTCGGGCCGGAGATCATGAAGCAGTTCGCGGCGTGGAAGCTGGAGAACCGCTATATCTACCTGCATGTCCAGAAAAGCTATCCGGCCAACTGGAAACTCGCGCTGGAAGCGTTTCACGAGGCCTATCACGTCGCCGACACCCATCCGCAGGTGGCCCCGGCGAACGGCGACATCAACTCGCAATATGATGTCTATGGCGAGCATGTGAACCGCTTCATCTCCACGCTGGGCGTGGTCAGCCCGAACCTCTACGGCAAATATTCGGAGCAGGACATCATCGACAATTTCACCATGGGCGACAGTTCCGCCCTAGGCGGCACCAAGCCGGTGCTGAAGGAAGGGGAGCGCGCGCGGCAGGTGATGGCCGACATGTTCCGGGGCATGTTCGAACAGGCGGCGAAGACCAAGCTGGACCATGTGTCGGATTCCGAGCTGCTCGACACCTACAGCTATACGATGTTCCCGAACCTCTATGTCTTCCCCGGCATCTCGCTCCCGATGCTCTATCGCTTCCGGCCCGATCCGCGAAACCATCGCCGCTGCATCTACGAGGTGATGTTCATGCGGCCCCTGCCGGAAAATGGCGAGCGGCCGGAGACGGCGGAGGTCGAGATATTGGAGGATCATCAGAGCTTTGCCGAGGCGGAGGGGATGGACCCCGGCTTCGGGCGCATCCTCGATCAGGATACCGACAATCTCTACGCCCAGCAGGAAGGGCTGGAGGCAAGCGCCAAGGCGGGCCTGACCCTCGCCGACTATCAGGAAATCCGCATCCGCCATTTCGAACGGGCGGTGGACAAATATATGGCGATGCCGCCCAAGAAGCCGTGCCGGAGCTTCGGGACGGAGGCCTGATCGGTTGGAAGGGGCACAGGGCGGAGCCGCCCCCTCCGGCATTTTTTGCCGTCATGCCGACCCTTCAGGCTCCATCATGCCACCCGGTCCTTTCGGTGCCCGCGGAGGAATAATGGATGCTGGAACAGGGGCGGCATGACGAAATGAAAGACGATCCATTGCCTCTCCCTTACACCCTGGACGGCACCATCCTGATCGCGGGCGCCTCCTCCGGCATCGGCGCGCGTTTCGCACGGCTGTTCGCGGCGGCGGGCGCCCGGCTGGTGCTGGGCGCGCGGCGGACCGGCAGGGTGGAGGCGCTGGCGGCGGAGATCGGCGAGCAGGCCCTTGCCGTTCCCCTCGACGTGACGGACGAGGCATCGGTCATCGCCGCCTATGATGCGGCCGAGGCGCGCTTCGGCACGGTGACGGGCGTCGTCGCCAATGCGGGGGTCGGCACGGGGGGCCGCTCGACGGATGTTCCCTATGAGGGCTTGCGCGGCGTGATCGACACCAATCTGGTCGGCGCCTATCTCGTCGCGCGCGAAGGTGCCCGACGGATGATCGCGGGCGGCAGCCGGGAGCGGGAGGATGGACGCATCCTCCTGATCGGCTCCATCACCGCGCAGCTCAACCATGGCGGAGACGCCGCCTATGCCGCGACCAAGGCGGGCCTTGCCCATCTCGGCCGCCAGTTCGCGCGTGAGTGGGTGCGGCAGGGGATCAACGTCAACACGCTCCAGCCCGGCTGGATCGCGACGGAGATCAATGCCGACTGGTTCGCCTCCGACCGGGGCCGGCAGGACATACAGGGGCTGCACCGCCGCCGCCTGCTGGACGACGACGCGCTGGACGACCTCGCCCTCTTCCTCCTTTCCGGCCGTTCCCGCCAAGTGACGGGGGCGACCTTCACCCTTGACGACGGACAATCGCTATGACCGCTCTGGCGGACCTCATCCTTGTCGAGACGGCGGAGCGCCCGGCGGGCGAATATGCGGGCAAGCTCCTCGCGGACCTGGGCGCGACCATCATCAAGGTGGAGCGGCCGGGCGGCGCGCCGACGCGCCATATGGGACCGTTCCACAAGAACGAGAGCACGCTGTTCCACTATCTCAACACCAACAAGAAATCGGTCGTGCTGGACCTGTCTCAGCCGGGCGAGCGGGCGATGCTGGACGCCTTGCTCGCCAGGGCGAACGGGCTGATCGACGATCATGACGAGGCATGGGGGGGGGGCCATGGCCTGACATCGGGCGCGGTGGCAGCGGCGCATCCGCATCTCGTCCACTGCATCGTCACGCCCTTCGGTCAGGGCGCGCCCGCCGAGTGGCAGAAGGCGCGGCCGATCAACGTCATCAATGCGGGGGGCTGGGCCTATCACAGTCCCAGCGAGACGCCCGCGGACAAGCCGCCGCTGAAGGGCGCGGGCCGCTTCCTGTCCGACTATGAGGCGGGGATCGACGCGGCGACCGCCCTCCTCGCCTCGCTCCACCGGCAACGTCAGGGCAAGGGTGGGCAGTTCATCGACATCAGCGAGGTGGAGGTGCAGGTGAACCGCATCGACTGCGTGCTGGACCGCATGCTGGCGGGCGAGGCCGATCCCAGCGCCGACCGGGGCGCCTATGACATGGGTGGGCCGGGCACCAGCTTTGCCTGCCGGGACGGGCACATCTATATCTTCATGACGACCAAGACGCATTGGAACGGCCTGGTCGAACTGATGGGCGAACCGGACTGGACGCGCGACTTTCCGGAGGACTGGCTGGAATTCCACTGCACCCGCGACCGGGTGGCGGCCTTCCGCACCCATTTCGCCGGATGGGCGCTGGGACAGGAGAAGGCGGCGGTGTCGGAGGCCGCGCAGAAGCTTGGCGTCGCCATCGTGCCGGTCAACACCGCCGCCGACCTGCCGCTGAACCCGCAGTTCATCCATCGCGGCTTCTTCCAGACGATCGACCATCCGGTCTTCGGCACCGTCGCCTATCCCACCGCCTGCTACCGGATGAGCGCCACGCCCGTGACCGTCCGCCCCGCCCCCGCCCTGGGGGAGCATCATGCCGAAGCCTGATCGCGGCGGTCCCCTTTCGGGCGTGCGCGTCCTCGAACTGACCAAGGTCTGGGCCGGCCCCTATGCTGGCAAGATGCTTGCCCATCTGGGGGCGGAGGTCATCAAGGTGGAGAGCCGCTCCAACCTGGACGAGATGCGCGCCTATGGCGGGGTGGACATCGACGCGGCCCCCTATTTCCTGTCGATCAATCAGGAGATCCTGTCCGTCCAGGTCAATATGAAGACGGACGAGGGCCTCGACCTGCTGCGTCGCATGGTCGCGCAGGCCGATATCGTGATCGACAATATCCGGCCGGGCGCCATGGAGCGGTCGCATCTGGGCTATGACGACCTCAGGAAGATCAAGCCGGACATCATCCAGCTTTCCATCAAGATGTGGGGCAATGAGGGGCCGCTGGGCTATCAGACCGGCTATGCCCCCTGCTTCGCCGCGCTGTCCGGCATGACGGCGCTGGTCGGGCATGAGGGCGAGACGCCGCGGGGGATGAACATCCGCTATGGGGACTCGACCGCCGGGGCCTGCGCCGCTCTGGCCGTGCTGGCGGCGCTGCATCACCGGGAGCGGACGGGCGAAGGCCAATATATCGACCTGTCCGCCGTGGAGACCATGACCAGCCTGATCGGCGACAGCCTGTTCGCATGGAGCGTGACCGGCGAGGTGCCGGTGGCGGACGGCAATTTCCATCCCGACCTGGCGCCCCATGGCGCCTATCCCTGCGCGGACGGCGGCTGGATCAGCATCGCGGTGGACGGGGATGCGGAATGGCGGGCGCTGGCCGAGACGCTGGGCGATGCGTCCCTTGCAAAGGTCACTGGCTTCGCGACCCATTCGGACCGGATCGCCAACAGGGCGGCACTGGACGCGGCGCTGGCCGAGCGGACGCGGGGGCAGGATGCGGGGGCGCTGGCGGAGCGGTTGCGGCAGGCGGGTGTCCCGGCCTTTCGCAGCCAGAGTTCGCTCGATCTGTGCGCCGACGACTATCTCTGGGCGCGGGAAGGCTATCGCATGGTCAGCGATCACAGGACCGGCAGCCGCCCCATCATCGGGCCAAGCTGGCGCATGACCCCGGACGCGGCGAAGGTGGAACGGGGCGCCCCGTTGCTGGGCGAGCATAATGACTATGTATATCGCGAGCTGCTGGGCCTGTCCGAGGCGGAACTGGCCGATCTGATCGCGCGCAAGGTCGTCGACTGAGGCCCCTTTTCGGACCACTTAGGTAGATTACCGGAGGAGGCATGCTTTCGCCTCGCCTCTATACATGTATCCACAATACATCTTTGGAGGAGTCGACCGTGGCGGAAGCGCTGAGTCCCGAAACCCTGGCCCTTGTGAAGGCGAGCGCGCCCGCGCTCCAGCAGCATGGCGTCGCCATCACGACCCGCATGTATGAGCGATTGTTCGAGGATGAGGAGATACGCTCGCTGTTCGACATGGCCGCGCAGAAAAGCGGCGAGCAGCCGAAGCGCCTGGCCGCGGCGATCCTCGGCTTCTCGCAAAATGCCGACAAGCTGGAGAACCTGACCCCGGCCGTGCAGCGCATGGTGCAGCGTCATGTCGAGACGGGGGTGAAGCCGGAACATTATCCCGCCGTGGCCAATGCCCTGCTGCCCGCGATCCGCGACATACTCGGCCCGGAGGCGGCGACGGACGAACTGCTCAAGGCGTGGGGCGAGGCCTATTGGTTCCTTGCCGACATATTGATCGGCAAGGAGCGCGAGCGTTACGCGGAGATCGACGCCGCGGCGTGACGGCTGTCGCCGGGTTTTCGGAAAAGAAATGGCAGGAGCCTGGACCCGTTTCAACTGGGCTCCTGCCTTCGCGGGGGCGCCGTGTTTCCTCCTCGCCCGACGACGCCATGGCGATGAAGGCATTTCGCGAAAGACCTTGCCCTGACCGCGCCGATGCCCGACCAATGGGCCGGTGACGTCAGGACAAGCCACCAGCATATCCCGCCGGTCCATCGGGATCGCCGCCTTCTCGACCGTGGTCGAGTGGTATGACTTCACCCTCTATCTCTACATGGCGTCGGTCCTGTCCCGCGTCTTCTATGGCGGGGGTGCGACGTCGCTGACGGCCACATTGGCGGGCTTTGCCATTTCCTATGCGATGCGGCCCATCGGCGCGATCGTCTTCGGCCATATCGGCGACCGCTATGGGCGGCGGCGCATGATGCTGCTGTCCATGGCGATGATGACGGCGGCGATGCTCGCCATCGGCCTCTTGCCCACCAGCGCGCAGATCGGTCCGGCGGCGGGCGCGCTGATACTGGCGCTGCGCTGCGTCATGGCCTTTTCCGTGGGCGGGGAATATACGGGCGTGGTCGCCTATCTGCTGGAGGGCGCGCCCCGGCACCGGCGCGGCCTCGTCACCTCCTGCGCCTCCGCCGCGAGCGAGGTGGGCGGGCTGCTGGCGGTGGGCATTTCGGCCGCGACGGCCAGCCTGATGAGCAGCGCGGCGCTGGACGACTGGGGATGGCGCATCCCCTTCCTGGTCGGCGCGGCCATGGCGGGCGCGATCCTGCTCGCCCGGTCCGCCATGGAGGAATCGCCCGATTTCGACCGGCAGAAGGCGGAGGGGACAGTCCCGGCCAGCCCCCTCCTCCACAGCCTGACCCATTATCGCAGGGCGATCTTGCGGGGCTTCTCCATCTCCGCCCTGGGGTCGATCACCTATTATGTGGGCATCGCCTATGTGCCTGCCTTCCTCACCTCCACCGGCGCGATGAGCGAGCGGGATTCGCTGTGGCTGTCCACATTGGCGGCGGTGGTGGTGATCGCGGTGACGCCGCTTGTCGGCCTGCTGACCGACCGGCGGGGGCGCAGGCCCGTGCTGGTCGGGCTGGCGGTGGCGGGCCTGATCCTGCCGGTCGCCATGTTCCTGATGATGGCGGGCGGCGCGACGATGCAAGCGCTGGTCGGCGCGGTGGTGATGGCGGGGATAGGCGGCGCGGTGAGCGCGGTCGGCGCGGTCGCCACGGCCGAGCAGTTTCCGGGCGAGGCGAGGCTCAGCGGCCTTGCCTTCGGGGCGACGATGGCGACGGCGATCTTCGGCGGGGTGACGCCCTGGCTCTCGCAGGTGCTGATCGAGCGGACAGGCTGGCCGCTGGTGCCCGGCACGATGATCGCTGCGGTGGCGCTGTGCGTGCTGCCGGTGCTGATCCGGATGCCGGAGACGCGGCCGCTACCGGAATGACAGGCGGCCCGCCCCCGCAAAGGCGGGAACGGGCCGCATCGAGCGACGACATTCAGCGCGGGCGGTTGCGATCGCCCCAGTCATTGCCGGGACGGCCCGGACGGCTGTCTCCCGGACGGCCATCGCCCCAGCCGTCGCCAGGACGGCCGGGACGGTCATGATCGTGGCGCGGCGGGCGGTGGCGGCCAGGACGGTCGTCATAACAGGCGGACAGGGCCGACCCCAGCACCAGCAGGGAAGACAAGGCGAGTTTCCATTGGCGGGACATGATGGAGAATCCTTGTTGGCTTTTTGCAAAGATGCCAACAATCATCGCCCTGCCCCCATGGTTCCCCTTCCCGGGAATAAAGCGGCGGGCAATCGCCCCTCGCCATCCGCGTCCCCGAGCAGGGAGACACGGCCGCATCCTTTCGGAACGGCTTGCAGGCTACAGAAGAAGCGTCACCCCGGATCAGGTTCGGGGTGACGCAGGGCATAAGGGCTGAATGCCGATCCGTCCTAGCCCCAGAGGGCGTCGGCGGCGGCCAGCGCCTGCTCGCCCCGTCCGCCCAGATCGCCGGTCAACGCCTTGAGCCGGTAGGTCCACAGGTGCAGCGGATGCTCCAGCGTCATGCCCATGGCGCCCAGGAACTGGTGATAGTCATAGCCGACGCGCTTGGCCGCCTCCTGCGCATGGAGCGCGGCGAGCGCGGCGTCGCCCGCATCGCCCGTGCCCGCCGCGCGCAG
>JASGGS010000100.1:0-14025 GCA_047602685.1 Sphingobium sp.
CTCAAGACCAATATGGGCGCGGGCCATGGCGGCAAGTCGGGCCGCTGGGAATCGTTGAAGGAGACGGCGGAGGAGTTTGCCTTCCTCCTGTGGCAGACGGGCCGGGCGGACTGAGGAAAGGCATGGCCGCCCCCTTCGAGAAGCGCTTCGCGGCGGAGCCGGGCGACATCGACATCATGGGCCATGTCAATAATGCGGTCTGGGTGCGCTGGATGGAGGAAGTGGCGACGGCGCACTGGCAGGCCGTCGCCGACCCCGCCCATGTCGCGGCCTATGCCTGGGTCGTGATCCGGCATGAGATCGATTATCGCGGCAATATCGGACCGGGCGAAAGCATCACCGCGCGCACTTGGATCGAGGAGCCGCCCAAGGGCGCGCGCTTCGACCGGCATATCAGCTTCATCGGTGCCGATGGCCGGGAAAAGGTCCGCGCCCGGACCACATGGGCGATGATCGACAGCATGTCCGGCCGGATCATGCGCGTGCCCGTGGCGGTGGCTGCGCCGTTTCTGGCGTGAATGGCGCAAGGCCGGACGGCTCAGGCCGCGGCCCGCATCCCGTCCGTCTTGTATACCGTGCGGTTCCTGCCGTTGCTCTTGGCCTCGTACAGCGAATGATCCGCTTCGCGCAGCGCTTCCGAGGGGTCGTTCAGGGTTGAGGCGATGCCGGCCGAGAATGTCACCTGCCCGATCAGTTCGTCCGTGTCGCGAACCCGGAAATTGCGCGCCGCGATCGCCTCCCGCGCTTTTTCCACCAGCGCGAAGGCCGCTTCGCTGTCCACATCGCCAAGCAGGGCGACGAACTCCTCACCGCCGAAGCGCGCGACAATGTGGGGTTGCAATATCTCCTGCAGCGTCTCCGCCACGGCTTTCAGCACGCGGTCGCCCACGGCATGCCCGAAACGGTCGTTGATCGCCTTGAAGTGATCCACGTCGCAGAAAGCCACGGTGATCCGCGATCCCTTGGCCAGCAATGTCTGCATCTCGCGGTCCACCGCGCGCCGGTTCGGCAGGTTGGTGAGCGCATCGCGCGTCGCGTCGTCGCGGGCGGCCTCCAGGTCGAGGCGCAGGCGTTCCGTCTCCCGCGTGGTCTCGGCCAGCTTGCGCTCCACCTCGGCGGTGCGGGAGATCATGGCGCGCAGGATGGTGAGCATGTCGGCGCCGGACCCGATATCCTCCATGCCCTGCGCCAGGTCGCGGTTGAAATCGCCCGTCTCGCGCTGCATGGTCGATGCCAGTTCCGCAAAGGCGAGGGCCTGATGGCGTAGCCGGGCATCCTGCTCGTCCTCCAGCCTTGGCGCCACGGTCGCGGCACCGGTGGCGGCATTGCCCATCAGATCGTCGACATCCTGCTGCGTCAGGCGCACGCCGTCGCAGATGATCGCGTCGACGGACTTGCGCAGCGTGCTGTTCACGCCGGTCAGGTAGAGATAGGCGAAGCCGTAGTTGGACGGAGTGGGGTCGAGCATGTTGGCGTCGAGAAAGCGGATCGCTTCCTCGGCCGTCTTGCGGTTGGCGCTTTTACGGCTCCTGTCCACGCATCCCTCCGGCTGGAAATGGATCGCGGCACCATAGGGCGGCAAGGTTAAACTATTATTGAGCGGTGCGCCGTCCTCCCGTCGGATCAGGCTTGGGTCGCTCCAAAGGCTTCGCGCAGCACGATATGCCGCTGTTCCACGCGCGGCCAATTGTCCGGGTGGGTGATAATATAGGGCAGGTCGCGCTCTATCCCGTCCAGCACCTTTTCCGCCACGATGTCGGCGCCCAGCGCGCCTGGCGGAATGCGTCCGCCGCCCTCGCGAAGCTGTCCGCCCAGCCGTCTCGTCGTCTCCTCCAGCCTGGTCGGGACGAAGCCGGGGCAAAGGATCGATACGCCCACGCCGTGCGGAGCCATCTCGGCGCGCAGTGTCTCGCTCAGCCCGACCACGCCGAACTTCGCCGCGGCATAGGCGCCCAGGCCGGGAAAGCCGGGACTGATCCCCGCCATGGAGGATGTGTTGACGATATGGCCGCGTCTGCGTTCCTGCATGTCGCCCGCGAAGGCGGAGACACCGTTGAACACGCCGGTCAGGTTGATGCCGACGATCCGGTCGAAGGAGGCCGGGTCCATTTCCGCGAAGCGGCGCCCGTCCGGCGCGATCCCCGCATTGTTGACCAATATGTCGACCGGCCCGAAGGCGCTTTCCGCCGCCGCCTTGGCGACTGCCCATCCGTCGCGATCGCGCGTATCGAGCCTCCGCGCGCCGAAGCCGCCGCCCGATGCTCGCACGGCCTCATCCAGCCCCGTCTCGTCCACATCCGCCAGCGTGACCTTGACCCCGCGCGATGCCAGCACCTGCGCGATGGCGAGGCCGATACCGTTCGCCCCGCCGGTGATGAAGGCATGATATGCATCGCTGATCTTCATGGCGATCCTCTCCCGTGATCGATGCGCAGCCTATTATGCCCGCCCATCTTGTCCATCGGGCGCATCGCCGCCGGTCGGGACAGATTCGCGCCCCTCGGCCCTTTGCTTTATGGTGTCGGCATGCAAGCGCCCGTACTCGCCCCGCAAGCGGCCCATATCGAAAGCTGGATCTTTGATCTGGACAACACGCTCTATCCGCCGGAATGCGATCTTTTCGCCCTGATGGACGTGCGCATGACGGCCTATGTCGCGCGTATCGCCGGACTGGGACTCGACGAGGCGCGAACCCTTCAGAAAAGCTGGTTTCGGGACCATGGCACTACGCTGTCCGGCCTCATGGCCCATCATGACGTCGATCCGGTCGATTTCCTCAGGGAGGTCCACGATATCGCGCTCGACCGCCTGTCGCCGGATGCCGCGCTCAGGACCGCCATCGGGCGTCTGCCGGGGCGCCGCCTCATCTACACGAATGGCGATGCCGATTATGCGGGCCGGGTGCTGGAGCGGCTCGATCTGGGCGACCTGTTCGAATGTGTGCATGACATCCATGCCTGCGCCTATGTGCCCAAGCCCCGGCCGGAAGGCTATGACGCGCTCTGCGCATCCTATCATGTCGAGCCGGCCCGCGCGGCCTTCTTCGAGGACATGGCGCGCAACCTGAAGCCCGCCAAGGCGCTGGGCATGACGACCATCTGGCTCAACAACGGCTCCGAATGGGGTCGTGAAGCCGGAGGGGAGGGTTCACAAGCCGATTTTATCGATTATGAGACGCCCGCACTGGCGCCCTTCCTGACGGCGCTGTTCAAGGATTAAGGAAAGGTCTTCCCTCATGTCCGTCACCACGACCCAGTCGCTTGTCGACATCATCGATGCCGCGTGGGAAGACCGCGCCAATGTCTCCTTCTCGACCCAGGGCGATGTGCGCCAGGCGGTGGACAAGGCACTGGCCCTGCTGGATTCCGGCGAGGCGCGCGTGGCCGAACAGGGCGCGAACGGCCAGTGGCGGATCAACCAGTGGCTGAAGAAGGCGGTGCTCCTGTCCTTCCGCCTCAACGACAACGCGCTGGTCGTCGGCGCGCCGGGCAGCAGCCACTGGTTCGACAAGGTGCCGACCAAATTCGTCGGCTGGGACGAGGCGAAGTTCCGGGAGGCGGGTTTCCGCGCCGTGCCCGGTGCCTTTGCCCGCGCCGGTTCGCATATCGCCAGGAACGTCATCCTGATGCCCAGCTTCGTCAATATCGGTGCCTATGTCGATGAAGGCACGATGGTCGATACGTGGGTGACGGTCGGCAGCTGCGCGCAAATCGGCAAGAATGTCCACCTGTCCGGCGGCGTCGGCATTGGCGGCGTGCTGGAGCCGCTTCAGGCCGATCCCGTCATCATCGAGGATGACTGCTTCATCGGCGCCCGGTCGGAAATCGTGGAGGGTGTGCGTGTCGGCAAGGGGTCCGTCATCTCCATGGGCGTGTTCATCGGCCAGTCGACCAAGATCATCGACCGCAACACCGGCGAGATCTTCATCGGTGAGGTTCCGGCCTATTCCGTGGTCGTGCCCGGCTCGCTTCCGGGCAAGCCCTTGCCCGACGGGAAGCCCGGACCCAGCCTCTATTGCGCGGTGATCGTGAAGCGCGTCGATGAGCAGACCCGTTCCAAGACCGCGATCAACGACCTGCTGCGCGACTGATCCGATCCGGGTGCAGGGCCTCACGCCCCCGCACTGAAAACGAACCCCTCCTCGCCCCGGCTTATTCGCAGGCAATGCGGGGCGGGCAGGTGGGCAGGAATGATGAGCGCGCCGGTCGCCGCGGCGCGCTTTACCAGCGCCCGGCGCGTCGCGATTGCCTGCTCCACATCGTCGCAATCGCCGAACTGGATTTCCGGCCGCACCAGTTGTAGCGGATGGTGGAACGCATCGCCGCTGAACAAGGCCTCCGCCCTGTCCGACACCAGATGCGCCAGCGAATGGCCGAGGGTATGGCCGGGCGCCGCCTCGATGGTTAGGCCGTCCAGGACTTTATGGCGATCCCCGATCAGGTCGGTCAGCCCCGCCTCCATGACGGGCAGGATGCTGCGCTCATATATGCCCTCATTATAGTCGACATGGCGATAGCCGGGCCGGCTGCTGTCCCATCGTTCATATTCGCGCCGCGCGAAGAGATAGCGGGCATTGGGAAAGGTCGGCACCCAGCGTCCGTTCCGCAGATGCGTGTTCCAGCCGCAATGGTCGTGATGCATGTGCGTGCAGAACACGAAATCCACATCTTCCGGCCTGACGCCCGTAGCGGCAAAGCGTTCGATATAGGGAAAGTCGAGATGGTCGAACCATGGCTGGCAATGGGGCCGGGCATTTCCGTTGCATGGGTCGATGACGATCACCCGGCCGCCGACGATCAATATCCAGCTCTGGAAGGTGAGCTGCCAACTCCCGTCCTCGCGCAGCCAGAGGGGAGCCAGCCAGTGCCGGTTCGCCTCGACCAGATCGGCATCCGGGGTGATATGGCCCACATGCGAGGCCTTGTGGAACTCCTCCACGCGGCGCAATTCCACCCTGCCGATGACTGTCGTCGTCATATATAGCCCTTCCTCTGGCTTGCCGGGCGCTGGCGGCAATGATAATCGCGCCTTTCATGAGCATTCCGCCGCCTGAAACCATCCGCGTCGCCCATCGCCGTGTCTCCTGCGACGGATCCGGCGATATTCCCGCCGCCCTCGGCCATCCGCGCGTCTATCTGGAGATTGACGAGGCGGGCTATGTCGATTGCGGGTATTGCGATCGCCGCTTTGTCCTGATGGGCGGTCCGGCCGATGGCGTCCCGCAGGACCAACTGCCCGACATCTCCTCGGGCGCCAGCCACTGATCCTGCGATCAGTCTGATCGCGACGAACGGGCTTATCTTTCCCCGCGCAAGGCCTATATCGGTCGCCATGACCGAGATCGCCCCGCAGATTCATGACATCCGCTCCTTCCTCTATCATGAGGGCAAGCTGGACCCCGATGGGGCGCGGCGTTTGACGGCGGAGGCGCTGGGGTCGTGCGACGATGGCGAACTCTATCTCCAATATCGCGCATCGGAAAGTTTCGCCTTTGATGATGGGCGCCTGAAAACCGCCGATTATTCGACCGATGCGGGGTTCGGCCTGCGCGGCGTGTCGGGCGAGATGACCGGTTTCGCCCATGCCAATGATATTTCAGAAGGCGCGATCCGCCGCGCGGCCCAGACCCTGGCCTTGCTCGATCCGTCCACGACGGCGCCCGCCCCCCCGCCGCAAAAGACCAACCGCCACCTCTATACGGACGCCAATCCCCTCGACCTCGTTCCCTTTGCGAAGAAGGTCGACCTGTGCGCCAGGATCGACGCGGCCGCGCGGGCGCGCGACCCGCGCGTCGTGCAGGTGTCGGCCAGCCTGGCGGGCAGTTGGTCCGTGGTGGAGATCGTGCGCGCCGACGGTTTCGTGGCGACCGACGTGCGGCCGCTGGTGCGGCTCAATGTCTCGATCATCATGGAGGAAAATGGCCGGAGGGAGACGGGCGTTTTCGGCATTGGCGGCCGTTATCTCTATGACGACCTCTTTACGGAGGGGACCTGGCGGCGTGCCATTGACGAGGCCATTGCCCAGGCGGAGGTGAACCTGCGCTCCGTCGCTGCCCCGGCGGGCGAGATGACCGTGCTGCTCGGCCCCGGCTGGCCGGGCGTGTTGCTGCACGAGGCGATCGGGCACGGCCTGGAGGGTGACTTTAATCGCAAGGGCACCAGCGCCTTCACCGGAAAGATCGGCCAGCGCGTGGCCGCACCCGGCGTGACGGTGGTGGACGACGGTTCCATCCTCAATCGCCGCGGCTCGCTCAGCATTGATGACGAGGGCACGCCGACGCAGGAGAATATCCTGATCGAGGACGGCATATTGAAGGGCTATATGCAGGATCGCCTCAACGCCCGGCTGATGGGCGTCCCCGCCACCGGCAATGGCCGTCGCGAATCCTATGCCCATGCTCCCATGCCCCGCATGACCAACACCTTCATGCGCGGCGGCAATGACGATCCGGCCGAACTGCTTTCCCGCATCAAGAACGGCATCTATGCTAAGAGCTTCGGCGGCGGGCAGGTCGACATCGTATCGGGCAAGTTCGTCTTCTCCTGCACCGAGGCCTATAAGGTCGAGAATGGCCGGTTGAGCGATCCTATCAAGGGCGCCACGATCATCGGCGACGGTCCGACCGCGCTGACCCGCGTCACCGGCATCGGTAATGACATGGCCCTGGACGAGGGCATCGGCATGTGCGGCAAGGGCGGGCAGAGCGTCCCGGCAGGCGTGGGCCAGCCGACGCTGCTGCTCGAGGGGCTTACGGTAGGCGGCACCGCGGCCTGACCGCCGCATTGCAGCCGGCCGACAATATGATTGTCCCGCTCCGTGCCTGTTTTAGAGGCACCCTGCCCATTAACTGACCGTTACCCTAGGTTAACGAATGCCTAAAAAAGAGGCGGCCATGCGGGCCTGCCTCTTTTTTGTGCGCTGCATCAGAGCATGCCTCGTCAAAGCTGCGTTCAATTCTAGGGATTCGCCCCTATGCGCGATTTGGCACGCCCCTTGCTTACCGTTTTCGTCGCACACCACCACAATCGGGGGCGACATGAAACTAGTCATGGCAATCATCAAGCCGTTCAAGCTGGACGATGTCCGCGAGGCCCTGACGGGTCTTGGCGTCGCCGGCATGACGGTGAGCGAGGTCAAGGGCTTCGGACGCCAGAAGGGGCAAACCGAAATCTATCGCGGCGCGGAATACAGCACCAACATGGTGCCCAAGATCAAGGTTGAGATCGTCTGCGATGACGGCCTGGCGTCGCGCGTTGTCGAAAGCATCCAGCAGGCAGCCAATAGCGGCGCCATCGGTGACGGCAAGATTTTCGTCCTGGACGTGGGTCAGGCGGTGCGCATCCGCACCGGCGAGACCGGCGAAACCGCGCTTTGATGAAAAGGGGCAAAGCATGACACTCACCAACAAGATTTGCGCAAGCGCGGGGGCCGCGGCCCTGACGCTCTTCGCTGCCATGCCCGCCTGGGCGCAGGAAGCCGCCGCTGCTGCTCCGACGCCGAACAAGGGCGACACCGCCTGGATGATGACGGCCACCGTCCTCGTCCTGTTCATGATCCTTCCGGGCCTCCAGCTTTTCTACGGTGGCCTGACCCGCTCCAAGAACATGCTCTCCACGATGACGCAGGTCGGCGCCGTCGCGGCGCTCGCGATGCTCATCTGGGTCATGTACGGCTACACCATGGCCTTTGGCGATGGCGGCAACGCGATCATCTCCGGCTTCGGCAAGGCGTTTCTGTCGGGCATCACGCCGGATAGTACGGCCGCCACCTTCACCGATGGCGTCGTCATCCCCGAATATGTGTTCGTCAGCTTCCAGATGACCTTCGCGGCGATCACCGCGGCGCTGGTCCTGGGTGCGGTCGTGGAGCGCATCAAATTCTCGGCCGTGATGGCATTCGCCGTCGTCTGGCTGACGATCGTGTACTTCCCCATCGCGCACATGGTGTGGGCGGGTAACGGCTATTTCTTCGGCCTCGGCGCGCTCGATTTCGCCGGCGGTACGGTGGTCCACATCAATGCCGGCGTATCCGCTCTCGTTGCTGCCCTGATCCTCGGCAAGCGCATCGGTTTCCCCAAGGAACCCATGCCGCCGCACAGCCTGACCCTGACCATGGTCGGCACCGGCATGCTGTGGGTGGGCTGGTTCGGTTTCAACGCCGGTTCCGCCCTGGAAGCCAATGGTTCGGCAGCTCTCGCCTTCATCAATACCCTCCTCGCCACGGCATCGGCCGGTCTGTTCTGGATGCTCGCCGAGCGTGTGAACGGCCACAAGGGTTCGGCTCTGGGCTTCTGCTCGGGTATCATCGCCGGTCTCGTCGCGATCACACCGGCCGCCGGTAACTCGGGTCCGTTCGGTGCGATCGTTCTGGGTGCCGTCGCTGCCGTGGTCTGCTTCTACGCCGTCTCGGTCCTGAAGCCGAAGCTCGGTTATGACGACTCCCTAGACGCCTTCGGCATCCACGGCGTGGGCGGCATCATCGGCGCCATCGGCACCGGCATCGTCTACTCGCCCTCGCTCGGTGGCCCCGGCGGTGACGACTTCTCGATCGGCAGCCAGCTGGTGATCCAGATCGAGGCGGTCCTTGCCACGATCATCTGGTCCTCGATCGGCACCGCGATCGCGATCTTCATCGCCAAGGCCCTGACCGGCCTGCGCGTCAAGCCGGAAGTCGAGCAGGAAGGCCTCGACCTCGGCGAGCATGGCGAGCGCGCGTACAATTAAGGGTTTCGGGACGGCGGATCACAAGGACAAGGCTTCGCCGCCCACATGATGTTCCTCCTGCGAACGGACGACTGGGCCGCTGTACTTGTACAGCGGCCTTTTTTTTGGGCATGATCTCCGGATCGCCAATCATGGGAGGGGATTATGTCGACGGAACTGATCGTTCTGGCCTGGGGCTGCATATTGGGCCTGGTGCATATTTTCGCGGCAGGTAACGCCAAGACGAAACAATATGGCGCAAAGTGGAATATGGGGCCGCGCGACGGCACCCTTCCGGAACCGCAGCCGCTGGTTGGTCGCCTGATGCGGGCACAGGCCAATTATTTCGAGACTTTCCCGATCATGATCGCGGCGGTGCTGATCGTCAGCATCGCGGCCGTGACGAGCCGCTGGACAGCGATTGGCGCCGTCATCTGGCTGGTGGCGCGGATCGTCTACCTGCCGCTTTATGCTGCGGGCGTTCCGGCCCTTCGCTCCGTCGTGTTCCTCATCAGTCTGGTCGGGTTGCTCATGGTCCTCTGGCCAGCCCTGTTCTGAGATTCACCTGTATTGACATGAGAGCGCCCGATCCTGTGATCCGGCGCTCTTGTCCTGTTGCGGTCGACCGCGCTCCGAGCGGCGGCCCCGGGTGCAGGGGCCGACGTGACGGGCTGCGAGGGTCAGTCCCAACCTTCCAATACGATCTTGCCGCGTGTGGCGCCGCTTTCGATCAGGGCATGGGCGCGTTTCAGATTGTCGGCATTGATCGGCGACAGCCGTTCGCTGAGCGTCGTGCGCAGGCGGCCCGCATCGACCAGCGCCGCGACCTCGTTCAGCAGTTTGCCCTGTGCATGCATATCCGGCGTGCCGAAGACCGGGCGGGTGAACATGAACTCCCAGTGGATCGAGACCGATTTGCGCTTGAACAGCCCGATGTCGAGGTTTGCCGGATCATCGATCAGCGCGAACCTGCCCTGCGGTGCGATCAGTTCCGCAATATCGGCGGCATGCCGGTCGCTGTGCGTGGTCGAGAAGACGAATGCCGGAGCGTCTATCCCAAGTGCCGCGATCTGCGGGGCTAGTGCCTTTGAATGATCGATCACATGGTGGGCGCCCATCGTCTGCACCCATTGCCGCGTCTCGTCGCGGGAGGCGGTTGCCACGACGATCAGCCCCGTCAGCTGCCGCGCAAGCTGGACCGCGATCGAGCCTACGCCCCCGCCGCCTCCGACGATCAGGAGCACGCCGGATGCGGCGCGCAGGGAAAGGCGGTCGAACAATGTTTCCCACGCGGTGATGGCGGTAAGGGGGAGGGCGGCCGCCTCCGCCCAGTCGAGGCTGGAGGGCTTGGCGCCCACGATCCGCTCATCGACCAGATGAAGCTGCGCATTGGTGCCGGGACGGATCAGGCTGCCCGCATAGGCCACCTCGTCTCCCGGCCGGAACAGCGTGACGTCCGGACCCACGGCACGGACGATGCCCGCTGCATCGAACCCCAATATCCGCCAGTCGCCGCCCGTCGAGTCCGGGTTGCGCCTGACCTTGGTGTCCACCGGGTTGACGGACACGGCCTTCACCTCCACCAGCAGGTCGTGCCCGCCGGCCACCGGATCGGGCATGGCGCGGTCGATCAGGCTGTCGGGGCGGTCGATAGGACCGGCCTGCTCATAGGCAATGGCGCGCATGGGATGGAGCTCCTTGGCAATCTCTGTCCGTCACCCCTCTAGGGCCTGTCGCGCGCCCTGCGTAGTACGCATAAAAAGCCCTGGTGTCGAAAAGGATATTCCCCATGGCCAAGGCCCGACATTCCCGCCTCTATTGCAGTCCCAATTGCCTGGTCGAAGCGGCCGTCAGCCTGATCGACGGCAAGTGATGATGCTCATCCTGCGGCATTTGCAGGAGGCGGTTATGCTTCAACCAGTTGCATCCCCTCCTGCCGGGCATGCTCACAACCAGTTGCGGGAGCTGAAGGCGGATGGCCTCGTCCTGCGGAAGCTTTATGCGGAAGCGCCGCTCAGGGTGGAATATAGCCTGTCGGATCGGGGCCGCACGCTTCCGCCCATATTAGCGGCGCTCAAAAACCGGGGCGACGAGAATATCGACCTGTTCACGCGTCGGCTGGAAGCCGCTTCACCTGACAGCCCGGAAAAATCGCGGCTGACAGGGAATATCGGAGCGATTTCCTCCAATCAAAGCAAAATCCGCTCCAGGGGCCGGATTGCCGCGCATGAAAAAGGGGAGCGAACCATGGTCGCTCCCCTGATCCCATTGCCCGTGAGGGCGGATATGCAACGCTTATTCGGCGGCTTCGGCCAATAGGTCGACGGAGACATATTTGCGGCCCAGCTTGCCGTCATGGAAGGTCACGCGACCTTCGGTCAGGGCGAACAGCGTGTGATCCTTGCCGATGCCGACATTGCGGCCCGGATAGAATTTCGTGCCGCGCTGGCGGACGAGGATGTTGCCGCCGATGACCGTCTGGCCACCGAACTTCTTCACGCCAAGGCGCTTCGATTCCGAATCGCGACCGTTACGCGACGAACCGCCAGCTTTCTTATGTGCCATATCTCAGGACTCCCTATTAGCGATTTCGAGGCGGATCGTAGATCCGGCGGCTCGGAAATCGCAGCAAACCAAAAAATCAGGCGCCGATCGACACGATCTTGAGAATCGTGTGATTCTGGCGGTGGCCGTTGCGGCGGCGATAATTGTGGCGACGGCGCTTCTTGAACACGATCACCTTCTCGCCCTTTGCCTGCGCGATGATCTCGGCGGCGACGGTCAGGCCCTGGGTGTCCTTCAGGTCGCTGCCCTCACCGGCCAGCAGCACGTCGTCGAGCGTGATCTTGTCGCCGGCTTCACCCGCGAGCTTCTCGACGACAATCTTGTCTCCGGCGGCGACGCGATACTGCTTGCCGCCTGTACGCACGACTGCGAACATGGCTTGTTTCTCTTCCGGTCAAAAGCATGACGCGACCGAGTCCGGCGGAACCGGATCAGTACGCGAGAAAGTGGCCCGTTAGTGGATCGGGTCGCGCCTGTCAATGTTCAGTGCTCCTCAAAATAGGCGGAAATGCCGGTTATTTGAAGAGGGCTGCGGGGTTTGCGCCGGTCTTTTCTTGCCGGGATGGCGCCTTGATTCGGAATCGCCGGGGTCTGCTTGCACCGATTGCCCGGCCTGCCTACATCTCGCCTGTCATGCTACGCCGTCTTGCCACCCTTGCCGCCATATTGCTTTTCGGTTCGGTGGAACCGGTCCAGGCCCAGCGCGCCTATCCCTCGCTGCTGCGCCGTCCGATCGAGAGCCGGGACCGGGATGCCGAGATTGCGAAGGCGGCGGCGGAACTGCCTCCCGCCAGGCCGCTGGACGCGGCCGTGCTCGGCGAACTCACGCGCCTCGCTACGCAGGCGAGCGCGGCGGGGCAGGCCTTCGACCAGGATTATGCCGCGTCCGACCGCGCTGTCCAGGCCGCGCGCAACGCCGCGCCCGCCAGCGAGGCATGGGTGGTCGCGCAAAAGGCGATCAGCGCGCTTGACGCCCGCCGCTTCGAAAGCGTCACGGCCCTGGCCGGGATGGACAGCATCTATGTGAACCAGCTCGACAAGGGCGGGGATGCGACGACGGTGGAGGGCTATCGCGCCCCGGTCCTGGCGATGGTCGACCGGCAGAATGACCGGCTGGACGCGCTGCGCTTCAGGCTTGCCCAGCCCTGATCGCGTCCTCGACCGCCGCCTTGTGGATGGCGGCGTTGATGACATAGCCCGCCACGCCCGCCTTCATCCCCGCAATATCGGCTTCGCTGAGCTCGCGCGCATATTTTGCGGGGCGGCCCTGCCATAGCTGGCCGGAAGGCATGCGCTTGCCCGGCGTCAGCATGGCTCCCGCCGCGAGCATGGCGTCCGATTCGATCTCGCAGCCGTCCATCACGATCGCGCCCAGCCCGACAAAGGATCGCGGATGCAGGATGCAGCCATGCACCATGGCGAGATGGCCGATCAGCACATCCTCCCCGATAATGGTGGGGTGACCCGCCGGATTGCCCGGCTTGGGACTGTCGCAATGGATGATGGTGCCGTCCTGCACATTGGTTCGCGCCCCGATGCGGATATGGTTGATGTCGGCGCGCAGCACGCAATTGTACCAGATGCTGGCTTCCGGCCCGATCTCGACATCGCCCACGATCACCACCCCGGCGGCGATGAAGGCGCTGTCGTGGATGCGCGGCGCCTTTCCGTTAATGGGGATCAGTGTGGGACCGGTCATGCCGCGCCTTTCCATTGGTCTTTCTCGATCCGGTAGACGATCGTCGGGTTCAGCGCGTCGCTGAATGCAGGATCGTGGAAGTCGAGGTCGGCTCGGCGTTCCATGCCTATCCGCTTCATCACGCGCCAGCTTGCGACATTCTCCGCCACGGTGAAGGCGATGACAAAGGGCGCATCATGGACGGCGAAGGCGCGCTCCAGCACCGCCAGCGCGGCCTCCGTCGCATAGCCATGGTTCCAGTGCTGCTCGGCCAGGCTCCAGCCGATCTCGAACGCGCCGGTCAGGGCGGTGCCCTCCGCATCGACCCGCTTGAGGCCGCAATAGCCCAGAAACTCTCCGTCATTCCGGCGCTCGACGACCCAGAAGCAATGGCCATATTCCGCCTGCATGACCCGCATGCGCTCCTCGACGGAGCCGGGACGTCGCACGGGCATGTTCTCATCCTGCAACCAGCGCATGACGGCGGGCGTCTGCATGGCTGCCACCGACGCGTCGTCCCCCTTCCGCCATTCGCGCAGGGCGAGGCGCGGCGTGGTGAGCACGATGCCTGTCATGGTCAGCCCGTGATCAGCCGCGCGGCATCCAGCGCATGATAGGTCAGGATGCCGGTGCAACCGCCCCGCTTGAAGCTCATCAGCGTCTCGAGGATCAGGGCGTCACGGTCACCGGCGCCCACGGCCGCCGCCGCCTCGATCATCGCATATTCGCCGGATACCTGATAGGCGAACACCGGGATGTTGAAGGCATCCTTCACCCGCGCTACGACGTCCAGATAGGGCAGGCCGGGCTTCACCATCACGCTGTCCGCGCCCTCGGCAATGTCCAGCGCGACCTCGCGCAGGGCCTCGCCGGCATTGGCCGGGTCCATCTGATAGCTTTTCTTGTTGCCTTTCAGGAGGCCGCTGGAACTCACGGCGTCGCGGAACGGCCCATAGAAGGCGGAGGCATATTTGGCGGCATAGGCCATGATCTGCACATTGGCATGGGCCTCCGCTTCCAGCGCTTCGCGGATCGCGCCGATGCGGCCGTCCATCATGTCGCTGGGCGCGATGATGTCCG